>NZ_CP032229.1:5131865-5433739 GCF_004328625.1 Streptomyces seoulensis
GCCCGCCTGGGTGGGGGCCTTGCCGTCCGCCGAGGCGCTCGGGGAGGGGGAGGAGTCGGCCGCGGCGGGGGCGGCGGCCAGGCCCAGCATCAGCAGGGCGGCGCTCAGCACACGTGTCGCACGCATCAGTTCGTCCTCCAGACCGCGACCCGCCAGCGGGACAGCCAGCCCCACAGCAGACCCGCGACGAAACCGGTCAGCACCAGCGCGGCCAGCAGCCACCAGCCCCGGCCGAGGCCGAAGGAGGCCACGTCGGAGGAGGCCGAGGGTCCGTCCACCACGTCGACCGTCAGCTCCAGCGGCATACCCGGCGTGGTCTTCACGCCGGCGCCGGCCGAGAAGGAGTTGGTCACCTGGAGACACACCGTCTCCGGGGTCGTGTCGTCGTCATCGGCCTCGGGCCTGGGGTAGCGCAGACCGGTGGAGATGGCGTCGGTACGGCCCGTTCCGGCGCCCTCGCCGCGAACGATCTCGCGGCCCTGCTGGGTCACCGCCCGCAGCAGCACACCGTAGTCGGGGTTCGTCGCGCGGTCGTCGGCGACGCTCACCGAGGCACGCAGTTCCTGGCCCGGCTGGACGTCGACCTTGTACCAGCGCTGCTTGCCGAACTCCTCGCGGTCCGTGTACAGACCGGACTTGAGCGCGGGGGCCCCGGCACAGGCGTCGGTGCCCTCGGTGGCCACCGGCGTCACCACCGGATCGGCGGCCCGCTCGACCAACTGGGCGACCCGGTCCGTCAGTTCCTCCTTGTGCTGCACGGAGGTGTACGTGCCGCCGGTCGCGTCGGCGATGCAGCTCAGCTGGTCCCGGGTCTTGGCGTCCGGCACCAGGCCCAGGGTGTCGATGGTCAGGCCGATGCCCTTGGCGGCTATCTCGCGGGCCACCTCACACGGGTCCAGCGGCTGGCAGGTGTCCTCGCCGTCGCTGATCAGGACGATCCGGCGGTTGCCGTCACCGTTCCCGAAGTCGGCGGCCGCCTTCAGCAGCGCCGGGCCGATCGGGGTCCAGCCGGTCGGTGCCAGGGTGGCCACGGCGGTCTTCGCGTCGGTGCGGTCCAGCGGGCCCACCGGGTAGAGCTGCTGGGTGTCCTTGCAGCCCTCCTTGCGGTCGTTGCCGCGGTAGTTGGCGCCGAGTGTGCGGATGCCCAGCTCCACCTCCTCGGGCGTCGCGTCGAGCACCTCGTTGAACGCCTGCTTGGCCGCCGCCATCCGGGTCCCGCCGTCGATGTCCCGGGTCCGCATGGAACCGCTGACATCCAGGACGAGTTCGACCTTCGGAGCGGGCTGCGGCTCGGTCTCGTCCGCTGCGGCCCCGCCGGGACACGCGATCCCGGCCGCCAGGGCTGCGAGCAGGGCGCAGACGCCCGCCGCCAGCCGTTGTCTTCTGATCATCGGCGGATCTTATTGACCGTTCGTGTCGGGCTCCAAAACGAACGGGCTGGGAAGCTCCGTCCACAGGTCGCCCGGGGTCTCCGGAGACAGCCTCATCAAGGTCAACGCCTTGACGGGCAGCGGATTTTCACACAGCGCGACCAGGTCGGGCGTACGGGGCAGATCCGGCAGCGCGGCCCGCAGCGCGGCACCCAGCGCCGGGCCCGAACCGGCGGTCGCCGCGAGCGCGCCGCCGATCAGCGAGCCGAACAGCTTGCGCCGCAGGGCGAGTTCGTCATCCGTGACCAGACGTCCCGTCAACTCGGGTGCCGATATGCCGTGTCGGGCCAGCCGGGCCGGGCTCACCCGGATGTCGGCGAGGTCGCGGTAGATCAGCCGCAGCGGGGTGTCGTCCGGCGCGAGCACCACCAGGAGGTTCTGACCGTGCGCCTCCAGCGCCACACCGAGATCCAGCAGCCGGAGCCCCGCCGTGAGCGCGAGCCGGGTGAACGCGGTCAGCCAGCCGGGCGATCCGGGCAGCGCGGTGGTGGCCAGCGCGGCCACCGGCAGCACCCGCTCGCCCGGAGCCAGATACGCCTCCGGCGACTCGCGCAGCAGCACCGCCAGATCCGGCGAGTGGGCCGTGGCCGCGCCGATCGTGTGCGTGACCTCCAGCAGCCCGTCCATCCGCCCGACCAGCTCCGCCGCCAGCACCGACAGCGCGGCCGACGCCCGTACCGAGTACGCGGAGATGTCCCGCACCGAGGAGGTCAGCCGGGCGCTCAGCGCGGTCTTCACATGCGGTCCGCCGGGCAGCGCCAGCGTGCGCAGCGACATCAGCGGATGCGCCGGACGCCACGGCTCGGCGGTCCGCTTCAGCACATGCGCCGCCTGCCAGGGATGCACCGGCAGCAACAGGCTCTTGCCGGAACGGAGTTCGGCCGGCCACTCGCCCGACACCAGACACTCGCCCGACGGCACCGCCACCGTGCCCAGCTCCACCACCGGCCGGTGCTCAGGCCCGTACGCCAACTGGTCCGCCACCGAGAAGCCGGGCCGGGAACGGCAGTTGGGGTGGAAGGGGTGCCCGTCCACCACCCGCTGCTCCCACTCCCAGTCCCGCTCCGGCCACTCGGCATCCGGCTCCGCCGCGTCGGCCCGGGACAGCGCCAGCGAGGCCACGCTGTTCGCCAACTCGGCGGCGAACGCGACCGCGTGCGGCACCGCGAGGTCCGTCATCAGCCGCGCGGGGTCCGCGTACCGCTCCCGGTCGAGGCGCACCTCGGTGACACGGTCGCCGGTCGCGTACGGGTCCGAGGGCGGGCCGTGCAGCGCGCGGCCGTCCGCCAGCCGTACCGTCACCCCGTTCGGCCCCGGCGTCCGGGACGCGACCCAGGGCAGCGGTTCGTGCGCCAGCGCCCGCCACAGCCGGGTCAGCACCGCCGCACGGGCTCCCGGCAGCGCGGCCGTGCAGCGGTCGCGCAGCGCGGGCCGTACGGCGGCCAGCTCCTCGGCGACCTCGGCCTCGGCGGTGGGGGAGTGGTACACGGTCGGCTCCTCGGGGACTGGCAGCTCAGGGCACGATTGTCGGATACCGCAGACTGACAGAGCACGGTCGGCCCACCGGACCGGCCACAGCACGACGAGAACGAGTGGAACGCGTGGACCTCAACCCCCCGACCGACGCCGCCCGGCGCGCCGACGCCTACGCCTCGGCGCCGCTGCTCAACTGCCTGCTGCGCGAGGTGGCCCGGCCGGTCCCGGAGAACGGGGACCGGCCCGCGTACCGGCTGCCCGGCACCGGCCGGCTGCTCCGGGTGCGCCCCGGCCGCCGCCCGGCCGGCCCCGAGGTGCGCGCGGACGGCGTCTGGCACCCGTTGACCCACGCCGAACTGGTCAAACTCGTCTCCGAGGAACTGCGCGCCCACACCGGGCTCCCCAACGACGACCTGCCCGCCGAGATGCTGGACAGCCGCGACACCGTGGCCGCCCTGCTCGCCGCCCGCGCCCGTACCCTCGCCCCCGAGGACCCGTATCTGCGCTCCGAGCAGTCGCTGATCACCGGCCACCCCCACCACCCCGCGCCCAAGGCGCGCGGCGGCGGCCCGGTCGCGGCCTGGCTGCCGTACGCGCCCGAGGCGCACGCCCGGTTCCCGCTGGTGCTGCTCGGCCTCCGCGAGGACCAGGCCGTCGACGAGGGCGACACCTCCGCCCTGGACGCCCTCGGTACCGCCCCGCCCGGCTACCGGCTGCTGCCCGCCCACCCCTGGCAGCTCGACCTCCTCGCCCGCGGCCTCGCCCCCGCCTTCGCCGACCGGCGCCTGATCCGGCTCGGCACCACCGAGTCCGTCGTCCGGCCCACGGCTGCCGTGCGCACGGTGTACGAGCCGGGCCGCGACCTGTTCCTCAAGTTCAGCCTGGACGTGCGGATCACGAACGACATCCGCCGGCTGTGGCGCCACGACCTGGAGAAGCTCGACCGCACCGACACCGCGGCCCGCGAAGCCTTCACCGCGATGGGACCGCCCGCGGCCTGGCTGAGCGACCGGGGCTACCGCACGGCGGCCTTCGCGTACGAGGAACTCGCCGTCCTGGTCCGCGACGGCCTGCGTGGCCACCTCCTGCCCGGCGCCACGCCCCTGCTCGCGGCCGGGCTCGCCGAGGGCTTCGACGGCAGCCCGCTCGCCGCCACGACCGATCCGGCCGCCTGGTGGGCCGCGTATCTGCGCCAGGTGGTCCCGCCCGCGCTCCGCGCCTTCGACGAGTACGGGGTCGTACTGGAGGCCCACCTCCAGAACACCCTGGTCGGCGTCGACGCCGCCGGCCTGCCCGTACAGGCGCTGTTCCGGGACGCCGAGGGCGCCAAGCTGCTCTCCGACGTGAGCCGGGAGGCCGGGTGGGAGCGGCTGGTGTACTGCCTGCTCGTCAACCACCTCGGCGAGATCGCCGCCGCCCTCGCCGAGGCCCACCCCGGCCTCGACCCCTGGCCGGCCGTCCGCGCCGAGCTGTCCCGGCACCCGCTCCCGGAGATACCGGCCCTGCTCACCGCGCCCGCCCTGCCCGGCAAGACCAACCTGCTGCTCCGCTGGACCGGCGCGGACGGCGCGGAAGCCCGCTACCTGCCGCTGCCGAACCCGCTGCGCGAGGACCTTCACGGAATCACGACTTCGTGACGCCGGTGGCGTCGGGCGACGGACACGCCTCCGGCCCGCCGCGAGAGCCCGCTCGAACTGCCAGGTCGCGCCGCGTTCAGCGAAACGGATTGGCGGGCGGGAGTGAAGAACCCGGCTGGCGCCCTGTCCGTGCCATTGGATTCTCCGCGAGGAGACGGGAGTCGAATTCAAGAAGTGTTTTCTGAGAAAAGGACCATGAATATGCAGCACGTGCCTTCCTCCATCGAGACCCGCGAGATCGGCGAGGCGGAGCTCGACGGTGTGGCCGGCGGTCTGAACATCGGCAACATCGGTGGCCTCAACGTTGCTCCGGCCACCGGCCTGGACCTGGGCGGCGTCGACCTCGGTGGCATCGCGGCCGGTGTCTCCGCGCCGCTGCAGACGTCGCTGGGCGGCGTCGCCGCCGGCCTCTGAGCCACCTGTCTCCGGTTTTGACGACCGGATGATTTCGAGCGCCTCTTTTCGTGCCGCATGGCATGGAGAGAGGCGCTCTGTCGTCGCGCGTACGGCCGGTTGAAATGTTTGGCGTATTCCGCGCTCTTTGTTAGCCTTCATTTAAGGGACAGATGGGCGGCGCCGCCAGTGAAATTTACTGGCGGCGCCTGTCTGTGTAGTCCCTGTGTTTCTGTGCGGACTGCCGGTCGACGAAGACGAACCGGTGCTTCGCGCCGGCGCCTACGGCCCGCTTCCGCTGCCTGGACTCCAGCCTGGCCTGATGCCGTTCGTGCCACAACGGGCCCAGCTCGGCCACGAGTTCTGCGATCACGTCGGCCGACAGGCCGTGATCCTCCGGTCGCTGATGATCGCTGCACGAGACGTGTTGCCCACCACACGACCATGATTGACGATCAGGAGCTTGACGCCTCACCGCCTACCGTGCACGAGCCCGTAAGGGCTGTCCCGCTATTCGCGCGTCCACACCCCTCGTGTGGTCCGGCAGCACTGACTGGGCGGCCGACTGGCCAGATCGGGCACCAGGAATCCGGTTGGGCACGCTCACGGACGGTGCGTACCCTGTCCGACCATGTGCTACCACGCGTTCAACGGCGCCTTCCGGCACTACGTGTGCGTCGCGTGCCGACTCTCCTTCAAAGGCAGCACCTGGCCGATCCGGAAGCGCATCTGTCCTGGCTGTCGTGAACAGCTCGTCTTCGCCGGCTACGACTTCGCCGCGCCCCGGCGACGCGACACGAAGGCATGGTCCGTCGTTGCGACCGTGCTCGCGGAGGGGCTGACCTACGATCACCGCCCTGGCTGCGGCTGCTCGCCGCTTCCCTCTTTCCGGCCCCGGACTCGAGCTCAGGTGAGTGTCCGGCGCCGTGCAGCCGAGCGCCTGGGCCTGCCTCTGTCGGTGACCCTCGCTCGCCGCGACGCCTTCACCGCGGAGAGCCGCGACGAGCAACAGCCCTCTCCGTAGAGGATCCTGCTGTGGCTGGAGTGATCACGGCAGCGGAACCGTCCTGGACATCCCCGTTCACTGGGCTGCGTTTGGGTGATTTTCGAAAGCCGGTCACGCTTTGCGCCGAGAGGGCGCCGATCGGACTCGCCGAGGGCGTCCCTGGTCACTGCCGCTGGAGGACCGGGTGCTCCTGGTCGCTGCATACTGGCGGACCAACCTGACGCTGCGGCAGCTCGCCCCGCTGTTCGGCATCTCCACGTCATCCGCCGACCGCATCATCGACCACATTGGGCCACTGCTGGCACTCAAGCAGCGGCAGCGCTTCCACCCCGACACCGTGCTCATTGTCGACGGCACGTTGGTTCCTACTCGGGGTCACAGCATCGCCGAGCAGTCCAAGAACTACAGGTACTCGACCAACCACCAAGTGGTCGTCGACGCTGACACACGACTGGTCGTCGCGGTCGGACGACCAGTGCCGGGCAACCGCAACGACTGCAAGGCGTGGGCAGATTCGGGTGCGAGGGCAGATGTCGGCAATACCACGACCATCGCCGACGGCGGCTACCAGGGCACTGGCCTGGTGATCCCGCATCGCCGGCCCGCCGGCGGCAAACTGTGCGGATGGAAGCATGAGCACAACCACTCCCACAAACAGGTCGGGGCCCGCGTCGAGCACGTCTTCGCCCGCATGAAGACCTGGAAGATCCTTCGTGACTGCCGGCTCAAGGGCGACGGCGTCCACTACGCGATCCTGGGTATCGCCCACCTGCACAACCTTCGCCAGGCCCACTGATCGAACGGGCGCCCGGCTGCCAGGAGCGCACAAGATCAATTGCGGGACAGCCCTTAGGGGCGCTGAGCTGCGGTGATGCGTAATACCCATGGCTGACCTGTGGCGATGGTTCTTTCTGCGCCTTTCATGGGCGCGCCGTCTTATGCGGTCGATCCTCCCCGGGCGCTCCCCGGCGGCCCGGACACTCCCCAGAAGTGTCGACGTACCGGGCAGCGGCGATAAACGGAATCGCCGCTGCCCGGTACACATTGGGTAACTGAAGTTGCGACTGGGCGAGGCACCCGGGTTCTGTCCGGCGGATCACTGACGGATCCAGAGCCAGAGCCGGATCGGAGCGGCGGCGACCGCGCCGTGGAAGACGTAGGCCCGCCTGTCGTAACGAGTCGCCACTGCGCGGGAGTTCTCGAGCCGGTTGATGGTCCGCTCGACCTCATTGCGGCGCCGGTAGTGGTCGCGGTCGCAGCCGGTGGGCCTGCCGCCTGCGCTACCTCTGCGGCGGTGGTTGGACCGCTGGTCCTTCGGCTCCGGGAGCGTGTGCCGGATGCGGCGTCTTCGCAGGCGAGGTGGATCTTGCAGGTCAGACCGCCCCGGGACCGTCCGAGTCCCTCGTCGGGGCGGTGGTGCCGGGGTGTCGTCCTTTTTCCGGGACCCGCGGACGGGCTTTGCGGGCGCCGGCTGCGTGCTGATGGGCCGGCAGGACGTCGAGTCGACGCCGACCCGTCGACCTGGTGGCTCTTGCATGAGCCATCAGGTCGGCAAGCCTGTCAGCGACCCGTGAGCCAGGCCACCAGGAGGCTGGTGGCTCTGTCACGGAACTACGAAGAGTATGTGGGCGACGTGCTATTGGCGCCGCTTTCGAGCTACGACGATGGGGATCACTACGCAGGCCACCGCAATGAGGAATAGTACGACCCCAAGGGGGCCTCCTGGGGTTACGCCTCGATGCGCGAGTTCCATGACCAAATCCTTTCTGTGCGTACGCCGGTGCTCTACCGGCGCTGCGATCGCAAGGAGAGCCATACGGCGATGCACAGAGCGTCCACTACCAGTGCCACGAGTAGCGGGGCGAACGCGGCACCCCAACCGCCCTTGGTCCACAGGATCGCGGAAATCACGTAGAGAATCAGCGTGCTGATGATCACCATGACGCCGTTGCGCTTGATCGCCTTGTCGGACCCGTACAGGCCCTCGAAGAATCTCGCCATATCTCTTTCCGAAGGTCGTGGGTGGCCGCGCATCACGCGGCCACCCGGTTGACGGGTATGTCCGTACTACAGGTTGCTTTCGACGGTGCTCGCGTTCCAGTCACCCACTGCCGTGCTCGCGTATGCACATCCGACCTCGACGGCAACTGCCCCTGCGCCGGCGGTCGGTGCTCCGGCGAATCCGGCTACGAACTGGCACGCGGACTCGACGGCGATACCGGCAGCCAGACCGGCGGCTTGTCCCCACAGGGCGTCGGTGTCGCCCTTCACCCCGCTGGAGACAGCGTCGGACACCTCGCTGGCGTCGTCCACTGCGTCGGTCACGCTGTACAGCCCACTGGGGTCGATGCGGTTGACGGGGTCGCCCTCGGCGTAGAGGTAGGGGTTCTGTTCCTGGCCGGAGGGGTCGGGCTGGGTGAAGCGGCCGAGGTTGGCGTCGTAGTAGCGGGCCTGGAGGTGGTAGAGGCCGGTGGGGTCCTGGTAGTTGCCGGCGAAGCGGTAGGGCTGGGCCACCGGTTCGCTGGACTGGGCCAGGATGCGGACGCCGCGGGGGCTGTAGGTGTAGCTGTCGACCTTGTTGCCGTCGATGTCGGCGAGGCCAATCACCGAGCCGAGCGCGTCGGTGAGGTAGTAGTAGTTCTTGCCCCCGGTCGTCATGGAGTTGAGGGTGCCCCCGGGTTCCCGGTTGAAGCCCATGTCGGTTCCGGCGGTGGTCTTCGCGGACAGTCCGAGAGGGCCGTTGTGGAAGAGGGTGTCGCCGAGCTTGACGCGTTCGCTCTGGTCGGTGGAGCCGTACTGGCCCGCGTACGCCTTGCCGTTGACCGTGATCGACGACATCTGGGAGTGGTCGGTCCAGGTCTCGGCGGTGCGGGTGTAGTCGCTGGTGGAGTCGGCGGCGGTCTCGTTGCCGATCTGGTCGTAGGACCAGGTGCCGGTGCTGCCGGACTTGCCGGTGACTTCCTGGGCGTCGTTGTAGGTGTAGGTGGTGCCGCGCGGGCAGCCGGGGTCGATGCCCTGGCTGGTGAGGTTCCCGGCGAGGTCGTAGCAGTACTGCCAGGAGTCGGTGATGCTGCCGGCCTTCTCCTCCTTGGCGTAGGAGAAGTGACCCGCGCCGTCATAGGAGTAAGTGCGCTTCAGGCCGGTGACGTTGTCGGTCTGGGTGCGGATCTTGCTGCCGTCGGTGGCGCCGTTGGTGCCGTACCCGTAGGTGTAGGCCAGGTCGACCAGGGTGCCCTGGTCGGAGGTCACCCTGATGGCCTTGGGACGGCCGGAGTTGTCGACGTCGACCTTCTGCACCGTGCCACCGGGGTACGTGGTGGTCTTGCGCACGTCGTTGTTGTTGTAGTCGTACGTGGTGCTGCGGCCTTGGGGGTCGGTGAGCTGCTTGAGCTTGTTGACCTCGTTCCAGGTGTAGTCGGTCTTGCCGGCCGGGTCCTGGTAGTAGTCGACGTTGCCCGCCGGGGTGTAGGCGAGCAACGTCTGGGACCCGTCCTGGAGGTGGCGGACGGTCTCACGCTGCAGCGGGTCGAACTCGTAGGAGATGGTGCCGGTGGCGTCAGTGCGCTGGGTGAGGTTGCCGTCGCCGTCGTAGGTGTAGCTCACCTGCGCGTGGTTGGTGGAGTCCACCGTGCGGATGCGGTCGCGGTTGTCGTAGGCGTACGTGACGGTGATGCCGCGGGCGTCGGTGACGGTCTTGGTGCGGCCCAGGGCGTCGTAGGTGTACGTCGTCTTGTCCAGCGGGGCCGGCGGCGTGACGCGGTCCAGGTTGCCCTGGGCGTCGTAGTGGAAGCCGGTCGTCACGGTCTTGGACGACGTCATCTTCGTCTTCGCGGAGCAGCGCTGGCCCTCGAAGCCGCCGCAGGTGGCCGTGGCGGGGTTGTAGTCGTAGGTGACGTTGCCGCCGCCGGTGCCGGTCTGGGCGACGGAGGTGGTGTTGCCGACGCCGTCGTAGCCGAAGGTGGTCTTCTCGCCGTCGGCGTTGGTGGAGTCGGAGGGGTGGTCGCCGCCGGCGATGGTCTGCCAGTGGTTCGTCGTGAGGGCGCCGGTGGGCGTCTTCGCGGTCTCCAAGTTGTTGCGGGAGTTGAAGCCGTAGTCGGTGACGTTGCCCGGAGTGGTGCCGGAGCCCATGGCGTCGGTGGCGGTGTCGATGTTGTGGTTGGCGTCGAACTTGGTGGACCGCTTGTGCTGGAGGGCGTCGGTGACGTCGGTGACCTGGCCGTCGCCGTCGTGCTTGTAGGCGGTGGCGTGGAGTTCGGGGTCCTTGGCCGTCGTGGTGCCCGCGGCCGTGGCCGACGCCGCGCTGTAGGAGTACGTCCAGGTCGGACCGGTGTCGCCGGAGCCGTTGAAGCCGGTGGCCCGCAGCATGGAGGTGACCCGGTTGACGTCGTCGTAGCTGAAGACCGTCACCCGCCCCTGAGCCGTGGTGATCTTGCTGATCCGGTTCGACGAGTCGTAGCCGAAGGTGACCGTCTTGCCCTCGGTGTCCGTGGTGCCGGTGAGGTTGCCGGCGGCATCCACGGCGTAGGAGGCGGTGCGGCCGGTGCTGTCCTTGGCCTGCCAGACGGTGGCGCCGGCCTTGGTCAGGTCGATCCAGCGCCCCGAGCGGGTCTCGGTGAGCTTGAATCCGCCGCCGGTGTGCTGGGTGACCGTGAGCGTGCCGTGATTGCGGTCGGTGACCTTGGTGAGCTTTCCGCTCGCGTCGTAGGTCTCCTTGGCGCCCGACTTCCACTTGCTCAGCGTGTAGGTGCCGTCGGTGTTCTTCTTGAGGTCCTGCGAGTAACCCGTCGGCGTGGTGAAGGAGCCGTCGCCGTTCTTCTTGAACCGGACGGTCGCGCCCGAGGCGTCGTAGAGGATCACCTCGCTGGAGAAGACCGAGAGGTAACGCTCGTACTGCTGCCACCACCGCTGGGACACCTGGCCGTACGGCGCGTCCAGGGAGTTGTACGTCCGCGCCAGGCGCAGCTGCTGACCCACCCCGGCGATGTCGAAGTCGGTCGCCGTCAGCATCAGGTTGCCGGTCGAGTAGTCGATCCGCGCCGTCAGCGCGTCGGTGATGGCGAAACTGGTGGAGCGGTGCCAGGGGACATCGCCCTGACCCTCGGGGACGAAGTTCATCACCGACGTCTGTGCCGCCGACGCGGGTGCCTTCGCGTGGGCGTGCTGTTGGCGCAGCCACGGGAGATACGCCGCGTCGCTCGGTGTCTTCGACGGCTTCGACTTCACCGGCCGGTTCGCGCCGACCTTCACGACCGGCATCGTGAAGCGCGGGCCGTGCTTGCCCCACGCAGAGGCGGGCCTGCCGTCCGCCGCGACCGCCGCCGTGGCCGGCAGGACAGCCGCCGCCAGTGCCGCGGCCGTCACCGCGGCCAGCGCCCCCACCGGTGATCTCCTCCGAGCACGCCGAGAAGGCGCGCTCCAAGCACGCTCAAGCATGATTCCCCCCACGGGAAGACAGAACCAGCAGCCTCACTGGCCACCGGACCCGCAGACGCTTTCACAGGAATCACACAAACGTCCGGGAGGTGCCCACGAACCGTTCATCCATGCGGGGGAGGAATCCGCCGCTCCTCTTTAAGCAGCCGATCAACATCAAATGTGGATGGATAGGGGCATCGACACTCGCGTACGCCGATGCTGAAGCAGATACATGCGGCGCACAAATGACTGAAAGCGGCCGGACTTCTGAGCAGTTGCAAGTCGGGTCGGGTGCTGCTCGTCAACGCGCCCGTAAGGCTTTTGGTCCTGGTCTGCGCCGCGCTGCGGGTGCGCGAAAGCCAGGGCCTTCCGGACTCCCCTGCTTGCTGCCCTCGTGGCAGTGGAGGCGCGCACGGCGGCGCCAGTGAGTCCCTTCCAGCCTGGCTGTGAGACCGAGGGATTGCGCTGCGGGGACAGCGAAGGCTCAGGTTGATGGGCCGTCAACTAGGTTCTGTTCGACGGATCATGTGACCTTCTGGCCGGTCGCTCGTTGGCTCGGGCGCGGGTCGGGGGGACCTGGCGAATTGCGAGTGGTCGCTTTTGGGGCCGCATCTGCCACCCTCCGGTGGCCGGGGCAGCCGGAGGAACGGCCACCGCACGGTGGCCGACGGCACCTGGTTCCGGGTCAGGGCCAGTGCCCCGTGGCGTGATCTGCCGGAACGCTACGGCTCGTGGAAGACCGTCTACGAACGGCATCGCCGCTGGTCGGCGTCGGCCTGGGACCGACTGGTCGATGCTCGGCGTCGACTTGACGTCCTGCCGGGCCCATCAGCACGCAGCCGGCACCCGCAAAGCCCGTCCGGGTCCCAAAAAAAGGACGACGCCCCGGCACCACCGCCCCGACGAGGGACTCGGACGGTCCCGGGGCGGTCTGACCTGCAAGATCCACCTCGTCTGGGGTGCGGACTCCGCCAAGGCGAGAAGTTCGCTCTCCCTTTTGCTGACCACGCGGTTCGGCAACGCCATCGCCGTGAACACGTGGAACACCCACACCTGGAAGCCTGCGTTGGCCAAGGCCGGGATCATCCCGCCGCACGCCGAGGGGGCGAAGAAGTGGCAATGGGAGGCAGCGCCCAAGGACGGCTTCCAGGTGCTGCGGCACACTTACGCATCCATCATGCTGGAGGCGGGAGAGTCTGTCGTGACCGTGGCTCGGCGGGCTCGAGCACTCCTCGCCGGCAATCACCCTCGGTTACTATGCTCACTTCATGCCTGAGGCCGGGAGCAAGGGGCGGACGGCAATCGACGGACTGCTAGGGAGGCAGGGAGATCCGCATGGCATTCGAAACTCCCCAGATCCTCCCCAGGGCTGATGGCCGACCATCTCCCCTCCCCGACATCCTCAGGGCTTGCCGTGGATTGCAAGGTTGAAAAGAGGGGTGGCCAAAGAAAGTGCTGAGAGAGGTGACCGCAACCCGCTACATCGAGCCCTTGCGCACCGGCGGCTCCGTACCCGCCGTCGTCGAAGCCGACGACCTGGGGACCTATGTCGTGAAGTTCACCGGCTCCGCGCAGGGCCGCAAGGCGCTCGTCGCCGAGGTGATCGTCGGGGAGCTGGCCCGCGCCCTGGGCCTGCGCTTCCCCGAGCTGGTGCTCGTGCACTTCGACCCCGCCGTGGCCGCCGACGAGCCGCACCAGGAGGTCCGCGACCTGCACGACGCCAGCGCTGGGGTCAACCTGGGCATGGACTATCTGCCGGGCGCCCGCGACCTCACCCCCGAGATCGCCCGGCACTTCCCCGTGGACCCGCTGGAGGCGGGCCGGATCGTCTGGCTGGACGCGCTCACCGCCAACGTGGACCGCACCGTCCACAGCTCCAACCTCATGGTCTGGCCGACCTTCGGCGTCGCGCCCCCGCGCCTGTGGCTCATCGACCACGGCGCGGCCCTCGTCTTCCACCACCGCTGGGACACAACGAACCCCGGCCGGAAATACGACTTCCGGCATCACGCGCTCGGCCAGTACGGGCCCGACGTGCGCGCCGCCGACGCAGAGCTGGCCCCGAAGGTCACCGAGGAGCTGCTGCGCGGCATCCTCGCCGAGGTGCCCGACGCCTGGCTCGCCGACGACCCCGCCTTCGCCGGTCCGGACGAGGCCCGCGCCGCCTACGTCGGCCATCTGCTGGCCCGCGCCCGGCTCTCCGCCGAGTGGCTGCCCACCGACTTCCCCGACCGGGCGGAACTCGCCGCCGAGGAGGCCGCGCGTGCCGAGCGGTCCCAGCGGGGCCGGCCGGACTGGCTCAAGCGCGTCCCCGACCTGCACGGACGCCCGGCGGCGGAACAGGACTGGTCGGTACACCTGGGATGAAGGGAACGTCGTGAGTCACCGAGTCGAGATCGAGTACTGCACCCAGTGCCGCTGGCTGCCCCGCGCGGCCTGGCTGGCGCAGGAGCTGCTCACCACCTTCGAGACCGAGCTGGAGGCCCTCGCGCTCAAGCCGGGCACCGGTGGCGTCTTCGTCGTACGGGTGGACGGCGAGCCGGTCTGGGACCGCCGTGAGCAGGGCTTTCCCGAGCCCACGGCGGTCAAGCGGCTGGTACGCGACCGGGTCACGCCGGAGCGGTCCCTCGGACACTCCGAGAAGCTGGGGCAGTCCGAGAGGCTCGGGCAGTCCGAGGAATGAGCGCGCTCAGCCGGTGAGGTGGCGGTAGGCCGGAAGCGTCAGGAAGTCGGCGTACTCCTCGTCCAGCGCCACCGTCAGCAGCAGGTCGTGCGCCTCCTGCCAGTGCCCGGCCGTGAACGCCTCGTCGCCGATCTCCGCCCGCACCGCCTCCAGTTCGGCCGCCGCCAGCCGGCGGGCCAGCTCGGGGGTGGCGCGCTCGCCGTTCTCGAACTCGACGCCCGCGTTGATCCACTGCCAGATCTGCGAGCGGGAGATCTCGGCGGTGGCCGCGTCCTCCATCAGGTTGAAGATGGCCACCGCGCCGAGCCCGCGCAGCCACGCCTCGATGTAACGGATGCCGACCTGCACCGCGTTGACCAGCCCGGCGTACGTCGGCTTCGCGTCCAGCGAGGCGATGTCGATCAGGTCGGCCGCCTCCACGCGCACGTCCTCGCGCAGCCGGTCCTTCTGGTGCGGGCGGTCGCCGAGCACCTTGTCGAAGGACTCCATGGCGATCGGCACCAGGTCCGGGTGGGCCACCCAGGAGCCGTCGAAGCCGTCGGCCGCCTCACGGTCCTTGTCCGCCCGCACCTTCTCGAACGCCACCTTGTTGACCTCGGCGTCCTTGCGGGACGGGATGAACGCCGCCATCCCGCCGATCGCGTGCGCGCCCCGCTTGTGGCAGGTGCGGACGAGGAGTTCGGTGTACGCGCGCATGAACGGCGCGGTCATCGTGACCAGATTGCGGTCCGGCAGCACGAACTCCGGTCCGCCGTCACGGAAGTTCTTCACGATGGAGAACAGGTAGTCCCAGCGGCCCGCGTTCAACCCGGAGGCGTGGTCGCGGAGTTCGTAGAGGATCTCCTCCATCTCGTACGCGGCCGTGATCGTCTCGATCAGTACGGTGGCGCGTACGGAGCCCTGAGGGATGCCGAGTTGGTCCTGCGCGAAGACGAACACGTCGTTCCACAGGCGGGCTTCGAGGTGGGACTCGGTCTTCGGCAGGTAGAAGTACGGGCCCTTGCCCAGCTCCAGCAGGCGGGCGGCGTTGTGGAAGAAGTACAGGCCGAAGTCGACCAGGGCGCCGGGGATCGGCTCCCCGTCGGCCCCCTTGAGGTGCCGCTCGTCCAGGTGCCAGCCGCGCGGCCGCATCACGACCGTCGCCAGCTCCTCCTGCGGGCGCAGCGCGTACGACTTGCCGGTGCGGGCGTCGGTGAAGTCGGCGCGGCCGGCGTAGGCGTCGGTCAGGTTCAGCTGGCCCAGGATCACGTTCTCCCAGGTGGGGGAGGAGGCGTCCTCGAAGTCGGCGAGCCAGACCCGGGCACCGGAGTTGAGCGCGTTGACCGTCATCTTCCGGTCGGTCGGCCCGGTGATCTCCACCCGGCGGTCCTGCAGCGCGGGCGGCGCGGGGGCCACCCGCCAGGACTCGTCGGCCCGGATCTCCGCCGTCCCGGGCAAAAAGTCCAGCGTGCCGGTGCGGGCGATCTCGGCGCGGCGCTCGGCCCTGCGGGCCAGGAGTTCGTTCCGGCGCGGGGTGAACCGGCGGTGCAGCTCCGCGAGGAAGTCCAGCGCCGGTCCGGTGAGGACCTCCTCCTGCCGGGGGAGCGGCTCGGCGTCGACGACGACCGGCGGGGACGCGGGTGCGGACATGAGCGGTCACTTCCTCCGTGGCGGGCTGGTCGGACTGGGCAGCGTAATTTCCTGATCGCCGAACCTCAATGG
The DNA here is from genome assembly GCF_004328625.1 of Streptomyces seoulensis. Classification (NCBI taxonomy): domain Bacteria; kingdom Bacillati; phylum Actinomycetota; class Actinomycetes; order Kitasatosporales; family Streptomycetaceae; genus Streptomyces; species Streptomyces seoulensis. Next base: position 5,147,607 of record NZ_CP032229.1, read on the forward strand.
GCCCCGCCGGGGCGCAGCCTGCCGAGGTCGGCGCCGGTGTCGATGTCGTACGGGTCGGCCACGTCCCCGCATTCCACGAGGCGGATCTCGGCGGAGTGCTGTTTCAGGTAGGCGCGGGCCCCCTGATCACCCCGGGCGGCCTCGACCACTCCCGGCCAGTGGGCGGCGCCGAGGAGCACCGGGTGGCCGCGCCTGCCGTCGTACGCCGCCGACACGAGGGCGGTCTCGTCGGTGAAGGCGTCCAGCACCCGCGCGTACGCCTCGGGCCCGATACCCGGCTGATCGACGAGGCTCACGAGAGCGGCGCGCGCATCCGTACCCCCGAGGGAGTGCAGCCCGGCCCGCAGGGAGGACCCCATCCCTTCGCCCCAGCCGGGGTTGTCCACGAGCACACATCCGCTCAACTCGGCGTGTACCCGCACCTCTTCGGCCCCCGCCCCGAGCACCACATGCACCCGGTCACATCCGGCCTCCCGCAGACCACGGGCGGCCCGCTCGACCAACAGCACCCCGCCATGCCGCAACAGAGCTTTCGGCCGCCCGCCCAGCCTCCGCCCACCTCCGGCGGCCAGCAGGAGCCCGGCGACTTGGAGGTGGCGGAGGGCTCGGTCGGGTGTCATGGGACCAGGATGCCGGGATGTGGGCCGGTGCGGGGGCATCTGGCGACCTTCGGCGTCCGTCGACCCGCCCCTATGACGTGCGACAACACCCCTGGCGGAACCCTCTGAACACCCCCTCGTCCGCTAAGGCCCCGCGGCTCCAGTGGCTGGCACCCTTGACTCGTGGCGGAGCGGGCGACGAGACTCCTTCAACAGAACGTTGAAGTCCGTTACGTGGGCGTTAATACCGTTTCTCGGGTGTGAACGGCGGAGAGGGGTTCGGGTGTCCGAGGACGTCGAGCTGGCGCTGCGGTCCAGGCGGGTCGTCACCCCGGAGGGGGTGCGGGCCGCGACGGTAACCGTCGCCGACGGGACGATCACGGCTGTCCTGCCGTACGAGGCGGGGGTTCTGGCCGTCGAGCTGGGGGACGACGCGCTGCTGCCCGGCCTGGTCGACACGCACGTGCACGTCAATGACCCCGGCCGGGCCGAGTGGGAGGGGTTCTGGACGGCGACCCGGGCGGCGGCGGCCGGGGGGATCACCACGCTCGTCGACATGCCGCTGAACTCGCTGCCGCCGACCACCACGGTGGACCATCTGCGGATCAAGAAGGAGGCGGCGCAGGGCCGGACCCACGTCGACGTCGGCTTCTGGGGCGGCGCGCTGCCCGGTAACGTCAAGGATCTGCGCCCGCTGCACGAGGCCGGGGTGTTCGGCTTCAAGGCGTTCCTCTCGCCGTCCGGCGTGGACGAGTTCCCGCATCTGGACCAGGCCCAACTGGGCGCCTCCCTGGGCGAGATCGCCGAGTTCGACGGGCTGCTGATCGTGCACGCCGAGGACCCGGCCCACCTCACGGACGCCCCCGCAGGTCCGGCCTACGCGGGCTTCCTCGCCTCCCGCCCGCACGCGGCCGAGACCGACGCCATCGCCCGACTTCTGCGACAGGCACGCAGGTTGAACGCCCGCGTCCACATCCTCCACCTCTCCTCCGCCGCCGCCCTCCCGCTCATCGCCGCCGCACGCGCCGACGGAGTCCGCGTCACCGTGGAGACCTGCCCGCACTACCTCACCCTGAGCGCCGAGGAAGTCCCGGACGGAGCGAGCGAGTTCAAGTGCTGCCCGCCCATCCGCGAGGCCGCCAACCGGGACCTGCTCTGGCAGGCGCTCGCGGACGGCACGATCGACTGTGTCGTCACCGACCATTCGCCCTCCACCGCCGACCTCAAGACACCGGACTTCGCCACCGCCTGGGGCGGCATCTCCGGCCTCCAGCTCAGCCTCCCGGCGATCTGGACCGAGGCCCGCGCACGCGGGCACCAACTGACCGACGTCACCCGGTGGATGTCCGCCCGTACGGCCGCCCTCGCCGGTCTCGACCGGAAGGGCGCCATCGCACCGGGCCGCGACGCCGACTTCGCCGTCCTCGCCCCGGAGGGCACCTTCACCGTCGACCCGGCCCGCCTCCACCACCGCAACCCGGTCACCGCGTACGCCGGAAAGACCCTGCACGGCGTGGTGAAGTCCACCTGGCTGCGAGGCCAACGGGTCTACAGCGAGGGCGAGTTCACCGATCCGAAGGGCCGCCTGCTCACCCGTGACGGCTGAGCCCCGCAACCCCCTGTCGAAAGGACCCCCGATCACCGTGACGGCGCAGCAACCCTCCACCCCGCCCCGCTTCACCGGCGACGCGGCTCCCTACGGCGGCGGCGACCCCTACGCCGACTACCGCACCGCCGACTTCCCCTTCACCCACCACCCCGACCTCGCCGACCGGCGCCTGGGGGCCGGGGTGATCGCCGCGAACGACGAGTTCTTCGCCGACCGGGAGAACCTGCTGCTGCCCCACCGCGCCGAGTTCGAGCCCGGCCGCTTCGGCCACAAGGGCAAGATCATGGACGGCTGGGAGACCCGGCGCCGACGCGGCCCGAGCGCCGAGGAGCCCTGGCCGTGCGCCGACGACCACGACTGGGCGCTGATCCGCCTCGGCACGCCCGGGGTGCTCCGGGGAATCGTCGTCGACACCGCCCACTTCCGGGGCAACCACCCGCAGGCCGTCTCGGTCGAGGCCACGTCGGCGCCCGGCAACCCGTCCCCCGAGGACCTGCTCGGCGACGACGTGAAGTGGACGACCCTGGTCCCGGTCACCCCGGTCGGCGGCCACGCGGCGAACGGCTTCGTGGTCTCCGCGCCCCAGCGCTTCACCCACCTCCGCCTCAAGCAGCACCCGGACGGCGGAGTCGCCCGGCTGCGCGCGTACGGCGAGATCGTCCCGGACCCGGAGTGGCTGGCCACGCTGGGCACCTTCGACGTGGCCGCGCTGGAGAACGGGGGCCGCGCCGAGGACGCCTCCGACCGCTTCTACTCCCCGGCAGCCAACACCGTACGGCCGGGCCGCTCCCAGCGTATGGACGACGGCTGGGAGACCCGGCGCCGCCGCGACCGGGGGCACGACTGGATCACGTACCGGCTGACCGAGCAGGCGCTGGTGCGGGCGGTGGAGATCGACACGGCGTATCTGAAGGGGAACAGCGCGGGCTGGGCGTCGGTGTCGGTGCGGGACGGTGAGAGCGGGGAGTGGACCGAGATCCTGCCGCGCACCCGGCTCCAGCCGGACACCAACCACCGCTTCCCGCTCCCGGCCCCGGCCGTCGGCACGCACGCGCGCGTGGACATCCATCCGGACGGCGGGATCTCCCGGCTGCGCCTCTTCGGCTCCCTCACCGAGGCCGGGGCGGGCCGGCTGGCCGCGCGGTACCGGGAGCTGAACGGCTGAGGCGCGCCGGGGGGGACCGATGAGTTGCGGTCCCGCGCGGGGTCTGCACCGTTGACAGCACGACCCCGCACCCGGAAGAAGGCACCTCATGGGCAAGCTCGTCTCCACCGTCTTCGTCTCGCTCGACGGCGTCTACCAGGCCCCCGGCGGCCCCGAGGAGGACACCAGCGGCGGCTTCGGCCAGGGCGGCTGGACCTTCCCGTACGCCGACGACGACTTCGGCGGCTTCGTCGGCGAGAGCTTCGGCCGGGCCGGTGTCTTCCTGCTCGGCCGCCACACCTACGACATCTTCGCGGGCTACTGGCCGAAGGTGACCGACCCCGGGAACCCGGTGGCGGCCAAGCTGAACGCGCTGCCGAAGTACGTCGTCTCCGCGACCGTTGCGAACCCCGGGTGGGCCGGGACGACCGTGCTCTCCGGCGACCTCGCCAAGGAGGTCCGGACGCTGAAGGAGCGCACCGAGGGCGAGGTCCAGATCCACGGCAGCGGGGCGCTGGTCCGCTCGCTGGTGAACCTCGGTCTGATCGACACCCTGCACCTGCTGACCTTCCCCGTCGTGCTGGGCGAGGGGCGCCGGCTCTTCGTGGAGGGTGCCGTCCCCACCCGCTTCCGGCACGCGGGCGGCACGGTCACCGGCAAGGGGGTCTCCATCCAGTCGTACGACCTGGACGGCCGCCCCGAGTACGGGTCTTTCTAGGCGGGCGTCGGGATGTCAACAGGAGCCCGAACGGCTCCTGTCGGGGCAGGTTAACTCCGCGAGAACTCATCGGACCTGCCGGGAAAATCCACATCTCCGTCATTGACATGGACGCGTCTACGCGCGTCATCATGAACCCATGAGATTCCCCCCACGCACCACTCGCATCGGCGCTGCGGCGGCCCTCCTCTCCGCCCTCCTCGTCGGCGGAACCGTCTCCGCCACCACGGCGGACGCGGCCACCGCCTCGGTCGGCAGCATCTGTTACGGCTCCCTGCCGTCGCAGGCGCACGACACCCTCGACCTCATCGCCCAGGGCGGCCCGTACCCGTACTCCCAGGACGGCGTCGTCTTCCAGAACCGCGAGGGCGTCCTGCCGAGCCAGTCCTCCGGGTACTACCACGAGTACACGGTGAAGACCCCCGGCGAGTCCACTCGCGGTGCCCGCCGCATCGTCACGGGTGAGCGGACCCAGGAGGACTACTACACCTCCGACCACTACGCCACGTTCAACCTCATCAACTACGGCTGCTGACCACTCCGTTCGACCCGCCCCGCGACTCTTCCCCCCACTGCAGGGGTCGCGGGGCGGGGGTGTGTCCGGGGGCGGCTCAGACGCAGGAGGACTGCACCCGGTCCGGAACCTCCGCCAGGGCGACCGCCCTTCGCTCGCGCCGCGAGATCTCGCACGCCTCCGCGATGCGCAGGGCCTGCAACGCCTGCCGGCCGTCGCAGGGGTTGGGGCGTTCGCCGCGGACCACGTCGACGAAGGCGCAGAGCTCCGACTCGTAGGCGGTGCCGAAGCGTTCGAGGAAGCCGGGCCAGGGCTTGTCGGCCGGGGGCGGGCCGGTCGGTTCGGTGGAGGCGATGGGGGTGCGGTCGTCCAACCCGACGACGACCGTGTCGAGTTCGCCGGACAGCTCCATGCGGACGTCGTAACCTGCGCCGTTGAGGCGGGTCGCGGTGGCCGTGGCCAGCGTGCCGTCGTCCAGGGTGAGCAGGGCCGCGCCGGTGTCGACGTCGCCGGCCTCGCGGAACATCGGGGGGCCGGCGTCGGAGCCGGTGGCGTACACGTCGGTCACCTCGCGGCCGGTGACCCAGCGCAGGATGTCGAAGTCGTGGATCAGGGTGTCCCGGAACAGCCCGCCGGACAGCGGCAGCCACTCGCGCGGCGGCGGGGACTGGTCGGAGGTCAGGGCGCGCACGGTGTGCAGCCGGCCGAGCCGGCCCGAGCGCACCGCCTCACGGGCGCCGACGTACCCCGCGTCGAAGCGCCGCTGGAAGCCCATCTGGAGCACGGTTCCCGCCGCCGCCACCTCGGCGAGGGCGTGCAGCGTGCCGGGCAGGTCGAGCGCGATGGGCTTCTCGCAGAACACCGGCAGCCCGGAGCGGGCCGCGCGGCCGATCAGCTCCGCGTGCGCGGCCGTCGCCGTGGTGATCACCACCGCGTCCACGCCCCAGTGGAAGACCTCGTCCACGCCCGGGGCCGCCGTCTCACCGAGCCGGTGCGCCAGCTCCTGCGCGCGTAACGGATCGGAGTCCGTCAGGATCAGCGATCCGACCTCCCGGTGGCGGCTCAGTGTGTTGGCGTGGATGGCCCCGATGCGGCCTGTCCCGATGACCCCGATGCGCATGAGGACACATTGAGGGGGAACAACGTGCACCTGTCAATCAAAATGTCAGGACAACCGGACTTCACGACTTCCCGTCATCCGGGCACCGGACTACGCTCGGGCCCGTGCCGAAACCTGATGTGGACCCCACCGCGCCGCTCGGCCTCCGCGTGGACCGAAGCTCCCCGGTGCCGCTGTACTTCCAGCTCGCCCAGCAGCTGGAGGCCGCCATCGAGCGCGGCGCCCTCACCCCCGGCAGCCTGCTCGGCAACGAGATCGAGCTGGCCGCGCGGCTCGGCCTGTCCCGTCCCACCGTCCGCCAGGCCATCCAGTCCCTCGTCGACAAGGGGCTGCTGGTGCGCCGCCGGGGCGTCGGCACCCAGGTCGTGCACAGCCAGGTCAAGCGCCCGCTGGAACTGAGCAGCCTCTACGACGACCTGGAGGCGGCCGGACAGCGACCCGCCACCAAGGTCCTGGTCAACACGGTCGTCCCGGCCACCGCCGAGATCGCCGCCGCGCTCGGCGTCACCGAGGGCAACGACGTGCACCGCGTCGAGCGGCTGCGCCTCGCGCACGGCGAGCCGATGGCGTACCTCGTCAACCATCTGCCGCTCGGCCTGCTGGACCTCGACACCGCCCGGCTGGAGGCCACCGGCCTGTACCGGCTGATGCGCGCGGCCGGCATCACCCTGCACAGCGCCCGCCAGTCGATCGGCGCCCGTGGCGCCACCCCGGCCGAGGCCGACCGGCTCGCCGAGGCCGAGGGCGCCCCCCTGCTCACCATGAGGCGCGTCACGTTCGACGACACCGGCCGCGCGGTCGAGCAGGGCGACCACACCTACCGTCCGGCCCGGTATTCCTTCGAGTTCCAGCTCCTCGTACGCCCCTGAGCCGTCCCCGGCCGCGTCACATTGTCCGGACAAATGACCTGTCAGGTCTGCCCCGGACAGGTAACGAGCGTCCCGCGTGTTCGATACTGAAGTGTTTGCGCCAGAACACGGCGCCTCGGAACACGGCACCTCAGAACACGGCAACACGGCAAGAAGGGGCACGGCCTCGTGGCACGGTTTCAGAACCGGGTAGGCATGACGGTGGCAGGAGCGTTCGCACTGCTCGCCTGCGTCTCGCTGACCGCCTGCAGCAGCACCGGCGGCAAGAAGGCCGAGGACGCCCGCAAGGCCGCCACGGCCCAGGGCAGGGCAGCGGTGTCCACCCCCCGCTGGACCATCGCGATGATCACCCACTCCGGAGACGGCGACACCTTCTGGGACATCGTGCAGAGCGGCGCCAAGCAGGCGGCGGTCAAGGACAACATCAACTTCCTGTACTCGCACGACGACGAGGCCCAGCAGCAGGCGCAGCTCGTGGACGCCGCGATCGACAAGAAGGTCGACGGGATCATAGTCAGCCTGGCCAAGCCCGACGCCCTCAAGGCGGCCGTGGCCCGCGCCCGCAAGGCCGGCATCCCGGTGGTCACGGTCAACTCCGGCTCGGCGCAGTCCAAGGCGTTCGGCGCGCTCAGTCACATCGGCCAGGACGAGACCATCGCCGGTGAGGCCGTCGGCGAGGAACTGAACAAGCGCGGCCGCAAGAACGCCCTGTGCGTCCTGCACGAGCAGGGCAACGTCGGCCACGAGCAGCGCTGCGACGGCGTGGAGAAGACCTTCAAGGGCAAGGTCCGCAAGCTCTACGTCAACGGCACCAACATGCCCGACGTCCAGTCGGCCGTGGGCGCCAAGCTCCAGGCCGACCGGGACGTGGACGCCGTCGTCACCCTGGGCGCCCCCTACGCCGACACCGTGGTGAAGGCCAAGGAGGACGCCGGCAGCAAGGCCGAGGTCGACACCTTCGACCTCAACGCCAAGGTCGCCGCCGAGCTGAAGGACGGCACCCTCGGCTTCGCCGTCGACCAGCAGCCCTACCTCCAGGGCTACGAGGCGGTCGACCTGCTGTGGCTGTACAAGTACAACGGCGACGTCCTCGGCGGCGGCAAGCCGGTCCTGACCGGCCCGCAGATCATCACCAAGGACCAGGCGGGCGCGCTCGCGGCGTACACCGATCGGGGCACCCGATGAGCACCACCACCGACACCCGGCCGACCGGCGGCCCGGCGCCGGGCGGCGAGCGGTCCCGCGACGAGCGGCTGACGCACACCTCCCCGCTGCGCAAGCTGCTCTCCCGGCCCGAACTGGGCTCGGTCGTCGGCGCCCTCGCGGTCCTGGTCTTCTTCGCGGTCGCCGCCGACGGCTTCCTGCGCCCGGCCAGCATCAGCACGGTGCTGTACGCCTCCTCGACCATCGGCATCATGGCCGTACCCGTGGCCCTGCTGATGATCGGCGGCGAGTTCGACCTCTCGGCCGGCGTCATGGTCACGTCGTCCGCGCTGATCTCCTCGATGTTCAGCTACCAGATGACGGCCAACATCTGGGTCGGCGCGGGCGTGTCCCTGCTGGCCACCCTGGCCGTCGGCGCGTTCAACGGGTTCGTGCTGACCCGCACCAAGCTGCCCAGCTTCATCGTCACGCTGGGCACCTTCCTGATGCTCACCGGCATGAACCTGGGCTTCACCAAGCTGATCGACGGCACCGTCTCCACCAAGTCGATCGGTGACATGGAGGGCTTCCCGAGCGCGCACGCCGTGTTCGCCTCGACCCTCAGTCTCGGCGGGGTCGACCTCAAGGTCACCGTGCTGTGGTGGCTCGGCCTGGTCGCGCTCGCCTCCTGGGTGCTGCTGCGCACCCGCGTGGGCAACTGGATCTTCGCGGTCGGCGGCAACGAGGACGCGGCCCGCGCGGTCGGCGTCCCCGTCGCCAAGACCAAGATCGGCCTCTACATGGGTGTCGCGTTCGGCGCCTGGGTGTCCGGGCAGCACCTGCTGTTCTCGTTCGACACCGTCCAGTCCGGCGAGGGCGTCGGCAACGAGCTGATCTACATCATCGCGGCCGTCATCGGCGGCTGCCTGATCACCGGCGGCTACGGCAGCGCCGTCGGCTCGGCGGTCGGCGCGCTGCTGTTCGGCATGACCAGCAAGGGCATCGTCTTCGCCGAGTGGAACCCGGACTGGTTCAAGTTCTTCCTCGGAGCCATGCTCCTCCTGGCGACCCTGCTCAACACCTGGGTCCGCAAGCGCGCGGAGGCCACGAAATGACCGACACCGAAGAGCGCGTGCCCCTGGTCGAGCTGACCGACGTCAGCAAGCGCTACGGCAACGTCCGCGCCCTGGAGGGCGTCTCCCTCCAGGTGCACGCCGGGGAGATCACCTGCGTCCTCGGCGACAACGGCGCCGGCAAGTCCACCCTGATCAAGACCATCGCGGGGCTCCACCAGCACGACGGCGGCACCCTCCTCATCGAGGGCGAGGAGACCCGGCTCGCCTCCCCGCGCGACGCCCTGGACCGGGGCATCGCCACGGTCTACCAGGACCTCGCCGTCGTCTCCCTGATGCCGGTCTGGCGCAACTTCTTCCTCGGCTCCGAGCCCCGCAAGGGCAAGGGCCCCTTCGCGCGCCTGGACACCGACCTGATGCGCCGCACCACCCGCGAGGAACTGCTGCGCATGGGCATCGACCTGCGCGACGTCGACCAGCCCATCGGCACCCTCTCCGGCGGTGAGCGCCAGTGCGTGGCCATCGCCCGTGCCGTGCACTTCGGCGCCAAGGTGCTCGTGCTGGACGAGCCCACCGCCGCACTGGGCGTCAAGCAGTCCGGTGTGGTCCTCAAATATGTGGCCGCGGCACGTGATGCCGGGCTGGGTGTCGTGCTGATCACCCACAACCCGCACCACGCGCATCTCGTCGGCGACCGCTTCGTACTGCTGCGGCGCGGCGCCATGGTGGGCAACCACACACGCGACGAGATCACCCTGGACGAACTGACCAAGCAGATGGCGGGCGGAGCGGACCTGGACGCTCTGCACCACGAGCTGAAGCGCGGCTGACGGGCGCGGAGCCGCGGGGGATTCGCGGCTTCCCGCCCCCGACAGCACCGCGCCCGGCGTGAGCGTGAGGCACAATCGAGCCCGATGAGCACCTACCGCGACCTCGCCGCCCCCATCGGCTCCCGCCGCGCCCCCGTCCTGCGCACGGTGGGCACCCGGGAACGCCGCTCCCACCTGACCGCGCCCCGCGTGCCCACGGTGGGCATCGACATCGGCGGCACCAAGGTCATGGCGGGCGTCGTGGACGCCGACGGCAACATCCTGGAGAAGCTCCGCGCGGAGACCCCGGACAAGTCCAAGAGCCCCCAGGTCGTCGAGGACACCATCGCCGAGCTGGTGCTCGACCTCTCCGACCGGCACGACGTGCACGCCGTCGGCATCGGGGCCGCCGGCTGGGTCGACGCCGACCGCAACCGCGTGCTGTTCGCCCCCCACCTGTCCTGGCGCAACGAGCCGCTGCGCGACCGCCTCGCCGCCCGGCTGTCCGTGCCCGTGCTGGTGGACAACGACGCCAACACCGCGGCCTGGGCCGAGTGGCGCTTCGGCGCCGGGCGCGGCGAGGACCACCTCGTCATGATCACCCTCGGCACCGGCATCGGGGGCGCCATCCTGGAGGACGGCCAGGTCAAGCGGGGCAAGTTCGGCGTCGCGGGCGAGTTCGGCCATATGCAGGTCGTGCCCGGCGGACACCGGTGCCCGTGCGGCAACCGGGGCTGCTGGGAGCAGTACAGCTCCGGCAACGCCCTGGTCCGCGAGGCGCGGGAGCTGGCCGCCGCCGACTCCCCGGTCGCCTACGGGATCATCGAGCACGTCAAGGGCAGCATCGGCGACATCACCGGCCCGATGATCACCGAGCTGGCCCGCGAGGGCGACGCGATGTGCATCGAGCTGCTCCAGGACATCGGCCAGTGGCTCGGCGTCGGCATCGCCAACCTCGCCGCCGCCCTCGACCCGTCCTGCTTCGTCATCGGTGGCGGGGTCAGCGCGGCCGACGACCTGCTCATCGGCCCCGCGCGGGACGCCTTCAAGCGCCACCTCACCGGCCGCGGCTACCGCCCCGAGGCCCGCATCACCCGCGCCCAGCTCGGCCCCGAGGCCGGCATGGTCGGCGCGGCCGACCTGGCCCGGCTGGTCGCCCGCCGCTTCCGCCGCGCCAAGCGCCGCCGCGTGGAGCGCTACGAACGCTTCGAGCGGTACACCCAGGGCCGCCGGGACCGGGACACCGCATGACCACCTCGCTTCCGCACCAGGCGGCCGCCCCGGCCACGCCGCACCCGGCGGGGGAGGACCCGCGGCACCGCGTCAGGCGCCGCGCCCTCACCCTGCTGATCATCGTGCTGCTCATCGGCGTACCGGCCGGCTATCTGGTGATCTCCGCCAACCAGAGCCGGGACAGCGGCAAGGACAAGGAAGCGAAGTACTCCGCCACCGGCCTCACCCCCGGCTGGCCCTCCAAGGTGCAGCGCCGTCTCTACCAGGTGCCCGTACCGCACCCTGCCGACCGGCTCGCGTACTACGAGACGAACAACTGGAAGACCAGCCGCCTGTACGTGCAGTTCCGCACCAACGGCGCGGGTCTGGACAGCTTCCTCGGCACCCTCGGCATCCACCGGGACCAGCTGAAGCAGGGTGCCGTCACCATCGGCGCCCGCGACCGCCAGGTCTCCGGCTGGAACCTCACCGGCCCCGGCGTCTGGTCCGGCTACACCCACAAGCAGAAGAACCCGGCCCCCACCCAGGACGTGGTCGTGAACATGTCCGACCCGGTCTACCCGACGGTGTACGTGGTCAGCCGCACGGTGCCCTGACCTGCTGAGGAACGCGTTGTCAGACCCCGCCCGTACAGTCGGAGACGGCTCATCCGACAGGGACGGGAGGTGACAGGACACGTGAGTGACGGCACGGCCACGGCGACAGCGCGCGCGGGCACCGGGAACACCGGGAACACGGTCCCGGCCCGCCTCGCCTGCGTGTTCCTGCCCGCGCCCCTCCCGCGCGAGGCCCGCGTCGCCTTCTGGGACCCCGACGGCGAGCCCCTCCTGGACGCCACCGACGAGCTGACCGTCGTACGGCCGCACGGCACGGGTGTACGGCGCCGTCAGGTGCCCGCGCTCACCCTGCCCCTCGCCGACGCCCTGCCCCTGCTGGTCCGCGCCCGGCACGATCCGGCCGCCCATCCCGCCACGGCCTGCTGGGGAGCCGCCGCGCTGCACGCCCTGCGGCTGACCGCGCGGGGCCGCCTGCTGCCCGGCCTCACCCCGAGCGGGCACGACGCCTGGCGCGCCGGACCGCTGGAGCCCGACGACATCGCGCACCTGCGCGCGGTGGCCGCCGCGCTGCCGCCCGAGGGCCACGCCGTCCCGCTGCCCGGTCCCGGACCGCTGACTCTGCCCGAGCCCGAGGCCCTGGTCCGCGCCTTCCTGGACGCCGTCGCGGACACCCTGCCCCGCACCCCCGCCGCCCGGCATACCAGCGGACGCCCCTTCGCCGCCCGCCAACCCCAGCCGCTGCCCGGCGCCCAGGACTGGGCGGCCGAGGTCGCCGCGGGCATGGACGCGGGCGTACGGATCTCGCTGCGCCTGGACCTGTCCGGGTACAGCGTCTTCGACACCGGCGACGACCAGCGGGCGCGGGCGGCCGGCGCCGCCGTCGTCCAGGTCCACAGCCTGGCCGACCCCACGCTCGTCGCCGACGCGGCGGCCGTGTGGGCCGGGGACGCGGACGCCCTCGGGCCCCGCGCGCACGTGGACGCCGCCCTCGCCGTCCGGCGCGCCGCGCGCGTGTGGGGGCCGCTGGACCGGCTCGCCGAGCAGGACGTGCCCGACGTACTCGCCCTGTCCGAGGAGGAGGTCACCGACCTGCTCGGCGTGGCCGCGAGCCGGCTCGCCGCCGCCGGGGTGGCCGTGCACTGGCCCCGCGACCTCGCGAGCGACCTCGCCGCCACCGCCGAGGTCCGCACCGCGCCCGGCTCCGCGACCGACGGCACCGGGTTCTTCGAGAGCGAGGAACTGCTCGCCTTCCGCTGGCAGCTGGCGCTCGGCGGCGACCCGCTCACCGAGGCCGAGATGGACGCCCTCGCCGAGGCCCACCGCCCGGTCGTCCGGCTGCGCGACCGCTGGGTCCTGGTCGACCCGGTCCTGGTCCGCAAGGCCCGCAAGCGCGAACTCGGCCTGCTCGACCCCGTCGACGCGCTCGCCGTCGCCCTCACCGGCACCGCCGAGGTCGACGGAGAGACCGTGGAGGCCGTCCCGACCGGCGCCCTCGCGGCGCTGCGCGACCGGCTCACCGCGGGGCTCGCCCCGGCCGAGCCGCCCGCCGGGCTCGACGCGACCCTGCGCGACTACCAGCTGCGCGGCCTCGCCTGGCTCGACCTGATGACCTCCCTCGGCCTCGGCGGCTGCCTCGCCGACGACATGGGTCTCGGCAAGACGATCACCCTCATCGCCCTGCACCTCAAGCGCGCCCGCACCGAGCCGACCCTCGTGGTCTGCCCCGCCTCCCTGCTGGGCAACTGGCAGCGAGAGATCAACCGCTTCGCGCCCGGCGTCCCGGTCCGCCGCTTCCACGGCGCCGACCGCACCCTCGACGGCCTCACCGGCGGCTTCGTCCTCACCACCTACGGCACCATGCGCTCCGCCGCCGCCCAGCTCGCCGAGCACCCCTGGGGCATGGTCGTGGCGGACGAGGCCCAGCATGTGAAGAACCCCTACTCCGCCACCGCGAAGGCGCTGCGCACGATCCGGACCCCCGCGCGCGTGGCGCTCACCGGCACCCCGGTGGAGAACAACCTCTCCGAGCTGTGGGCCTTGCTCGACTGGACCACGCCCGGCCTGCTCGGCCCCCTGAAGTCCTTCCGCGCCCGGCACGCGCGTGCCGTGGAGAACGGTGAGGACGCCGAGGCGGTGGAGCGGCTGGCGCGGCTCGTGCGGCCGTTCATGCTGCGCCGCAAGAAGTCCGACCCCGGCATCGTCCCCGAACTCCCGCCCAAGACCGAGACCGACCACCCGGTCCCGCTCAGCCGCGAACAGGCCGCGCTGTACGAGGCCGTGGTGCGCGAGTCGATGCTCGCCATCGAGGACGCGGACGGCATCGCCCGCCGGGGCCTGGTCCTCAAGCTGCTCGGCGCCCTCAAGCAGATCTGCGACCACCCGGCGCTCTACCTCAAGGAGGAGCCCGCCCACCCCGACCGGCTCTCCGCCCGCTCCGGCAAACTCGCCCTGCTGGACGAGCTGCTGGACACCGTGCTCGCCGAGGACGGCTCGGTCCTGGTCTTCACCCAGTACGTCGGCATGGCCCGGCTCATCACCGCCCACCTGGCCGACCGCGCGATCCCGGTCGACCTGCTGCACGGTGGCACTCCGGTGCCCGAGCGGGAGCGGATGGTGGACCGGTTCCAGTCCGGCGAGATCCCGGTCCTGGTGCTCTCCCTCAAGGCGGCGGGCACCGGGCTGAACCTCACCCGCGCGGGGCACGTCGTGCACTTCGACCGCTGGTGGAACCCGGCCGTCGAGGAACAGGCCACCGACCGCGCCTACCGCATCGGACAGACCCAGCCCGTCCAGGTCCACCGCCTGGTCACCGAGGGCACGGTGGAGGACCGTATCGCCGAGATGCTCACCGCCAAGCGCGCGCTGGCCGACGCGATCCTCGGCTCCGGCGAGGCGGCCCTGACCGAGCTGACCGACCGCGAACTGACCGACCTCGTGTCCCTGCGGAGGCCGGAATGAGTGCCGAGGAGCGGACCCCGGCGGAGGAGGCCCGCGAGGCGCTGCGCGCGGCTCGGGCGGGGGGCTCCGGTGCGGCTGAGCCCGACGCGGCCCGGGACGCCGCCGAGGCGGAAGCGGTCGAGAGGGGTGCCGCGTCGGCGGCGGCGCGGGAGGAGGAGCAGCGGCCCGGTGACGCCGCTCGGGCCGCGCTGGGGGGCCGGCTGAGCGAGGAAGCCGAGGTGCCGGAGGCCGGGGGCCGGCCCGGCCCGACGGCTGCCGAGCCCGGCGCCCGGCCCGGTGAGGTGGCCCGGGCCGCGCTGCGGGCCGCTGTGGCGGCTCGGCGTGACGGGGAGGCGGCCTCGGCCCCGGAGGAGGACGACCCCGACGAGCCGGCCGCGCTCGCAGCCCCCCGGCCCACCCCGGCTGGCTCCCGCCCCGGAGACGCGGCCCGGGAGGCACTCCGCGCCGCCCGCCGGGAGGCCGGCCGAGGCGACCGGCGCCCCCGGAAGACCGCCCCGCGCCCCGCACCCGCCGCATCCGCCGAGGGCCGCTCCCCCCACGCCCAAGTCGCCCGCGACATGCGGAACTTCCTCAGCACCGCCTTCCGCATGCCCGACCTGGCCGACGACCCCGAGGCCGAAGCCGCGCCGCGCACCGACGCTCCGGAAGCCCCCGCCGAGCACACCCCCACCCCGCCCGCGCCCTCCCGTACCCCCGACCACCCCGCCCCGCCGCACCACCCCTCCTCCATGGCCACCCCCCACCGCGACAGCGAACTCCGCCGCACCTTCCCCCTGTTCGCCCCGCGCCCCGAGCCGCAGGACTTCGCCACCACCTGGTGGGGGCAGGCGTGGGTCGACGCCCTGGAGAACACCGCGCTGGACGCCAACCGGCTGGCCCGGGGGCGCGGTTACGCGGACGCGGGTCATGTCGACGCGATCACGTTGACACCGGGACTGGTGCTGGCGTACGTGCGGGGGAGCCGACCGCGCCCGTACCGGGTGCAGCTGCGGCTGCGGACGCTCGTCGAGGACGACTGGGAGCGGCTCCTGGAGGCGGCGGTGGACAGCCCGGCCGACATCGCCGCCCTGCTCGACAAGGAGCTGCCGCACACCCTGGCCGACCGGGGCGTACCCCTGCTGCCCGGCCCCGGTGACCTGATCCCGCAGTGCAGTTGCCCCGACTCCGGCCGCCCCTGCAAGCACGCGGCCGCGCTCTGCTACCAGACGGCCAGGCTGCTGGACGCCGACCCGTTCGTGCTGCTCCTGCTGCGGGGCCGGGGCGAGCGGGAGCTGCTGGACGCGCTGTCCCGGCGCAGCGCGGCGAGCGCGGCCCGCGCCGCACGCGAGCGGGGCCCGGCCGCGCTGCCCGGTGTACGCGCGTCGGAGACGCTCACCGGGCGCCCGCTGCCCCCGCTCCCGGCCCCGCTGCCCGCGCCCGCGCACCCCGAGGCGCCTCCGGCGTACCCGGCGGCGCCGGGCGGACCCGACCCGTTCGCGCTGGACCAGCTGGCCACCGACGCCGCCGCCCGCGCGCACGCGCTGCTCACCACCGGGCGTGACCCGGTGGGCGGGCTGACACTGTGGCAGGACGCGGTGCGCCTCGCCGCCGCCCGTCCCGGCTCCGGCCTGACCGCCGCCACCCGCAGCCTGTACGCCACCCTGGCCACCGCCGTGGACCGCACCCCCGCCGAGCTGGCCCGCGCGGTCGCCGCCTGGCGGCAGGGCGGCCTCGCGGGGCTGACCGTGCTGGAGGAGCCCTGGGACCCGCCCGCGGGCCGCTTCGACCGGGCCCGCCCGCTGCTGCTCGCCGCCGACCTGCCCGCCTTCCGCCCCTGGCGCAACCACCTCACCCACCCGGCGGGCCACGCCCAACTCCGCCTGGGCCGGGACGGCTTGTGGTACGCGTACGAGTCGGAGCCCGGCCACGACGACTGGTGGCCACGCGG
The DNA here is from genome assembly GCF_004328625.1 of Streptomyces seoulensis. Lineage (NCBI taxonomy): Bacteria > Bacillati > Actinomycetota > Actinomycetes > Kitasatosporales > Streptomycetaceae > Streptomyces > Streptomyces seoulensis. Next base: position 5,163,880 of record NZ_CP032229.1, read on the forward strand.
CGCACCCGACCTCGACCCCGTCTCCGCCCTCACCACCCTGGACATACCGGACTCGCTCTGAGCGCCTTGTGGCGGCCGTGAAGACCGTGTGAGAGTTCCCCGGGCTTTCCGGGGAGCCCCGCGCCACGCACCGGGACCCCCGGCCCGGCGAGGGCGTCCGGGCGGTTAGCGTGGTGCGGTGAGTGAGAAGAAGACCCCCACCCTTCAGTACCGGTTCGACGGCCCGGAAGACGCCCCCGTGCTCATCCTGGGGCCCTCACTGGGCACCACCTGGCACATGTTCGACCGCCAGGTGCCGGAACTGGTCAAGCAGTGGCGGGTCCTGCGTTTCGATCTGCCGGGCCACGGCGGCGCCCCCGCCCACCCCGCCGGATCGGTCGCGGAGCTGGCCACGCGTCTGCTGGCCACCCTGGACAGCCTCGGCGTGCAGCGTTTCGGCTACGCGGGCTGCGCGCTCGGCGGCGCCGTCGGCATCGAGCTGGCCCTGCGCCACCCCGAGCGGCTCGCCTCGCTCGCGCTGGTCGCCGCCTCGCCCCGGTTCGGCACGCCGGACGAGTTCCGTCAGCGTGGCGTGATCGTACGGACGAACGGGCTCGACCCGATCGCGCGAAGCGCGCCCGACCGCTGGTTCACCGGGGGCTTCGCCGCCGCGCAGCCCGCGATCACCGAGTGGGCGGTGCAGATGGTCCGCACCACCGACCCGGGCTGCTACATCGCCGCCTGCGAGGCGCTCGCCGCCTTCGACGTGCGCCCGGAGCTGGGCCGTATCGGGGTGCCCACGCTGGTGCTGGTCGGCTCCGAAGACCAGGTCACCGGCCCGGCCGAGGCCCGGACGCTGGTCGCCGGCATCCGGGACGCCCGGCTCGCGGTAGTGCCCGGCGCCTCCCATCTGGTGCCGGTCGAGCAGCCCGCCGCCGTCACCGATCTGCTGGTCCGGCACTTCTCCACCGCCTGGCAACAGCCCTTCGACACCGGCCAGACCGCCCTCCCGGCCGCCGCCGCGCCGGTCACGGCCCCGGCCCCGGCCGCCCCCGCGCCGGTCGCCATGCCCACCCCCGCCCCGGCCCCCGTGCCCGCGCCCGCCGCGCCCCCGCGCACCGCGCCGGTCGCCGAGATCGCGGCCACCGCCGAGCCCCCACAGCCGGTCGCGCCGCCGGACCGCTACGAGACCGGGCTCAAGATCCGCCGCGAGGTGCTGGGCGACGCCCATGTCGAGGGCGTGCTCGCGCGGGCCGACGAGTTCTCCGGCGACTTCGAGGAGCTGGTCACCCGCTACGCCTGGGGCGAGGTCTGGGACCGCCCGGCCCTGGACCGCAGGTCCCGCAGCTGCGTCACCCTGACCGCGCTGGTCGCGGGCGGGCACCTGGAGGACCTGGCCGTCCACACCCGCGCCGCGCTCCGCAACGGCCTCACCCCGCAGGAGATCAAGGAGGTGCTGCTCCAGGCCGCCGTCTACTGCGGTGTCCCGGCGGCGAACAGCGCCTTCCGCGTGGCCCAGCGGGTCATCCGCGAGGAGACCACGCCCGCCGAGTGAGGCCGCGTCGTGCCACGGGCGGGACGATGGAGACGAAAGCGGACCGACGACCAGGACGGGAAGTCATGAAGTTCACCAAGAAGTCCCACTCCTGCGTCCGCCTGGAGAAGGACGGCCGGACGCTCGTCATCGACCCCGGCGGCTTCAGCGAGCCGGACGCGGCCCTCGGCGCGGACGCCGTCCTCGTCACCCACGAGCACCCGGACCACTTCGACGAGGGGCGGCTGCGCACCGCGCTGGAGGCGAACCCGGAGGCGGAGATCTGGACCCTGAAGTCGGTCGCGGACCAGCTCGCCGCCGCCTTCCCCGGCCGGGTGCACACCGTCGGCCACGGCGACACCTTCACCGCCGCCGGCTTCGACGTGCAGGTCCACGGCGAACTGCACGCCGTGATCCACCCGGACATCCCGCGCATCACCAACGTCGGCTACCTGATCGACGGCGGCAAGGTCTTCCACCCCGGCGACGCCCTCACCGTCCCCGACCGGCCCGTGGAGACCCTGATGCTCCCGGTGATGGCACCGTGGAACAAGATCTCCGAGGTGATCGAGTACGTCCGCGAGGTCGAGCCCCGCCGGGCCTACGACATCCACGACGCCCTCCTCACCGACCTCGCCCGCCCGATCTACGACCGCCAGATCGGTGACCTCGCCGACGCCGAGCACCTGCGCCTGGCACCGGGGGCCTCCGCCGAGCTGTGAAGCCTGAGCTGCGAGGCCGAGCTGTGAGCCCGGTTGTCGGACCCGGCGGGTAGGTTGTGGAACATGCGCATCGCCACCTGGAACGTGAACTCGATCACCGCCCGTCTCCCCAGGCTGCTGGCCTGGCTGGAGAGCAGCGGCACCGACGTGCTCTGCCTCCAGGAGGCCAAGGTCGCCGAGGCGCAGTTCCCCGTCGAGGCCCTGCGCGAGCTGGGCTACGAGTCGGCGGTCCACGCCACCGGCCGGTGGAACGGCGTGGCGGTGCTCTCCCGCGTCGGCCTGGAGGACGTGGTCAAGGGCCTGCCCGGCGACCCCGGCTACGAGGGCGCCGAGGAGCCCCGCGCCGTCTCGGCCACCTGCGGCCCGGTCCGCGTCTGGTCGGTGTACGTGCCCAACGGCCGCGAGGTCGACCACCCGCACTACGCGTACAAGCTCCAGTGGCTGGACGCCCTGAAGACGGCCGTCGCCGGGGACGCGGCGGGCGGCCGTCCCTTCGCCGTCCTCGGTGACTACAACATCGCCCCGGCCGACGACGACGTGTACGACCGCGCCGCCTTCGAGGGCGCCACCCATGTCACCCCCGCCGAGCGCGCCGCCCTGGCCGCGCTGCGCGAGACCGGCCTGAGCGACGTGGTGCCCCGCCCGCTGAAGTACGACCACCCCTACACGTACTGGGACTACCGCCAGCTCTGCTTCCCCAAGAACCGCGGCATGCGCATCGACCTGGTGTACGGCAACGGCCCGTTCTCCGGCGCGGTCAAGGACGCCTACGTCGACCGCGAGGAGCGCAAGGGCAAGGGCGCGTCGGATCACGCGCCGGTGGTGGTCGACCTCGACGTCTGATGCCACGCTGGGGTCCATGAAGATCCCGTTCCTGGGCCCCCGGCACGGCAAGAGCGGTGACGCGGCGCTCCCGGCCGACCCCGAGGCCATCGCCGCGCTGCTCTCCGAGTGCGCACTGCTGCGTTCCCAGGCGGACCGGGCGGGCGTCCGCCTGGACGACACCCCGGCCTCCCTGGAGGCCCTGGACCAGATGGTCCCGCTCTGGCGCGACGACCCCGAGACGCTGCCCTGGCTGGGCAACGACGCCGGGCTCTACCTCGGCACCGTGGTCGTGCGCACCGTGCCCGGCGCCGTCTGGCGCATCAGACGGGACGGAGAGCCCGTTCTGCGGCTCGCCTCGGGCCGGGAGGTCGAGGTCATGGGGCCCGGCCGGCAGTGGGTCGGCAGCGGCGTCCCCGAACTGTCCCAGCTCTACGCGGAGATCGCCGAACCCTGAGCCCGGTATGTCCAGCTCCCATGCAACTGGGGCGTAAATACGGCTAATGCTCCGGGGTGCGTGTCGTCCGCCCGGTCCGGCGCGGTCTGGATAGTTTCGGCCACTACGACTCGGCGAGAGTGAGTAGGGCTGCGGATGGCCGTCGATCCGTTGATCGAACTGCGTGACGTCAACAAACACTTCGGGGAGCTGCATGTCCTCCAGGACATCGACCTGACCGTCGGCAAGGGGGAGGTGGTCGTGGTCATCGGCCCCTCCGGGTCGGGGAAGTCGACGCTGTGCCGGGCCATCAACCGGCTGGAGACCATCGAGTCCGGCACCATCACGCTCGACGGGCAGCCGCTCCCCGAGGAGGGGCGGGCGCTGGCCCGGCTGCGGGCCGAAGTGGGCATGGTCTTCCAGTCGTTCAACCTCTTCGCGCACAAGACGGTGCTGGAGAACGTCTCCCTCGCGCAGACCAAGGTGCGCGGCCGCAAGAAGGCCGACGCCGACCGCCGCTCCCGTGAACTCCTCGACCGGGTCGGCCTGTCGGCCCACGCCGACAAGTACCCCGCGCAGCTCTCCGGCGGCCAGCAGCAGCGGGTGGCCATCGCCCGCGCCCTCGCCATGGACCCCAAGGCGCTGCTCTTCGACGAGCCCACCTCCGCGCTCGACCCCGAGATGATCAACGAGGTGCTGGAGGTCATGCAGCAGCTCGCCCGCGAGGGCATGACCATGATCGTCGTCACCCATGAGATGGGCTTCGCCCGGTCCGCCGCCAACCGCGTCGTCTTCATGGCCGACGGCCGGATCGTGGAGGACCGCAGCCCCGAGGAGTTCTTCACCGCCCCGCGCAGCGAGCGCGCCAAGGACTTCCTCTCCAAGATCCTCAAGCACTGACCGGGGGAGTGCGACCCATGTCCCGCCACACCCGCGCGCCCCGCGCCATCGCCCTGCTCGCCACCCTGCTGGCCTCGCTCGCCCCGCTGGCCGCGTGCGGCAAGGACGGCAGCCCGCCCGTCAAGGGCCCCGCCCCCGAGCAGCTCCCGCACTACGCGGTGGACCGGAACTTCAGCCTGCCCGGCTCCCCGACCTGGAACCGGGCCAAGAAGCGCGGCCACTTCGTCGTCGGCGCCAAGGAGGACCAGCCCTACCTCGGCGAGAAGGACCCGGCGACCGGCCGGTACTCCGGCTTCGACATCGAGATCGCCAAGATGCTCTCCGCCTCCCTCGGCTTCCCCGGCGACAGCGTCCGCTTCCGCACCATCGCCTCCGCCAACCGCGAGACGGCCCTGCAGAACGGCCAGATCGACTACTACGTCGGCACCTACACCATCAACGCCAACCGCAAGAAGCTGGTCGGCTTCGCGGGCCCCTACTACATGGCCGGCCAGTCCCTGCTGGTGCGCAAGGACACCGACGACATCCACGGGCCCGAGGACCTCGCCGGCAAACGCGTCTGCTCGGCGGCCGGTTCGACCCCGTACCAGCGCATCAAGGACGACTACCCGAAGGCCGTCCTGGTCGCCTACGACACCTACTCGGTGTGTGTCGACAACCTGCTCACCTACCAGGTCGACGCGGTCACCACCGACGACGCCATCCTGATCGGCTACGCGGCCAAGGCGCCCGACGAACTCAAGGTCGTCGGCAAGCCGTTCTCCAAGGAGCCGTACGGCATCGGTGTTCCGCTGGGCGACAACGCCCTGCGCTTCGCCCTGGACACCGCCCTCGCCGCCCGTGAGAAGAACGGCGACTGGAAGAGGGCGTACGACGCCACGCTCGGCCTGTCCGGCGTGCCCGCGCCGAAGCCGCCGCCCATCGACCGCTACCCGGCGAGCTGACCGAGGACGCCATGAACGTACTGACAGACAACCTCTCCCTGTACTGGGAGGGATTCCTCGGCACGGTCGAACTGACCGTCTACGCCTCGCTGCTGGCCCTCGCGCTCGGCTTTCTGATGGCGTCCTTCCGGGTCGCGCCGGTCGCCTCGCTCCGGGTCTTCGGCACGGTGTGGGTGACCGTACTGCGCAACACCCCGCTCACCCTGCTGTTCTTCGCGGTGCTGCTCGGACTGCCCCGGTTCGGACTCGTACTGCCCTTCCAGGCGTTCGCGGTCCTCGCGCTCGGCTGCTACACCTCCGCGTTCATCTGCGAGGCGCTGCGCTCCGGCATCAACACCGTGCCGAAGGGCCAGGGGGAGGCCGCCCGCAGCCTCGGCATGACCTTCTCGCAGACGCTCGGCGTGATCGTGCTCCCGCAGGCGTTCCGCTCGGTGATCCCGCCCGTCGGCTCCACCCTGATCGCGCTGGCCAAGAACTCCGCCATCGCCGGCGCCTTCAGCGTCACCGAACTGCTGGGCACCTACAAGACGTTGAGCGAGCTGGGCTACAACATCATCTGGACCTTCGTCTGGATCGCGGTCGGCTACCTGATCATCACGCTCGCCATCAGCGCCCTGTTCAACCTGCTGGAACGCAAGTGGGGAGTGGCCCGATGACGACCGAGACCACCGCGCTCTACGACGTCCCCGGACCCACCACCCGGCGGCGGCACGCGCTGTACGCGGTGCTGTCCACCGCCGTGCTGCTGGGCCTGGTCGCCTGGGTGCTCTATCTGCTGTTCTCCACCGGCCAGTTCACCGCCACCAAGTGGATGCCCTTCGAGTACAAGGGCATCCAGGAACTGCTGCTGCGTGGCCTCGGCAACACCCTCAAGGCGTTCGCCCTGGCCGCCGTGCTCTCCCTCGCCCTCGGCATCGTGCTCGCCGCCGGACGGCTCTCCGACCACGCGCCGGTGCGCTGGCTGGCCACGGTCGTGGTGGAGTTCTTCCGCGCGATGCCCGTACTGGTGATGATCTTCTTCATCTTCGTGGCGCTCAAGGTGCAGCCGCTGCCCGCGCTCGTCGCCGGGCTCGCCCTCTACAACGGCTCGGTGCTCGCCGAGGTCTTCCGTTCCGGTGTCAACGCGGTCGAACGGGGGCAGGGTGAGGCCGCGTTCGCTCTCGGCATGAGAAAAACCCAGGTCATGTCCTACGTGCTCGTACCGCAGGCGGTACGCGCCATGTTGCCTGCGATCATCAGCCAGTTGGTGGTCGCGCTGAAGGACACCTCGCTGGGCTTCCTCATCACCTACGAGGAGTTCCTCCACGCCGGGAAGCTCATCGCCTCGAACCTCGACTACGATTTGCCGTTCATCCCCGTAGTGATGGTGATCTCGCCGATCTACATCGGGATGTGCATGCTGCTCTCGTGGTTCGCCGTCTGGGTGTCCCGCCGGGAGCAGCGCAGTCCCAAGACCGAGGCCGTGGCTGTCGCCGCGCCCGGCCCTGGGGCGCCGCTGCCGGGTGGGGAGCCACCCACGGCTCCGAAGCCGTGACGAAGGCGGCGGTTCACACGGGCCATGCTCGTCCGGCGGCGGCCGGAGATCACTGCTCGCGCAGGGGGACCGACACGTACGACGGGTCGTTCTCGGGCGAGGAGAAGGTCAGCCGCGCGCCGGACGGGTTGTGCTCGATGTAGAGCGGATCGACCGTGTCGGCCACCAGGGCCAGCCGGTGCCCGGCCGGGACGTCGTAGGCCGTGGAGAACAGGTCCAGGTCCACCCCGAACGGCTGCCCCGGCGTACGGCCGTGCCAGGTCAGGGGCGCGTGGGTGACCAGCTTGCCGATGCCGAGCGGGCCCACGTCGTACAGGTAGGCCACGAAGGTGCCGCTCTCGGCGGTCGGGGTGAGCGTGGTGTGCAGCCTGGCGGTGCCGCGCACCCGCTGGGGCGCCGCGTACCGCTCCGACTGCCAGACGGCCGCCCAGCGGCGCGGGAGCAGCGGGATGGAGGCCAGTGGGGGCAGCTTGGTGACCTGGTCCAGGAGGCCGGAGAGCAGGACGGTCCCGCCGTCCGCGCCGGAGTCGACGTCGGCGTGGATGGTGGTGCTGCCCGCCAGCGCGATCTTGCGGTCGGTGGCGGCGACCGACTTCCAGTCCGGGTAGCCCTCGTAGCCGGCCCCGGTGCGTGACTCCAGCTGGACGGGCTGCTCGCGGTCGACGCCGTTGTCCACGCCCCTCAGGTAGTGGTCGAACCAGCGGCCGGTGTCCTTCCACACGTCGTTGGGCAGCCCGAACAGGCCGGTCAGCTCGGGGGTCGCGTGGTCGCCGGGGCGCAGCTGGAGGCGCTTGGGGCCGGCCAGCTTCTCGTAGAAGCTCGCGTACTGGTTGGCCGGGAAGATGGAGTCGCTCCAGGCGTTGGCGAGCATCACGGCGGGCTTGCTCGCGTTGAGCCGGTCCAGGTACGTCGCGGCGGAGCGGCGCTCGCCCCAGTCGATGAGGTTCTGCTCCTGGGAGAGGTCGGAGGCGTAGAAGCGGTCGAAGATCTGCCGCAGCTCGGGGCCGCGCCGCCCGGTGATCGCGCCCGCGCCGTCCAGCAGGGCGGCGGCCTGGACGTGCTGGGTGCGCCCGGAGTAGATCGAGCCGATCAGGTCGGCCCAGCCGCTGAGCGCCGCCACGGCCCTGATCCGCTTGTCGTGGGCGGCGGCGAGCAGGCTGATGCCGGCGCCGTAGGAGACGCCCGCCATGCCGATGCGGTCGGAATCGGCGGGGGTGTTGGCCAGCGCCCAGTCGATCACCTTGGAGGCGTCGGCCAGGTCGGGCGCCCCGGCCACCTCGATCTCGCCGCCGGACTGCCAGAAGCCGCGCACGTTGTAGGAGAGCACCACATAGCCGGAGTCGGCGAGCTTCCGCGCCTGGGCGAGGTACTCGGCCTGCGGGAAGCCCCAGCTGGTGGGCAGCACCAGCAGCGGATGGCTGCCGGTGCCGGCCGGGGTGACGACGTTCGCCTTCAGTACGGTCCCCCCGTCACCGGGAATGTCGACGAACCGTACGGCGGGAGCCGCCTGGGCCACGGGCGCCAGCCCGACGACGGCGCCGGCCACCAGCGCCGCCGAGACGGTGCCTACGGCGCAGGTGCGCAGGGGGTTACGAGCGGGGGCCATGGTCACTCCTGACGCGTGCCAGTGCGGAAGTGACCCGACAGTAGGGGGTGGTTCTCACCTCAAGTAACCCGTCGGTAAGTTACGTACGGGTAACAATAGTTGAAGAGGGTTGCGTGCTACGAGGCAGGCGTCGCCGGGGCCGGTGTCTCCTCGGGCTCCGGGAACGGGGCCTGCGCGGACCGGGTGACATCGGCGACCACCTCGACCAGATCGGGGCCGTACGCCTGGGAGTTGACCACCTTCAGCAGCAGCACGAACGAGCCCGACCCGTGCTTGCGGGCCAACCGCTCGTGGTTGCGGGCCAGATAGCGGGTCGCCGCCTGGTTGGTGATCGCCCGCTGCCCGCAGAACAGGAACACCGGCCGCGTCTGCCGCCCCGCCGCGACCTTGGCCAGCAGCACGTACTCGGTGGTGCCGGGCTCCATCCGGTAGGTCTCCGTACCGATGCGGAACGCGCCCCGGTTCGGGCCCTTCTCCTTCTCGGTGTTCATCCGCACGCCCGGCAGCATCGCCGACATGTGCGCCAGCATCCGCCGGTTGGAGGCCGGGCCGCCCACGCAGAACTCGGTGCGCTCGCCGAAGCCCTGGTGGGAGACGTCCTGTGTCATCAACTGCATGTTCGCGCCGCAGTCCTTGATGAGCGCGGACAGCTCCAGCAGCGCGAACACGTCGAACCGGTGCACCGCCGGCTCGGTCGCCCCCGGGTCCCGGTTGACGACGAACAGCGTCTCGGAGTTGTCCGGCAGCCCGAAGAACACCTGCTTGCGCCGCAGCTTGCGCCGCCACAGATAGGTACGGGCCAGCCATCCGAGCGCGGCACTGATGCCGGCGGCTATGACGCCCAGGGCGATGTTGCGCACGTCGTCGTTCATGCCGCGGGATGCTAGCGGGTCCGGCGCCGGACGGGGCGGCCCCGCCCGGGTGGTGGTCCCGCCACCACCCTCCGCGCCCCGGCCGGGCGACCAGCCGTGGTGGTGGGAGCGGTCGTGGTGGTGCGGGCACTCCTCGCCGCCGGAGCCGGGTGACCGGCGTCCCTCGTGCGGGCCGTCCTCGGCGGGGAGAGTCGGGAGGCATGACGGACATGACCGAGCTGTACGCTTCCCTGTTCACCGGGTTCAGCGGCGCGACCCACCGGGTTCGGGCCCGCCAGTACGTGGACGGCCTGCTGGGGGTCGACGGGCGCAAGACCGTGGCGCACATCGCCGCGGCCGTGGGCGGCCCCGAGGACGAGCAGCGGCTGCGGAGGTTCGTGTCCGGCGGCGCCTGGCGCTGGGGTCCGGTACGGCGGGCGCTGGCCCAGGCCGTCACCTCACGGGCCGGCGAGGGTGCCGGAGCCTGGGTGGTGGGACCCGTGTCCATCCCCAAGACCGGCGACCGGAGCGTGGGGGTGACCCGGCACTGGTCTCGCGAGCGGGGACGGGTGCTGGTCGGCCAACTGGCCTTCGGCGCCTGGTTCACCACCGGCGGCTCCCTCGTACCGGTCAGCTGGCGGCTGGTGCGGGGCGGCGACGAGGCCGGACGCGCGGCCGCGGTCGCCGAACTGGTCACCGAGGTCACCGATTGGACCGGCGGACGGCGGCCCGTCGTCGTCGACCCGGGGGTGCTGCCCGTGGCCGACCCCGCCCGGCAGCCCTGGGCGCGCTGCCCCTTGACGGTCCGCGTCCGCCCCGAGGTGCGGCTGGCCGTGAAACGGCGGCCGGTCACCGGCAGCGCCGAAGTCGCCCCGGCGGCCCAGGTGTTCAGGTCGGCCGGCCTGCGCTCCGCGTCGGACGGGGGAGTGGCGACCGTGCCCGCCGCCCTGGCGACGGGCGGCCTGGGACCGTCGACCGCGGTGGGGGTGTGGCCGGCCGGGCACGCCGTCGGCCGGCCCGAGGAGGTCTGGCTCAGTGACCTGCCCGCCGAACGGCCCGCCGTGCTCGGCGCCCTGGTCCGGCTCCCGGAGCGGGTGGCCGGCGGCTGGCGCACACGCGGCGCGGCCGTGGGTCTCGCGGACTACGAGGGCCGGTCGCTGGCGGGCTGGCACCGGCACATGACGCTCGCCTCGTGCGCGTACGCCGTCCAGGAACTGGCGGGGGACCGGGCGCAGGCGCGGCGGCCCGCCGTGTGCGCCGCCTGAGCGGCGCCGGGACTCAGCGCTCGCCGGCCGGCTGCCGGGCTGCCGTGCGGACCACCGGGCCGAAGTCGTCCGGCGCGGGAACCTCGGGACCGGACCGCAGGGCCCGGCGGGTGCGGTGCAGCCGCAGCGCCAGCTGGAGGTCGAGCGCCCGGTCGGGGTCCGACCAGCCGGGGCCGAGAACCTCGGCGACGCGCTCCAGGCGCCGGTACACCGTGTTGGCGTGCACGTGCAGCGTCTCCGCCGCGACGCTCGGACTGCCGCCCGCCGCGAAGTACTCCTCCAGGGTCCGGGTCAGCTCCGTCAGCCGCAGCCGGTCGTACTCCAGGAGCGGGCCGATCGTCGCGGTGACGAACGAGGTCGCGTCCGGGGCGTCGGAGAGCAGCAGCCCGAGGAAGCCCAGGTCCCCGGCGGCCGCCGCGCTGCCCGCACGGTCCAGCGCGAGCAGCGCGTCCAGGCACCGTGTCGCCTCGCGGTGCGCGTCGCGCACGTCGCCGAGACCGGTGATGCGGCCGCTCGCGCCCACCGTGACCGGATGCCCCAGCGCGCCCGTCATCTCGTCCTTGACGCGCCGGGCGCACCAGCCGTCGTCGCCGTCGTCGAACTGTCCGGTGAGCGGCAGCAGCAGGGAGACACACCCGTCCCGGATGCTCCGCAGACCGCCCGTGCGGCGGGCGTACGCGGCGGCCCAGCCGGCCGCCCGGCCCAGACTGCCACCCTCCGGCCGGCCGACCAGCACCATCATCGGCCGCGGGGTGGCGAGCCCTAATCGGGCCGCGCGATGCGCGAGTTGCTCCACGGGACGCCCGGGCGTCGCCAGCAGGTCCTCGAACAGCTCGTCGCGGAAGGGGCTGGCGATGGCCTCCTCCCCGCGCTGCATCTGCAACAGCACCGCCAGCGGCTGCGCCACCAGCTGCCCCTTCCAGCGGGCGGCGTCGTCCAGCGGCCACCGCGCGTGCATCAGCAGTACCGCGAGTTCCTCGTCCCCGGCGGTCAGCGGGATGACCCACAGCTCCGGGTACGCGGAGCCGTCCGGCGCCGCCGACCGCACCGGCACCGGGCCGTCCTGCTCGCCCCGGTAGGACTCGCCCAGGGCGCGCCGTACCTGCTCCTCGGCCACCTCCGGCGGGTCCCCGGCGGCGCCGATCCGGCGCTGGTCGGCGTCGCGCACCTCCAGCGCGCAGTCGAGGGCCGACGCGGCGGCGGCGAGGACCTCCTGGAGCCCGGCGCCGCGCAGCGCCAGATCGGTGAGCCGGGTGTGCAGCCGCCCGAAGCGGCGGAACTCGCCCAGCTCGGCGAGGTAGGAGCCGCGCTGCTCCAGCGTGCGGGCCTTCTCGATGGCGACGGCCGCGAGGTCGCTGAGCGAGGTCATCAGGGAGACGTCGCTGATGCTGAAGTGACGGACGTTGCGGTCGGCGGCGTACAGCGTGCCGAAGGTCTCGCTGCCGTGGGTGAGCGGGGAGGCGATGATGCCGCGCAACCCCTCGGAGCGCACGATGTCGTCCAGCACGGGGGAGTGCCGCATCCGGTCGTCCGCCAGGTAGTCCGACGACCAGATCGGCACGCCGCCCACGTTGGACTCCCAGCCGAGCCCGGCGTCACCCGGCACCCGGTACCCGAGGGTGAGCGCGGAGGCGTGGCCGTCTGAGGTGCGCACATAGCCCGCGCCGCTGTCCCGGTCGCGGAAGCTGATGTAGGACATGTCGACGCCGAAGAGCATGCGGGTGCGCCGGACGATCATCTTCAGCAGAGTGTCCAGCTCGTGCGGGGCGGTGAGGTCGCGCGCGGTGTCGATCAGCGCCGCCAGCTCGGCCTCCCGCTGCTGACGCCGGGCGAACAACGAGTGCACGTGCAGGGCGAGTTCGCGTGCGCGGTCCAGCTCCGCCGCCGTGGCGGGGTCCGCGTCGGCCGCCGCGTGCCGTACGAGATCGCCCATCCGGTCCGGCGACGCCTCCGCCGCCAGGAGTTCGAGCAGGTCCAGTGCCACGCGCGAGGCGCTCCCCGCCGCTGCCTGACGCTCCATCGGTGTGCCTCTCCCCCGGGTTCCGGCGCCGGTCACGCACCCCGGCTCGGTCCCCCTGCGCCTGCCCGGAGGGTCCGGGAAAGCCACTGGATGTGGCGCAGGTCACACTTCGAGGGGTGGTGGTCCGGCCACCGGTGACGGGCCCGGAAGTGTCGTCGGACTCCCTTCCGGACGCGTCGCCCCGGCGGTGAGGGTGGAACGGTGGGGCACCACGAGGTCTCCGCACCACGCGCCGCGACACGAGCGCCCGCTCCCGGAAGGACGAGGATGTTCATGGGCAGCACCGCGCACGACGACACCGCCCGGTCACCCGCCACGCTCCTGACCGACGCCCGCCACGGCCGCGCGACGACGGACGTGCGGGAGATACGCAGCTACGAGAAGTCGCTGGAACGCAGCCGCGTCTCCCTCCACCGCCCGGACCGCCCGAGCGAGTTCACCCTGCTCGGCCGCCGCTGGGACCTGCTCGACCATGTCTTCGCGCCGCCCTACTCGCCGTCCACCCGCACCGCGGCCGGGCTCCTCGGCCTGGACTCCGCCGCGCCGTCGGGGACGGCCGCCCCGCTCGCCCCCGACGCGCCCGCCTTCCTCGAGGTCGGGTCGGGCGCCGGGGTCATCGCCGTACAGGCGGCGCTGGCCGGAAACCGCGTGTCCGCCGTCGACGTCAACGAGCACGCCGTGCGCAACACCGCGCTGAACGCGGCCCGGCACGGCGTCGCGGACCGTCTGGAAGCGGTGCACGGGGACCTCCTCGCCCCCTTCGCCGGACGCCTCTTCGACCGGATCTTCTGGAGCTCCAACTACGTCCTGGCGCCCGAGGAGTACGTCTTCCACACCGACCACGAGCGCGCCTACGTCGACCCCGGATACCGCGCCCACCGCCGCTACCTCACCGAGGCCGTGCACCACCTCGCCCCGGGCGGCCGGGCCCTGCTGCACTTCTGCGACCGGGGCCAGCTCGACCTGCTGACCCGCATCGCCGCGGAACAGGGCCGCGCCCTCACGACCCTGGCCGGACGGACGGTCCTGGAGGGCGAGTCCGCCGTACGGCACATGCTTCTGGAGATCACCGCCGCCGAATGACGCCAGGACCCGGCTAGCGCCGGGGCATCCGGTCCCGGACGGCCTCCAGGAAGGCGGCCCGTTCGCGGTCGTGGGCCTGCCGTGCGTGCCGGGTCAGGGTCTCCGCCAGGCAGCCGAGGTGGACGCCGTGCCGGCGCAGCGCGTTCAGGTCGCGCCGGACGTCCGGCGCGCGGGACGCGAGGCTGTCGCCGAGCGGCACCGGCCCGAGGGCGGTCCCGACGGCGGTCTCCGGGGAGACCACGTGGGCGGTGCGCCAGCCCACGATCTCCCGCACCTGCGCGGGGGTCGCGGTGTGCCAGGCCAGGCGGTGGGGCAGCGCCCCGGCCGAGCGCAGCGCGCGCCAGCGCTCACCGCCCAGCCGCCGGTCGAGATGGCCGTGCACGGCACGGGCGAGCGTGAGGCCGGCGAACCCCGGCACCGGACGCGCCCCCGCCACGCGGGCCAGCGCGTCGTCCACGGCCGCGTCGACCTCGCCCACCGCCACACACGGCACGCAGACCGAGCGGGCCGGGTCGCGGCCGTCGCGCACCGCGTCCTCCAGCCCGCTCAGATGGGCGTCCAGCACCTCCGCGAACCGCTCCTCGGAGCAGACCAGGGTCGCGGAGGTCCCCACGCCCTCGCGCGCGCAGACCCGGAGCACGTCCAGCCCGCTCCGGGTCGCCGCCACGTCGACGAGGAGGTTGCGCCGGTCCACGTCCGCCGCGAGCCCAAGGGCCTCCGACGCGGAGCCGTCCGCGCCGTCGGTGCGGACCCAGCCGTCCAGCCCGCCCGCCCTGGCGTGCACCGGTGCCAGCACCCGGCACGCCCACCGGGCGTCCGAGCGGAGCAGCTCCCGCCCGACCCGCTCCGGTGTGCAGCCGCCCCGCGCCAGGGCGTCCACCTGCGGCTGGTACGAGGTGCCGGTCCGGCGCAGCTCGTCCGTCATCGCGGCCAGCGACAGCACCGCGCCGCTGACCAGGCCGCCGCGCACCCACGCCCGCAGGGTGCCGTCGAGGAGGTGACGCCGGCTCACCCGGTCGAGCCAGAGCGCCACGCCCTCCGCGCTCAGCGCCCGCAGCGCCCCGCTGTCGTGCGGGGCACAGGGGAGGGCGGGGCCGGGATCGCGGGGCTTCGACGACATCGCTTCTCCCCCTTCACCCGGCGCGGACCCGGGTCAGATGGGGCGCGAGCGCCAGCGCGACGGGCTCGCCGTAGGTGGCGGTGATCCGGCCGAGGAGGCCGGCGGTGTCGATCCCGTACTCCTGCGGCCCCTTGGTCTCCAGTACGAGGGTGGCGAGGCCGCAGCCCAGCGCGGCGGCGGCCTCGGGGTCCACGCCCCAGCCGGTGGCGACGAGGAAGCCCGCCCGGAAGGCGTCCCCGACCCCGGTGGGGTCGACGGCCTGCCGGGCCGGCACGGCGGGGCGCTGGGCCGCGGGCTCCCCGGCCCGTTCGACGCGGACGCCCTCGGCGCCGAGCGTGGTGAGCCAGGTGCCCACCCGTGCCAGCACCTCGTCGTGCGGCCAGCCGGTGCGTTCCACGAGCAGTGCGGCCTCGTACTCGTTGGTGAACAAGTACGCGGCGCCGTCCACGAGTTCGCGTGCCTCGCCGTCGGTGAGGCGGGCCAGCTGCTGCGAGGGGTCGGCGGCGAAGGGGACGCCGGCCGCCCGGCACGCGCGGGTGTGGCGCAGCATGGCCTCGGGCGCGTCGGGGCCGATGAGCACGAGCCCGAAGGGGCCGTGCCGGCGGACGGCCGCCAGGAGGTCGATGTCGGCCGCCTCCGCCATCGCACCGGCGTAGAAGACGGCGATCTGGTTCTGGTCGGTGTCCGTGGTGCACATGAAGCGGGCCGTGTGCCGGGTCGCGGAGACGTGCACGGCGGCGGTGTCGACGCCGCCTTCCTTGAGCCGGACCTCGTAGTCGGCGAAGTCGGCGCCGACCGCCCCGACCAGCAGCGGACTCTCGCCCAGCCGTCCGAGGCCCAGCGCGATGTTGGCCCCCACACCCCCGCGCCGTACCTCCAGGTCGTCCACCAGGAAGGACAGCGAGACGTGATCGACCTGCTGGGCGAGGATCTGGTCCCGGAACCGGCCCGGGAACACGGCGAGGTGATCGGTGGCGATGGAACCGGACACGGCGATGCGCACGGTGTGACTCCCGGGTGTGGGGGGACGGCTGGGCGGCTCGGTGCGGCGGGGTTTCAGACGTCCGCCGCCGTACGCAGGGCGTCGACGCGGTCGGTGCGTTCCCAGGTGAAGTCGGGGAGCTCACGGCCGAAGTGCCCGTAGGCCGCGGTCTGGGCGTAGATGGGCCGCAGCAGGTCCAGGTCCCGGATGACGGCGGCCGGGCGCAGGTCGAAGACCTCCCGGATCGCCTTCTCGATGGCGGCCTGCGGCACGGTGGCGGTGCCGAAGGTCTCCACGAACAGGCCGACCGGCTCGGCCCTGCCGATGGCGTAGGCGACCTGGACCTCGCACCGCCGGGCCAGCCGTGCCGCGACGACGTTCTTGGCGACCCAGCGCATGGCGTAGGCGGCCGAACGGTCCACCTTGGAGGGGTCCTTGCCGGAGAAGGCGCCCCCGCCGTGCCGGGCGTACCCGCCGTAGGTGTCGATGATGATCTTCCGGCCGGTCAGACCGGCGTCGCCCATCGGCCCGCCGACCTCGAACCGGCCGGTCGGGTTCACCAGCAGCCGGTACCCGTCCGTCGCCAGGGCCAGCCCCGACTCGGCCAGCTCCTTGAGGACGTGGTCCACCACATGGGTGCGGATGTCGGGGGTCAGCAGCGCGTCGAGGTCCACGTCGGCGGCGTGCTGGGAGGAGACCACGACGGTGTCCAGCCGGGCCGGGCGGCTGCCCTCGTACTCGATGGTGACCTGCGTCTTGCCGTCGGGACGCAGGTAGGGGAGGGTGCCGTTCTTGCGGACCTCGGTGAGGCGGCGGGCGAGCCGGTGGGCGAGGTGGATGGGCAGCGGCATCAGCTCGGGCGTCTCGTCGGAGGCGTAACCGAACATCAGGCCCTGGTCGCCGGCGCCCTGCCGGTCCAGTTCGCCCTCGCCGCCCTCCACACGCGACTCGTAGGCGGTGTCGACACCCTGGGCGATGTCGGGGGACTGGGCGCCGATCGCCACCGACACCCCGCAGGACGCGCCGTCGAAGCCCTTGGCCGAGGAGTCGTAGCCGATCTCCAGCACCTTGTCCCGCACCAGCTGGGCGATGGGCGCGTAGGCGCTGGTGCTGACCTCGCCCGCCACGTGCACCAGACCGGTGGTGAGCATCGTCTCCACGGCCACCCGGGCGGTGGGGTCCTGGGCGAGGAGCGCGTCGAGGATGGTGTCGCTGATCTGGTCGGCGATCTTGTCGGGGTGTCCCTCCGTGACCGACTCGGAGGTGAAGAGGCGACGGGACATGGGTTCCTGCCTTTCGCTCGTACGGGGATCAGGGGGTCTCTCTCAGGGGGCGCCGGTCCGGGCCAGGGCGAGGCCCCTGGTCTCGGGCGCGGCACGCAGCGAGACGGCCGCGCCGAACAGCGAGACCGCCGCGCCGCACAGCATCACCGCGCCGACGCCCCACGACGTCAGGGCGGTCGGCACCAGGAAGGTGCCGACGGCACCGCCGATACGGCTGCACGCGGCGGCGAAACCGATACCGGTGGCGCGGATCTCGGTCGGGAAGACCTCGCTCGGGTAGACCGCCTGGAGCGTGCTGCCGGCGGCATGGCTCAGCGCGAAGGCGGCGAAGCACACGGCGGTCAGGGCCACCGGGGCGCCCGGGGCCACGCCCAGCACCAGCAGGGCGGCGGTGGCCACGAAGAACGGGACGACGAGCAGCGGGCGGCGGCCGACCCGGTCGAGCAGCAGCACACCGCACAGACAGCCCACCAGGAGGAAGGTGTTGAGCACCACCTCCGTCGCGCCCCCGGTCGTCCCGAGCGAGGACAGCACCTGCGGCGCGAAGGTGGAGATGGCGAAGAACGGGGTGACCTGGCACAGCCAGAAGGTGCCGGTGAACAGGGCGCGCCCGCGATAGGCGGCGGAGAACAGGCCGGGCCGGTCAGAGGAGGCTTGTACGTCGTCCCCGAGTTCCGCGAGGGTGTGCCCGAGCCACCGGCGGCAGACGGCGTCCGCCTCCCGGTGCCGCCCCCGCGCGGCGAGCCAGCGGGGCGACTCGGGGGTGCCGAGCCGGGCCAGCAGCACCACCACGGACGGGACCGCGCTGGTGGCGAGGATCAGCCGCCAGACGTGCGGCCCCTCCAGGCCGGCCGCCATGGCCAGACCGGTCAGGGTGGCCAGGACGTACCCGACGTACCAGTAGGCGATCAGCGAGCCGAGCAGCCGTCCCCGGCGGGCGGGGGGTGCGAACTCCGCCACCAGGGCACCGGCGATGGCGTAGTCGGCGCCGACCGCCATGCCCATCACCAGCCGGACCAGGAAGAGTTCGGTGCCGGAGCCGACGGTCAGCTGGAGCAGCGAGCCGGCGACGAACACCAACAGGTCGATGAGGTACATGCGCTGGCGGCCGACGCGGTCGGTGAGCCGGCCGAAGGCGAGGCCGCCGAGGAAGATGCCGATCAGCGAGGAGGCGCCGATCAGGCCGGTGGCGGTGGTGCCGAGGGCCAGGTCGTCGCGGGCCAGCGGCAGCGCGGCGCCCACCACGCCCAGCACCCAGCCGTCGCAGACCTCGCCGCCGCCCGCGCACACCGCGATACGGGTCTGGAAGCGGCGTACGGTCCGGGCGTCGGGACCGGTGACCGGGGGCGCCGTGGTCGTGGTCACCGGCCCGCCACCAGGTCCAGCGAGAGCCGCAGGTCGCGCGGCGCGGTGACGTCCAGCGTGCGGTCCTCCGCGAGCACCGCGGTCTGCAGGCTGCGCAGCTTGTGGGACGGCTCGATGCCGAGGTCCTCCACCAGCCGGCGGTTGAGCCCCTGGTACACGTCGAGGGCGTGGGCGGTGCGGCCGGACCGGTAGAGGGCCAGCATGTACTGGGCGTGCAGGTTCTCGTGGGTGGGGTGCCGGGAGACGAGGTCCCCCAGCTCGGAGATGAGCTGGTGGTGCATGCCCAGGCGCAGCTCCGCGTCCAGGCACTGCTCCAGGGCCGTCATCCGGATGCCTTCCAGGCGGGTGACATGGGCCTGGAGGTGCATCCCGGTCTCGACGTCGGCCAGGGTGGCGCCGCGCCACAGCCGCAGGGCGCCGCGCAGCGCGTGCGAGATCTCCCGCGCGTCGTCACCGGCCCGCGCGCCGCGCGCCTGGGCCAGCTGCTCGTCCAGGGTGTGCACGTCCAGACAACCGGCCGACAGATTGAGGACGTAGCCCTGGTGGTGGGTCTCCAGGACCCGCTTGGCGGCCTCGGTGCTCCCGATGCCGGGCAGCGCGGCCAGCGCCTGGCGGATGCGGAACACCCGTGTGTGCAGGCTCTGTACGGCGCTGCGCGGGGAGTCCTCGCCCCACAGTTCCTGCACGCAGGTGTTCAGCGTGACGAGAGAACCCTCGTTCAGCACCAGCAGGGCGAGGAGTTGTCGTGTCTTGGGGGCCGACGGCAGCCGGTCCGCGCCCTGCGCGGGGGACGCCGGGGTCGTCGCGGTGTCGAGGTCGGCGGTGAGCGGGCCGAGAACTCCGAACTTCATGCACGTTCCTCTCGTATGAAGGACGGGGGAGCCGGGGGAGGTCCCGCCTTCTCCACCGTAGGAACGTGCCGCGCCGACCGCCCACGATCGGCGGCCGGTTGACCGGGACTCCGTCACTGCTGGCCGTCCTGTCCCGGTACGCGGTGAAATCGGCCCCTCTGTACGGCCGGTAGCGGAGCTTCAGCCGATCGTAAGGACCGGCTGCTGTGCTGAAGTCATGGAACAGCGACTGGTCATTTTCGACTGCGACGGAGTGCTGGTCGACAGCGAGACGCTCAGCGCCGAAGTCCTGCGCACCATGACGGCGCCCGAACTGGCCCTCACCTCCGCCGAAGCGCTCCGCCTGCTGCGCGGACGCAAGGTGGCCCTCTGGGTCGAGGAGCTCGGCGAACGCCTCGGACGCCCACTGGGCGAGGAGTTCATCGCGGCGTTCCGCCGCCGCACCCTGGAAGCCTTCACGGGCGGACTGCTGCCGGTGCCCGGCGTGCGCGAGCTGCTGGCCGGCCTGTCCGTGCCCTACTGCACCGCCTCCAGCGCCCCCCGGGAGAAGATCACCCACGCCCTGTCCGTCACCGGCCTGCTGCCCCACTTCGAGGGCCGTATCTTCAGCGCCTACGAAGTGGGCTCCTGGAAACCGGAGCCGGACCTCTTCCTGCACGCCGCGCACCGGCTCGGCACCCCGCCACAGGACTGCGCCGTGGTGGAGGACTCCCTGGTCGGTGTCCAGGCGGCGGTCGCCGCCCGGATGACCGTCTTCGGCTACGCCCCGCCCGGCAGCGGCACCGCCGCCGAACTGGCCGGGGCCGGGGCGCACGTCTTCACCTCCATGGCGCGGCTGCCCGCCCTGCTCGGACACCGCCTCGCCACCACACCGCCGACGCCCGCCGTCTAGGCCCCGCCCGGCGCCCGCTCACCGTGCCCGTCAGCTTCCCCGAGGGAAGCGGAACGGAAGGTACTGCTCACGATGTCGATCGTCCTCGAAGAGATGCAGCGTCTCAGTCCGGCCGCCGAGATCTGGTGGGACTCCTCGCCGCTGGACTTCCCCCGCTGGCGCGACCAGTTCCTCGCCGGCGCCCCCGACCGGGCGTCCCGCGAACGCTGGGAGGGCCGGCTGCGCACCTTCCTGTGTCCCGACGACCCCGACGTCTCGCTCGTGCGCGGCGTCACCACCAACCCCTCGCTCGTCGCCCGGAGCGTGCTGGCCACCCCGGGCCCCTGGGAGGAGTGGATCGACCGGACGGTACGCGCACAGCCGCTGCCCGACCTCGACCACACCTTCCACCTCGTCTACGAGGAGGCGCTGCGCCGCGCGGCCCGCGCCATGCGCCCCATGTGGGAGGCGACCGGCGGCCGCTACGGCTGGGTCTCCGGACAGCTCGACCCGCGCCTGATGTTCCACGCCGGGGCCATGACCGAACAGGGCCTGAGAATCGCGCGGATCGCGCCCAACCTGATGGTGAAGGTGCCCGGCTCGGCCGCCGGCTACCAGACCATCCGCACCCTGGTCGGCCACGGCATCTCCGTCAACAACACGCTCTCGTACACCGTCCCGCAGTTCCTCGCCTGCGTGGACGCCGTGAACGGCGGACTGCGGGACGCGGCCCGCCGGGGCGTGGACACCACCCGCTGGCGCGCGGTCTTCACCCACATGATCGGCCGGTTCGGCGCCAACACCGACCTGCTGCACGAGGCGGCGGCCCGTGACGTCGAACTGACGGCCACGGACCTGCGCTGGGGCGAGATCGCCGTCCTCAAGCGCGTCCACCGGCTCATCGCCGAGCACGGCCACCCGGTCAAGCCGCTGCTCTCCAGCCTGGAGACCGACGACCCGGCCCAGGGCTTCGGCGGCCTCAGCATGCACCTGGAACACAGCGCCGGCGGCTCCGTCGCCTACACCTGCAAGCCGCAGTTCGTCGGGGACGTCGTACGGCGCGAGGCGGAGCTGCCCCGGCTGGACGCCCGGGCGATCCACGCCGACGTGCCCGGGCAGGTCCTGGACAAGCTGATGTGGCTGCCCTCCTTCCAGCGCGGCTACCTCCCCGACGGCATGTCCGCCGACCAGTTCGCCCACTACGGCGCGTTCACCGCCACCTACGCCGAGGTCCTCGGCAACACCCGGCGCCTGCTGGACTTCGTCGCCCGCCGCTTCCAGGCCCTCTCCAGCCGGGCCCGCCCGCTCAGCCTGTCCGGGCACCCCCGGTGACCGCACGCCCGGCGCCGTCCCGTCCACGTCTGTCCAGGAGGCAGGAGCCCGTGCACCCGTCGATCGCACTGTGGAGCCACCCGCGCTCCCTGTCCACGGCCGTCGAACGCTCCTTCATCGAACGCGGCGACTTCACCGTCTTCCACGAGGAGTTCGCCTACGTCTTCTTCATGCACGAGGAGCGGGCCGCCATCCCGCACAAGAACCCGCAGGACGGCCACCCCCTCACCTACCCGGACGTGCGGCGGATGATGGAGGACGCGCGCGCCGAACGCCCCGTGTTCCACAAGGACTTCCCCTACCACTGCCTCGACCACCTGCTCGCCGACCCCGAGTACCTGCGCGGCCAGACGCACACCTTCCTGGTCCGCGACCCGGAAGAGGCCGTGCTCTCGCACGCCACCGTCCACCCCGGGGTCACCCGCGAGGTCCTCGGCTACGAGCCGCTGGCCCGGCTCTTCGACGCGGTGCGCGAACTGACCGGCGAGACCCCGGTCGTCATCAACGCGGCCGACCTCGCCGCCGACGCCGAGGGGACCCTGTCCGCCTACTGCGCGGCCATCGGCGTGCCCTTCCGGCCCGAGGCCCTGCGCTGGTCCAGCGGCGAGCGCGGCGAGTGGGCCACCTGGAGTGGCTGGCACACCGACGTCGCGGCCAGCACCGGCATCGGCGCCCCCGCCCGCAAGTACCGCGTGAGCTACGACGAGGCGCCCCACCTGCGCGAGTTCGTCCAGTACTGCAAGCCGTTCTACGACCACATCGACCAGTACCGGCTCCGGCCGGAGAAGGAGGCCGTGGCATGACTACCGACGCCCTCACGCCCGAGACCCGCACGATCATCGTCACCGGCGGCGCCAGCGGCGTCGGCAAGGCCCTGGTGGGCCGACTGCTCGACGCCGGGCACACCGTGGTGACCTGCGACATCGACGAGGCCGGCCTGAAGGACCTGGCCGCCGCGCACGCCGGCCGCCCGCTTGAGACGCATGTCCGGGACGTGGCCTCGCACGAGGACTGCGACGCCTTCATGGACGACGTCATCGCCGCCCACCCCGAGGTGGACGGCCTGGTCAACAACGCCGGTCTCTACCTGGGACAGCCGGTGTGGGAGTACGACGACGCCACCATCGAGCGGGTCATCGCGGTCAACGTCAAGGGACCCGTCTGGCTCTCCCGCCGCTTCGCCGGCCATCTGCTGCCCGAGAAGCGGCGCGGCGCCATCGTCAACCTGGCGTCCGTCGCGGGCGAGGTCGGCAGCTCCGACGCGCTGTACGGCACCGTGAAGGCCGGGGTCATCGGCCTGACCAAGTCCAACGCCATGAACTTCGCCCCGTACATCCGGGTCAACGTGGTCTCGCCCGGCCTCATCGTCGACACGGCCATCGCGGACCGCATACCCGACTACCGCTACGCCGAGTACAAGCGCCAGGAGCAGCTCGACGGCGACATCCGCCCCGAGTACGTCGCCGACGTCTGCGTCTACCTGCTGTCCGACGCCTCGCGCACCCTGACCGGCGCGCTCCTGCGCTCGGACAACGGCTGCTACCCCCGCTGACCGGCCCCCCAAGGGCCCAGGAAGGAGACACCGTGACGACCAAGCCCCTCATCATGCTCGTCGGCGTGGGCGACCTGTCCGCGAGGGTCCTCAACATGCTGCTGGCCGACCCCGCCACCGACCGCGTGGTGCTCGCCGGCCGCGACCCCGAGGCGCTGCGCCGGCGGGCCAACCTCGCCCGCTTCACCGCCACCAACATCAGCCGGCCGCCCACGCCCCCGACGGCCGTCGCCATGGACCTGTGGGACGTGGACGCGACCAGCGCCACGCTCGCCGAGGTACGCCCCGACATCATCGTGATGGGCGCCTCCCTCCAGTCCTGGCGGGTGATCACCCAGTTGCCCAAGCCGGTCTTCGAGGAGCTGGACGAGGCCCAGTTCGGCCCCTGGCTGCCGATGCACCTCACCCTCAACCACCTCCTGATGCGCGCGGTGCACGCCTCCGGCACCGGCGCCAAGGTCGTCAACGCGGCCTTCCCCGACGCCGTGGGACCCGTACTCCAGCGGGTGGGACTCGCCCCGACGGTGGGCGCGGGCAACGTCGCCAACATCGTGCCGGCCCTCACCCACGGCGCCGCCATGCTGCTCGACGCCGACCCCGGCGACGTGGAGGTGCGGCTCACCAGCCAGCACTACTTCAGCCACTACGTGCCCCGCTTCGGCGACGCCGGCCGGGGCGCCTACGACCTGGACGTCCGGCTGACCGGCGGCGAAGCCCGGGACATCGACCACGGTGAGCTGTTCCGCCTGCTGGACGGCCCGCTCAAACGGATCGGCGGCATCGAGGGCCAGCTCCTCACCGCGTCCTCCGTGGTGCGCGTGGTGCACGGCCTGGCCACCGACAGCGGCGTACGCGCCCACGCCCCGGCCCCCGGCGGACTCCCCGGCGGCTACCCGGTGCGTGTGTACCGGCACGGCGCCGTGCTCGACCTGCCCGCCCACCTCGACGAGGCCACCGCCGTCGCCCTCAACGAGGACTGCCAGCGCGCCGACGGCATCGACCGCATCGACGACGACGGGACGGTGCACTTCGCCGAGCGCGAGATGGCCGTCATGCGCCGCCTGCTCGGCTACGACTGCCCGAGCATGAAGCTCGACGAGTCCGCCGAGTGGGCTCGTGAACTCGGCGCGAAGTACGCCGCGTTCGCCGCCCGGCACGGCGTCTGACGCCCCCGCCCCGCACCCGGACCCGACCCTGCCCCTGGAGAGCTCCCATGACCACAGCACGGACGATCCACCCGGTTCAGGAGGGCGCCGCACAGTACGGCGCGTCCCTGGTCGACCGCTGGGACGACCTGATCGACTGGAATCGGCGCCGCGACGGCGAACAGGGCTTCTTCGTCGAGATCCTGGGCGGCGCCGAGGCCCACCGCGTCCTCGACACGGCCGCGGGCACCGGCTACCACTCGGTGATGCTCGCCGCCCACGGCTTCGACGTGACGGCCGTCGACGGCAGCGCGGCGATGGTCGAGCGCACCCGGCGCAACGCCGCCGCCCACGGCCACGACTTCCCCGTGCTGTGCTCCGACTGGCGCGAGCTGTCCGGCCGCCTGGAAGGCACCTACGACGCGGTGGTCTGCCTGGGCAGTTCCTTCCCGCACCTGTTCGACGAGGCCGACCGCCGGGCCGTACTCGCCCAGTTCTACGCGGCCCTGAAGCCCGGCGGGATCTTCATCGTCGACCACCGCAACTTCGACTCCGTGCGCCGGCAGCGCTACACGAGCAGCGGCAACTACTACTACTGCGGCAGCGGCGTCAGCGTCTCGGTCGACCACGCCGACGACCGGCTGTGCCGCTTCCGCTACGACTTCCCCGACGGCGACGTGCACCACCTGGAGGTCTACCCGATCCTGTCGGCCGAGCTGGACGGCCTGCTGCGCGACACGGGCTTCGAATCGGTCCAGGACTTCGGCGACTTCAAGCAGGACTTCGACCTCGACGAGGCCGACTTCCTGATCCACGTCGCCCGCAAGGCGTGACAAGGCGTAAGGAGAACCACGTGACGAGCACCGTCACCGAACCACGGCGGGGGCCGGAGCGGAACCGCACCGTCGCCGCGTTCGTCATCACCATCCTGCTCACCAGCTTCGTGGCCGCGACCTACGGCTTCGGGTTCTACCTGTTCGCGCAGATCGTCACCGACATGCGCGACGACCTGGGCTTCGGCTACACCGTGGTCGGCACGGTCACCGCCGCCGGCCAGCTGGGCTTCCTCGCGTTCGCGCTGCTGGGCACCTGGGTGTCGACCCGGCTCGGCGGAGGCACCGTCACCATCGGCTCGGCCGTGCTGTGCGGAATCTGCCTCGTGCTGATCCCGATGACGGACAGCATCGTGCTCATCGGCGTCCTGCTGACCATCCTCGGCGGCACCGCCGCCTCCGTGTACGTCCCCCTGGTGGAGATCGTCGGCCGGGTCGTCGACTACCGGCACCGCGGCAAGGTGCTCGGGCTGATCTCCAGCGGCACCAGCTACGGCGTCTTCGTCAACAGCCTCCTCGTGCCGTCCTTCGTCGGCTCCGGCAACTGGCGCGGCCTGTGGTACTGCGTGGGCCTGGGCACCCTGGCCGTCACGGCGGTCGCCGCCTACGCCTTCAAGCGGTACGGCCTGTTCTACAGCCCCGCCGAGAACCAGGCCGACAACCAGGCAGGGGAGCACGAGGACGCCGCGGCCGACACCACCAGCGCGCGGGCCGGCTGGCGCATGGTGCTGGTCCGCTGGGTGGTCATCGTCTGGATCATCAAGTTCCTCAACGGGTTCGCCTGCATGCCGTTCCAGAACTACCTCTCGCCCTACCTGCGCGAAGGACTCGGCTTCGACATCCACTTCGCCGCCCAGGTCTGGGGCACCATCGCCGTCATCGGCATGGGCGCCGGCTTCGCCGTCGGCTGGCTCTCGGACCGCATCGGCGTGCGCCGCTCGATGCTGCTCTGCTACGCCATGTTCTTCACCTCGGCGCTGCTGCTCGTCCTGGCCCCGGTCGGCTACGTGCCCATGGTCTCCGGCGTCCTCTTCGCGCTGGCCTTCTACCCGATCTACGGACTGGTGCCGGCCTACGTCTCCAAGTCCGCATCCGGAGCGGCCGCCACCGTCATCTTCGGCGTCACCAACGTCACCCAGGGCCTCGGCGGCATCGTCGGCAACTACACCGCCGGGTTCCTGAAGAACGTCACCGGCGACTTCATGTGGTACTACGCCGTGATCGCGGCGGCCACGGTCGTGCTGGGCGCCCTCGTGCTGCAACTGCCCCACGAGGGCTCCGCCGCGAGCTTCGTCGGCCGCCGTGCCCCGAGGTCCGTATCCGACAAGGAAACCAGTCATGCCTGACACCCTGTCCGCGACCCCCGAGACCCCGCCCGCCCCCGGCCACCACACCAGCCACGGCTACTGCGCCTGCTGGCCCGGCGCGACCGTGTGGCTGACTGGCCTGCCCAGCGCGGGCAAGACCACCATCGCGCACGAGCTGGCCGAACGGCTGCGCGGCGCCGGACGCCGGGTGGAGGTGCTCGACGGGGACGAGATCCGCTCCTTCCTCTCCGCCGGCCTCGGCTTCTCCCGCGCCGACCGCGACACCAACGTCCAGCGCATCGGGCTGGTCGCGGAGACCCTGGCCCGCAACGGCATCGTCGCCCTGGTCCCGGTCATCGCCCCCTACGCCGACAGCCGGGAGCGGGTCCGCGCACGCCATCGGCGCTCCGACACCGCCTATCTGGAGGTCCATGTGGCGACTCCGGTCGAGGTATGCGCGGAACGGGACGTGAAGGGCCTGTACGCCCGGCAGGCCGCCGGTGAACTCTCCGGCCTGACCGGGGTGGACGACCCCTACGAGACACCGGCCGCCCCCGACCTGCGCATCGAGTCGCACACCCAGACCGTGCCGGAGTCGGCGGCCTCCCTCCACACGCTGCTCCAGGAAAGGGGACTGGCATGACACAGGCCGCGACCCGCAGCACGGCCCAGGAGACCCCGTACGCCCTCTCCCACTTGGACGCTCTGGAGTCGGAGGCGGTGCATATCTTCCGTGAGGTGGCGGGGGAGTTCGAGAACCCGGTGATCCTGTTCTCCGGGGGCAAGGACTCGATCGTCATGCTGCACCTCGCGCTGAAGGCGTTCGCTCCGGCGGCGGTGCCGTTCTCCCTGCTTCATGTGGACACGGGACACAACTTTCCCGAGGTGCTGGAGTACCGGGACCGTGTGGTGGCTGCACATGGGCTGCGCCTCCATGTGGCCTCCGTTCAGGAGTACATCGACCGGGGTGTGCTCCGGGAACGTCCCGACGGGACCCGGAACCCGTTGCAGACGCTGCCGCTGACGGAGAAGATCCAGAGCGAGCGTTTCGACGCGGTGTTCGGCGGGGGCCGGCGGGATGAGGAGAAGGCCCGAGCGAAGGAGCGGGTGTTCTCCCTGCGGGACGAGTTCTCCCAGTGGGACCCGCGCCGTCAGCGCCCGGAGCTGTGGAACCTGTACAACGGCCGCCACGCCCCCGGCGAGCACGTGCGGGTGTTCCCGCTGTCGAACTGGACCGAGCTGGACGTGTGGCAGTACATCGCCCGCGAGGGCATCGACCTGCCGGAGATCTACTTCGCGCACGAGCGGGAGGTGTTCTCCCGCAGCGGCATGTGGCTGACCGCCGGTGAGTGGGGCGGGCCGAAGGACACCGAGCCGGTCCAGATCCGGCTGGTGCGTTACCGCACGGTGGGTGACATGTCCTGCACGGGTGCCGTCGACTCCGACGCCACCACCCTGGAAGCGGTCATCACCGAGATCGCCGCGTCCCGCCTGACCGAACGGGGCGCCACCCGCGCCGACGACAAACTCTCCGAAGCCGCCATGGAAGACCGCAAGCGGGAAGGGTACTTCTGACCATGACCCCGAGCACCGGTACCGGCACGAGCACCACCCTGAGCACGACCGCGACCGACACTCTGCGCTTCGCCACGGCCGGCTCCGTCGACGACGGCAAGTCGACGCTCGTCGGACGCCTCCTGCACGACTCCAAGTCCGTCCTCGCCGACCAGTTGGAGGCCGTCGAACACGCCTCCCGCGCCCGTGGCCAGCAGAGCACCGACCTGGCCCTGCTCACCGACGGCCTGCGCGCCGAGCGCGAACAGGGCATCACCATCGACGTGGCCTACCGCTACTTCGCCACCCCGCGCCGCCGCTTCATCCTGGCCGACACCCCCGGCCACGAGCAGTACACCCGGAACATGGTCACCGGCGCCTCCACCGCCGAACTGACCGTGATCCTGGTCGACGCCCGCAACGGGGTGGTCGAGCAGACCCGACGCCACGCGGCCATCGCCGCCCTGCTCCGCGTCCCGCACGTCGTGCTCGCCGTCAACAAGATGGACCTGGCCGGCTACTCCGAGGAGGTGTTCGCCGCCATCACCGACGAGTTCGCCCGGTACGCCGCGAAACTCGGCATCGCCGAACTCACCGCCATCCCGGTCTCCGCGCTCGCCGGGGACAACGTGGTCGAACCCTCCGCGCACATGGACTGGTACGGCGGCCCCACCGTCCTGGACCACCTGGAGAACGTCCCCACGGCCGGCCGCCCCGAAGGCGCACCGGGCCGTTTCCCGGTCCAGTACGTCACCCGCCCGCAGACGCCCGAACTCCCCGACTACCGCGGCTACGCGGGCCAGATCGCCTCCGGCTCGCTGTACGTAGGGCAGCCCGTGTCGGTGCTCCCCTCGGGGCGGACCTCCACCATCGCCGGGATCGACGTGCTCGGAAGGCGGGCGGACAGCGCGTTCGCACCGCAGTCCGTGACCGTGTCCCTCGCCGACGACGTGGACGTGGCCCGCGGTGACCTCATCGCGCCCACGGCCGACCTGCCACCGATGACGCGCGAGGTCACCGCGACCGTGTGCCATGTCGCGGACCAGCCGCTGGTGCCGGGCCGACGGGTCCTGCTCAAGCACGGGACCCGTACCGTCACGGCGATCGTCAAGGACATCCCCTCCCGGCTCACCCTCGACGACCTGTCCCAGCACGCCGGCCCCGGCCGGCTCACCGCCAACGACATCGGCCGGGTCGTCGTCCGCACCGCCGAACCCGTCGCCCTCGACGGCTACGCGGCCTCCCGGCGCACCGGCTCTTTCCTGCTCATCGACCCGGCGGACGGCACCACGCTCAGCGCCGGGATGGCGGACTGAGGGCCCCGGGCCCGGTCAGCGGAGCCGGCCGAGGAAGCCGAGCAGGGCGCCGGTGAGTTCGGCGGGCGCGTCCTCCTGGACCAGATGCCCGGCCCCCGCGATGGGCTCCAGCCGGGCGCCGGGGATGCGGGCGGCCAGCTCGCGGCCCTTGACCGGCGGGATCCAGGTGTCCTCCTGGCCCCAGCACACCAGGGCCGGGACGGTGATCTCGCCGTACCGGTCCTGGATCTCGTCGGTGTAGCGCTGGTCGGCCTGGGCGATCTGCCGGTAGAACGCCGCCTGCCCCTCGGTGTCGAGCCACGGCTGTACGAGCCGGTCCAGGACCGCCGGGTGCAGTCCGGGACCGCTGGCCGAGCCGACGTACTCCCGCACCAGCGCGCCGTGCAGGGCGGGCGGCAGTTCCTCGAAGACCTCGGCGTTGGCGCCGACGAGCCGGAAGAAGGGAGAGCCCCAGGGAGCCAGCGCCACGGGGTCGACAAGCGCCAGCGCCCGGTAGCGGGCGCCGTGCAGCAGGTGGGCGCGCAGGGCGACGCAGCCGCCGAAGTCGTGGGCGATCACCGTCGGTTCGGCCAGGTCCCACAGGGAGAGGAGTTCGGTGAAGACCTCGCCCTGGGCGGCCAGGGACACGTCCTGCCCCTTGAACTTCTCCGACTGGCCGTAGCCGGGCATGTCCCAGACGAACACCTGGTGGTGCCGGGCGAGCGTCCGGGCGATGTCACGCCACACATAGGAGGAGAAGGGGGTGCCGTGCAGCAGCACGACGGGTTCCTGTCCGGGCTGCCCGAGGCTGTTCCAGCGCACGGTCCCCGCCGTGCTGCGATAGGTCTGGTCGAGCTGCCATTCACGCATGTGCTTCGTCCCTGTCGTCGCTGTCCGAACCATGGATGATCAAGCCATCTCCCCGAGCCTGCAACACGGGCGCGTCCATATGAGTCAGCCCGGCACAGCGAGTCGGAATCGGCATGCGGTGCCCCGGGCACCGAGGCATACTGTCGGGGGCCTCGGGGATCTGGTTACGCTGCGCGGACTGTGCTCTCGGGAGGTTCGGATGGGTCGTCCTGGTACGCGGAAGCCGGCGATGCTGGTGGCTCTGGCCGCCGTCGCCTCGATGGGCGCCGCCGCGCCGCCCCCGGCAGCACCGGGCGGGCCCGGCGGGAAGGTGCCCGTGGCGGTCGGCTACGGAGGCGCGGTCTCCAGCGTCGACGCCGACGCCAGCGCGGCCGGCATCGAGGTGCTGCGCAACGGCGGCAACGCGGTCGACGCCGCCGTGGCCACCGCCGCCGCGCTGGGCGTCACCGAGCCGTACTCGGCGGGCGTGGGCGGAGGCGGCTACTTCGTCTACTACGACGCCAAGTCCCGTACCGTGCACACCATCGACGGCCGCGAGACCGCCCCGCTCAGCGCCCGCTCCGACCTGTTCCTGGAGAACGGCAAGCCGCTGGCCTTCGCGGATGCCGTCACCAGCGGACTGAGCGTCGGCACTCCGGGCACCCCCGCCACCTGGCAGACGGCACTGCGCAGTTGGGGCACCAGCAGCCTCGCCCGTGTGCTGCGGCCGGCCGAGCGGATCGCCCGCGACGGCTTCACCGTGGACGACACCTTCCGCTCGCAGACCGCCGCCAACGAGACCCGGTTCCGTTACTTCCCGGACACCGCCAGGCTGTTCCTGCCCGGGGGCAGGCTTCCCGAGGTCGGCTCGACCCTCAGGAACCCCGATCTGGCCAAGACCTACCAGGAGTTGGGCCGCAAGGGCGCCGACGCGGTCTACCGGGGCGACCTCGGCCGGGACATTCTCGCAGCCGTCAACAAGCCCCCGGTGGACCCCGCTTCGGGCTGGAACGCCCGCCCCGGCAAGCTGACCGCCAAGGACCTGTCGGCCTACCGCGCCAAGCTCCAGCGGCCCACCGACACCTCGTACCGGGGCTTGAAGGTGTACTCCATCGCGCCCTCCTCCTCCGGCGGTACCACCGTGGGTGAGGCGCTCAACATCCTGGAGAAGAGCGACCTTTCCAAGGCGAGCGAGACCCAGTATCTGCACCGGTACATCGAGGCGAGCCGGATCGCGTTCGCCGACCGGGGCCGCTGGGTCGGGGATCCCGCCTTCGAGGACGTGCCCACCCAGCAGCTGCTCTCGCAGCGGTTCGCCGACTCGCGGGCCTGCCTGATCAAGCCCGACGCCGTCCTGACCAGCCCGCTCGCCCCCGGCGATCCCCGCCACCCGGCCGCCTGCGCCAACAAGGGCAAGACCGCGCCGACCACGTACGAGGGCGAGAACACCACCCACCTCACCGTCTCCGACAAGTGGGGCAACGTCGTCTCCTACACGCTCACCATCGAGCAGACCGGCGGCAGCGGCATCACCGTGCCCGGCCGGGGCTTCCTGCTCAACAACGAGCTGACCGACTTCTCCTTCGCCCCCGCGAGCCCCGGCGTCCCCGACCCCAACCTGCCCGGCCCCGGCAAGCGCCCGCGCTCCTCGATCTCCCCGACGATCGTCCTGGACCGGCACGACAAGCCCGTCGTGGCGCTCGGTTCGCCCGGCGGTGCCACCATCATCACCACCGTCCTCCAGACCCTCACCGAGTTCGTCGACCGGGGACTCCCGCTGGTCGACGCCATCGCCGCACCCCGCGCCAGCCAGCGCAACGCCGCCCAGACCGAACTCGAACCCGCCCTGTACGACAGCGCGTTGCGCGAGCGGCTGGAACAGCTCGGGCACAGCTTCAAGCTCAACCCCGAGATCGGCGCCGCCACCGGCGTCCAGCGGCTGCCGAACGGGAAGTGGCTGGCCGCCGCCGAGACGACCCGGCGCGGCGGCGGCTCCGCGATGGTGGTGAACCCGACGGGCTGACGGGACTCAGGCGCCCTCGCGCCGCGCCTCGGCCGGCTGGGCCTCCTGGCCCTGGACCCGGAAGTCCAGCCGCCCGTCCGCCACATCGACCGTCACCTCGCCGCCCTCGGCCACCGTGCCCTTCAGCAGCAGCCGCGACAGCTGGTTGTCCACCTCGCGCTGGATCGTGCGGCGCAGCGGGCGGGCGCCGTACTCCGGCTGATGGCCTCGCTCGGCCAGCCAGTCCACGGCCGCGTCGGTGAAGTCCACGCTCACCCCCCGGGCGCTGGTGAGTTCGCGGGTGCCGTTGAGCAACAGGTCGGTGATCCGGCGCAGTTGCTCGGGGGTGAGCTGGCGGAACACCACGATCTCGTCGATCCGGTTGAGGAACTCCGGCCGGAAGTGCTCCCGCAGCGGCCGCAGGATCTGCTCCCGCCGCGCCTCCTCGTCCGCGTCCGCGCCGCCCGGCCCGAACCCGATCCCCGCGCCGCGCCGGGTGATGACGTCCGAACCCAGGTTGCTGGTCATCACGATGACCGTGTTGGTGAAGTCCACCGTCCGCCCCTGGGCGTCGGTCAGCCGGCCGTCGTCCAGCACCTGGAGCAGGATGTTGAAGACATCCGGGTGCGCCTTCTCCACCTCGTCCAGCAGCAGCAGTGAGTACGGGTTGCGGCGCACCACCTCGGTGAGCTGGCCCGCCTCCTCGTGGCCGACGTAACCGGGCGGCGCCCCGACCAGCCGGGAGACGGTGTGCCGCTCCTGGTACTCGCTCATGTCGAGCCGCACCATGCGGTCCTCGCTGCCGAACAGCGACTCGGCCAGCGCGCGGGCCAGTTCGGTCTTGCCGACCCCGGTCGGACCGAGGAACAGGAAGCTGCCGATCGGCCGGTCCGGGCTGGACAGCCCCGCGCGGGAACGCAGTACGGCGTCCGCGACCACGTTGACCGCCTCGTCCTGGCCGACCACCCGCTCGTGCAGATGCTGCTCCAGGCCGAGCAGGCGCTCCTTCTCCTCCTGGGTCAGCCGGCTCACCGGCACCCCGGTCTGCCGGGACACCACCTCGGCGATGGCCTCCGCCGTCACCTCCAGGTTCTGCCCCTCGACGGCCTCCCCGTCGTCCGCCGCCTCCGAGATCCGCCGCTGGATGTCCGCGATCCGGTCCCTCAACTGCGTGGCCTGCTCGTACTGTTCGTCCGCCACCGCCTGGTCCTTGTCCCGGACCAGCTGCTCGGCCTCGCGCTCCAGCGCCCGTACGTCCGCGCCCTTGGTCCGGGCGCCGAGCCGTACCCGCGCGCCCGCCTGGTCGATCAGGTCGATGGCCTTGTCGGGCAGTCGCCGGTCGGTGAGATAGCGGTCGGACAGCTCCACGGCAGCCGCCAGCGCCTCGTCCGAGTAGCGGACCTGGTGGTGGGCCTCGTAGCGGTCGCGCAGCCCGCGCAGGATCTCCAGCGCGTCCTCCACGGACGGCTCGGGCACCTGGATGGGCTGGAAGCGGCGGGCCAGCGCGGCGTCCTTCTCGATCCGCCGGAACTCCTCCAGCGTGGTCGCGCCGACGATGTGCAGCTCGCCGCGGGCCAGGGCGGGCTTGAGGATGTTGCCCGCGTCCATCGCGCCGCCCTCGCCGCCGGTGCCCGCGCCCACCACGGTGTGCAGCTCGTCGATGAAGACGACCAGCTTGTCCGAGTGCGCGCGGATCTCCTGCACGATGTTGTTCAGGCGCTCCTCGAAATCGCCCCGGTAGCGGGTGCCGGCCACCACAGCGGTCAGGTCCAGCGCCACCACCCGGCGCTCCTCCAGGCCCTCGGGCACGTCCCCGTCCGCGATGCGCTGCGCCAGCCCCTCGACCACGGCGGTCTTGCCGACGCCCGCGTCACCGATCAGCACCGGGTTGTTCTTGCCGCGCCGGGACAGCACCTCGATGGTCTGCTCGATCTCC
The DNA here is from genome assembly GCF_004328625.1 of Streptomyces seoulensis. Lineage (NCBI taxonomy): Bacteria > Bacillati > Actinomycetota > Actinomycetes > Kitasatosporales > Streptomycetaceae > Streptomyces > Streptomyces seoulensis. The sequence goes on from NZ_CP032229.1 coordinate 5,197,853, forward strand.
TTCTCCCTGCCGATCACCGGGTCGATCCGGTTCTCGCGGGCCAGCTCGGTCAGGTCGCGCCCGTACTTGTCCAGCGTCGGTGTGGTCGTGGGCCGGGGGCGGTCCTGGCGGCCCTGGGCGGTCTCCGGCGCCTCGGGCGGTGCGGGTTCCGCCTTGAACCGGGCCGCGTGCAGGATGTGCCCGGCGGCCGAGTCCGGGTTCATGGCGAGGGCGCTCAGCACGTGCTCGGGGCCGATGTACCCGGCGCCGCTGGCCCGTGCCATCTCGTGCGCCTCCATCAGCGCCCGCTTGACGGCCGGGGTCAGGGAGAGCGCGGTCGGCGGCACCTTGCCCGGCGGGTGCTGCACGGGTCCGGCACGGCCGTCGATCTCGGTGGCCATCGAGTCCGGGTTCGCCCCGGACCGGCTGAGCAGGCTGCGGGTGGGCTCGCTGGACAGGGCGGCGCGCAGCAGGTGCTGGGTGTCCAGATCCCGGCTGCCGTGCTCCGCCGCGTACTGCGCGGCCCCCTTGACCAGCTCGCGCGCGGGCTGGCTCAGCAGGCGGCCGATGTCCACCTGGCGGGGGCCGCCGGGCTGGCCCGGATTCCCGGTGCCGCCGAAGAAGCGGGAGAAGAACTCCCCGAAGGGGTCGCCCTCGGGGCCGATGTAGCCGCTGGTCATCGTTTCCGTCCTTCGCAGACGACGCGTGCGGAGCGGCCGGGTACCCCGGATCGGCCGCTCTTGAAACGATGGCACGCCCCGGGGGGAAGGGCACCCGCAGCCGGTCCCGCGTTACGAGCCCGCGCCCTGCCGTACCGGCTCGCGGGCCGTCAGGACGCGCGGACCCGCGTCCGTGATCGCCACAGTGTGCTCGGCGTGGGCCGCGCGGGAGCCGTCGTCGCTGCGCAGGGTCCAGCCGTCGGGGTCGGGATGGTAGCCGTCCCGGCCGCCCGCGATCAGCATCGGTTCGATCGCCAGGACCATCCCGTGGCGCAGCGGCATGCCCCGCCCGGGGCGGCCCTCGTTCGGTACGCCGGGGTCCTCGTGCATCTCGCGTCCGATGCCGTGGCCGCCGAAGTCGGCGGGGATGCCGTATCCGGCGGCGCGGCACACGGTGCCGATGGCGTGGGCGATGTCGCCGATGCGGTTGCCGACGACCGCCGCCTCGATGCCGGCCGCCAGCGCCCGCTCGGCGGTGTCGATCAGGGTCAGGTCCTCGGGGCGCGGGCGGCCGACCACGAAGCTGATCGCAGAGTCACCGGCCCAGCCGTCCAGCAGGGCGCCGCAGTCCACGGAGAGGAGGTCGCCGTCCCGCAGGCGGTAAGCGGTCGGGATGCCGTGCACGATCGCGTCGTTCACCGAGGCGCAGATCACCGCCGGGAAGGGGGTCGGCGCGAAGGAGGGCCGGTAGCCGAGGAAGGGCGAGGTCGCGCCCGCCTCGCGTAGGACCGCGCGGGCGACCTCGTCCAGTTCCCGCAGGCTCACGCCCACGCCGGCGGCTTCCCGTACCGCCGTCAGGGCACGGCCGACGACCTGGCCGGCCGCGTGCATGGACTCGATGGAGGCGTCCGTCTTGAGTTCAACCATGCCAATTACTATACCGGTATTAGAATGGGTGCCATGGTGCGCACCCCCCTGACCCCCGAAGAGCGCGAGCGCGGCGAACAGCTCGGTCGGCTGCTGCGCGAGGCGCGCGGTCCGCGGAGCATGACCGAGGTCGCCGCGGTCGCCGGAATCTCCGCCGAGACCCTCCGCAAGATCGAGACCGGCCGGGCGCCGACCCCCGCCTTCTTCACCGTGGCGGCGCTCGCGCGGGCCCTCGGCCTCTCCATGGACGAGCTGATCGTCCGCTGCGCGCCGGTCCCGGTCTGAGCCGTTCCGCAAACCGTGCGTAGCAGGCCCGTAACACGGCTGGTGTTGCCTGGCTCCCGCAGTGCTGGCCGACGGGCGGGAGCCGGTAAGTGGCGGAACAACTCACGGCGGTGGCGGGGGAGTTCGGGTCCTACCTGGACGGCCTCCTGTCCCGCCTCGACCAGAACGCGGGCTGGTGCGGGGTCTTCTGGCACCGTGACCCGGACGGCATGCGTGCCTGCCGCGAGGGGCGCGAGGTGCCGCCGTGGGACGTGGTCGACGCGCTGCTGCGGGACCTCGCGGCGACGTACGGCTCCGTGGCCGCCCTCGCCGAGCGCGAGCGTGCCCGCGTGCTGCACACGGCGGCCCTCACCGCGTACGACGCCCGCCCCGGCGTCCACGACACCCTGACCCGGCGCCTCCGCGCCACCCTCCGCGAGCGCCACGACGCCGATGAACGCGAGGCCGCGCTGACCCACCGCCTCGCCGGGGCGAGGACGGAGGCCGAGGAGGAGGCCCTCCGCGTCGACCTGGCCTGGGCGCGGGACGCCCGGCACCGGGCGACGGCGCGGTGTGCGGAGCTGCGGGACCGGCTGGCGCGGATCGACCGCCCGGGGGCGCCGGAGGTGAGGGTGCCGGTCCAGGGGGCGGCCGGCGGTACCTCTCGCGCGTCCATGTCCGACTTCGCGCCGAACGGCCCCGCCGAAGGCCACCCGGCCGCCGAACCCGCCGCCAAGCCCCGCAAGCGCCGCCGTGGCAGCGCCCGTTTCGCGGGCCTGGACGACGAGATTCCCGCCCCCCTGACCTTCCCCGGCGCCCCGCAGGCCACCTCCGACCTCCGGGGCGCCCGTTTCGCGGGAGCCGAGGACGAGGCCGGGGCCGAGGGTGAGGGACAGGAGGCGGTCGGCTTCGTGCCCCACCCCGACGACCACCGCGCCGTGGCCGGAGCCGTCGCGCGCCTCGCCGCCCTCCGTGCCGCAGGCCGCGGCGGTGAGGCGTACACGCTCCTGGCGGAAGCCGCCCGCTGGCCCGCCGTGCGCCTCCCCCTCCTCGCCGACGCCCTCGCCCACGCCGACTGGACCACCCTCCGCTGGGAGGCGGCGGCCCTGCCCCCGGAGCAACTGGTCGTGGCGGCAGCCGCGTTGACGGCAGCCGGACGCCCCGAGGATGCCGACCGCCTGCTCCGCGAGGGCGCCGCCCGCCCGCCGGAGGACACCGGCGCCGCAGTGGCGCGACTCCAGGAAGTGGGCCGCACCCGCGACGCCCGTACCCTCCTCGACGCCTGCCTCCGCACCCGCACCCCCGAGGACGCGGCCCGCCTCGCCGCCCCCGACCCCGACCGCCTCACCCCCCCTCCTCCTCGACGCGGCCCGGCACGTCTCCGAGGACCACCACCGGGACCTCCTCCACGCACTCCGCGCCGCCGGGATCACCCCCTGACCGGCACCCCGCTCACCCGCAGGGGTGTGAATCGGGGCCGAATCAGCGGGTTGCCGACGATGGTCTTGGCAAGGGCGTCCAAGAGGCTTACTTTCGTCCCTCTACGGCCCGTTTCTACGGGCGTAGAGGCTCGGACGCCGCGTCGAAGGAGCAGCTCATGGCCAACGTCGTACGTGCCGCACTGGTTCAGGCCACCTGGACCGGCGACACCGAGTCCATGATCGAGAAGCACGAGGAGTACGCCCGCGAGGCCGCGCGCCAGGGCGCGAGGATCATCGGGTTCCAGGAGGTGTTCAACGCCCCCTACTTCTGCCAGGTGCAGGAGCCCGAGCACTACCGCTGGGCGGAACCGGTCCCGGACGGCCCGACCGTGACCCGGATGCGGGAACTGGCCCGCGAGACCGGCATGGTGATCGTCGTCCCGGTCTTCGAGGTCGACGGCTCCGGGTTCTACTACAACACCGCCGCCGTGATCGACGCCGACGGCAGCTACCTCGGCAAGTACCGCAAGCACCACATCCCGCAGGTCAAGGGCTTCTGGGAGAAGTACTACTTCAAACCCGGCAACCTCGGCTGGCCCGTCTTCGACACGGCGGTCGGCAAGGTCGGCGTCTACATCTGCTACGACCGCCACTTCCCCGAGGGCTGGCGCCAACTGGGACTCAATGGCGCCCAGTTGGTCTACAACCCGTCCGCCACCCACCGTGGACTCTCCTCCCACCTCTGGCAGTTGGAGCAGCCGGCGGCGGCCGTCGCCAACGAGTACTTCGTCGCCGCCATCAACCGGGTCGGCCAGGAGGAGTACGGCGACAACGACTTCTACGGCACGTCGTACTTCGTGGACCCGCGCGGCCAGTTCGTCGGCGAGGTCGGGGACGACAAGACCGAGGAACTCCTCGTCCGGGACCTGGACTTCGACCTCATCGACGAGGTCAGGCAGCAGTGGGCGTTCTACCGCGACCGCCGCCCCGACGCCTACGAGGGGCTGGTGAACCCGTGAACGACCTCTACGCCCGCCACCGCAAGGTCATGCCGGACTGGCTCGCGCTCTACTACGACGACCCGCTGGAGATCACCCACGGCGAGGGCCGGCACGTCTGGGACGCCCAGGGCAACCGCTACCTGGACTTCTTCGGCGGCATCCTCACCACCATGACCGCGCACGCGCTCCCCGAGGTCACCAAGGCGGTGACCGAGCAGGCCGGGCGGATCATCCACTCCTCGACCCTCTACCTCGACCGCCCGATGGTCGAACTGGCCGAGCGCGTCGCCATGGTGAGCGGCATCCCGGACGCGCGGGTCTTCTTCACCACCTCCGGCACCGAGGCCAACGACACGGCGATGCTGCTCGCCACCACCTACCGCCAGGGCAACACGGTCGTGGCGATGCGCAACAGCTACCACGGCCGGTCCTTCGGCGCGGTCGGCATCACCGGCAACCGCACCTGGTCCCCGACCTCCCTCTCCCCGCTCCAGACCCTGTACGTGCACGGCGGCGTCCGCACCCGCGGCCCCTACGCCGACCTGGACGACCGCGCCTTCATCGACGCCTGCGTGGCCGACCTGCGCGACCTCCTCGGCCAGACCCGGCCCCCGGTCGCGCTGATCGCCGAACCCATCCAGGGCGTCGGCGGGTTCACCTCCCCGCCGGACGGGCTGTACGCGGCGTTCAAGGAAGTCCTCGACGAGCACGGCGTCCTGTGGATCTCCGACGAGGTCCAGACCGGCTGGGGCCGTACCGGCGAGCACTTCTGGGGCTGGCAGGCGCACGACCGGAACGGCCCGCCGGACATCGTCACCTTCGCCAAGGGCATCGGCAACGGCATGTCCATCGGCGGGGTGATCGCCCGCGCCGAGATCATGAACTGCGTCGACGCCAACAGCATCTCCACCTTCGGCGGCACCCAGATCACCATGGCCGCCGGGCTCGCCAACCTCGGCTACCACCTCGAACACGACCTCCAGGGCAACGCCCGCCGGGTCGGCGGCCTGCTCATCGAGCTGCTGCGCGGGGTCACCGCCGGGCTGCCCGGCGTCCGCGAGGTGCGCGGCCGGGGGCTGATGATCGGCATCGAGCTGGTGAAGCCGGGCACCGACGAGGCCGACCCGGCCGCGGCCGCCGCCGTCCTGGAAGCGGCCCGCCGCAGCGGCCTGCTCATCGGCAAGGGCGGCGGCTACAACACCAGCGCCCTGCGCGTCGCCCCGCCGCTGACGCTCACCGTCGCGGAGGCCGAGGAAGGCGCGGCGATCCTCGGGAACGCGCTGAGGGGCACCTACGGGGACGCGCCGGGGAGCACGTACTAGGAACGAGGTACCGCCGATGACCATGACCTCGGATTTCCGGCACGCGTCCCGGCCGGAGGAACCGGCCCTGTCCGTCCGGCAGGTGCTCACGCTGGAGCGGGTGCTCGCCGGGGAGCCCGAGGTGGTGGCCGGGGCCGACGGGCTCGACCGGGCGGTGCGCTGGGTGCACGTGGCCGAGGCCGCCGACGTAGGCGTGATGCTCACCGGCGGCGAGATGGTGCTCACCACCGGGGTGCTGCTCGCGGGGGACGAGGCCAAGCAGGCCGCGTACATCCAGTCGCTGCACCGGGCGGAGGCCGCCGCCGTGGTCCTCGGGCTCGGCCGTGCCTTCCCCACGCCGCCCGAGGTGATGCGCCGGGCCGCCGAGCGGTGCGGGCTGCCACTGGTGGTGCTGCACCGGCCCTTCCCGTTCGCCGAACTGACCGAGGAGGTCCAATCCCGGCTGGTACGGGCCAAGTTCGCCGCCGTCAGCCTCTCCGAGTCCGTCCGGACGAGCCTCACCGCGCTGATCACCTCCGGCGCCCCGCTGCAACGCCTGCTGGACGAGGTCGCACAGCACTCCGGGTGCCCGGTCGTCCTCACCAACCTCGCGCACCGGGTCCTCGCCACGGCGGGGGAGCGGCCCGCCGTGGACGACGTGCTGCGCGACTGGGAGCGCATCGCCCGGCAGGCCGGAGGCAGCGAGGGCGACGGCTGGGTCCGCGCCGAGCTGGGCGGGCGCGGGGAATGCTGGGGCCGGCTGCTGCTGTGCGGCTACCGGGGCGACTCCGCCACCGGGCGCCTGCTCGCGGACCGGGCCGCCGAGGCGCTGGTGCTGCACCGGATGCTCGGCGGCGCCTCCGGCCGCACCTGGGAGGAGCAGTCCGCGCACGGTCTGCTGACCGACCTCGCCTCCGGGACCGTACCGGCCCGGCACCTGCTCCCCAGGGCGCGGGCGGCCGGACTCCCCGTCAACCGGCGGACGTTCGTGCCGCTGGTCGTGCCCGGTGCCGAACCCGAGCTGCTGGACCGGGTGCTGCGCACGCTGGGCCTGACCGGGCTGGTCGCGGAGCTGGCTGACGGGGCGAGTGCCGTACTGCTCAGCCTCGCCCGCGACCAGGACGCCGAGGCGCTCACCGGCCGTCTCGCCGCCCGGCTGCGCACCCCCGAGCTGCCGGACGCCGTGGTCGCCGCCGCCGACCCGCGCACCTGCTGGGACGACGTGCCCGCCGGGCTGCGCGAGGCCCGGCACGTCGCGGACGCGGTCGCCGGGGCCGCCCTGGACCGGCCGGCCGTGGTCCGGCTGCGGGACGTGCATCTGCGCGGGCTGATCCGGCTGCTGCGCGACGACCCCCAGGTACAGTCCTTCGCCGAACGCGAGCTGGACGGCCTGCTGTGCGGCGGCGAGGGCGAGCTGCTGGACGTACTGCGTACCTACCTGGCGACCGGCCGCAACAAGTCCCGCACCGCCCAGCTCCACCACGTCTCCCGGCCCGCGCTGTACCGCCGCCTGGAGGCCATACAGGCGCGGCTCGGGATCGACCTGGACGACTTCGAACAGGCGGCCTCCGTGCACATCGCACTCCTCGCGCACGACGCGCAACAGGGCTGAAACATGCCACGACCTGCGAAAACGGCGGTGAAACATGGTTACGGCACAACGTGACACGGTGCCACGCCCGCACCCCGCAGACGTGACACCGTGCCACTCAAACCGGCCGCCCGGCCTTCCTAGGCTCCAGGAGCGGGCGTCGGAAGCCCCCGCACACCGAGCGACCCGGAGGTCCCGATGAGCCGAGTGATCCGCGCCGCCCTCTTCCAGACGGCCTGGACGGGCGACAAGGAATCCATGATCCAGGTGCACGAGCAGGCGGCCCGCGACGCCGCCGCCCAGGGCGCCCAAGTCCTCTGCTTCCAGGAGCTGTTCTACGGCCCCTACTTCTGCCAGGTCCAGGACAAGGCGTTCTATGAGTACGCCGAGCAGATCCCCGAGGGCCCCACCGTCCGCCGCTTCCAGGCGCTGGCGAAGGAACTGGGCATCGTCCTGGTGCTGCCGATGTACGAGGAGGAGCAGCCCGGCGTCCTCTACAACACCGCCGCCGTGATCGACGCGGACGGCTCCTACCTCGGCAAGTACCGCAAGACCCACATCCCGCAAGTCCAGGGGTTCTGGGAGAAGTTCTACTTCCGTCCCGGCAACAGCGGCTGGCCCGTCTTCGACACCGCCGTCGGCCGGATCGGCGTCTACATCTGCTACGACCGCCACTTCCCGGAAGGCTGGCGGGCGTTGGGCCTGGCCGGCGCCGAGATCGTCTTCAACCCCTCGGCCACCTCGCGCGGACTCTCCCGCTACCTCTGGCAGTTGGAGCAGCCGGCGGCGGCCGTGGCCAACGAGTACTTCGTCGGCGCGATCAACCGGGTTGGCGTGGAGGACCTGGGCGACAACGACTTCTACGGCACCACGTACTTCGTCGACCCCGAGGCCCAGTTCGTCGGCGAGGTCGCCGGCGACAAGGAGACCGAACTCGTCGTCCGCGACCTCGACATGGCCAAGCTCCGCGAGGTCCGCGACCGCTGGCAGTTCTACAGGGACCGCGAGCCGAACGCGTACGGCCCGCTGACCGCGCCCTGAAGGGGCGCGGGACCGCATCGATATGCGGCTGCCGCCGCGTGAGCGCGACAAGCCACGAACCACCCGCAGCGGACCACCAGGAGAGGACCCCATGTCCCGCCGCACGCTGATCCGGAACGGACTCGTCATCACCGCCTCCGACGAGATCCACGCCGACGTACTCATCGAGGACGGCCGAATCGCCGCTCTGGCCGCCACAGGCACTGCCGCCGCCGAGGCGTTCACCGCGGACCGGACCATCGACGCCACCGGAAAGTACGTCATCCCCGGCGGCGTGGACGGCCACACCCACATGGAGATGCCGTTCGGCGGCACCTACGCCGCCGACACCTTCGAGACCGGCACCCGGGCCGCGGCCTGGGGCGGCACGACCACCATCGTGGACTTCGCCATCCAGAACGTCGGCGGCACCCTGCGCGAGGGCCTGGACGCCTGGCACCAGAAGGCCGAGGGCAACTGCGCCATCGACTACGGCTTCCACATGATCGTCTCCGATGTGAACCAGGAGACGCTCAAGGAGATGGACCTGCTGGTCGAGGAGGGGGTGACCTCGTTCAAGCAGTTCATGGCCTACCCGGGCGTCTTCTACTCGGACGACGGCCAGATCCTCCGCGCGATGCAGCGCGCCGCCGGGAATGGCGGGCTGATCATGATGCACGCCGAGAACGGCATCGCCATCGACGTCCTGGTCGAGCAGGCCCTCGCGCGCGGCGAGACCGACCCCCGCTACCACGGCGAGGTCCGCAAGGCCCTGCTGGAGGCCGAGGCCACCCACCGCGCGATCAAGCTGGCCCAGGTCGCCGGCGCCCCCCTGTACGTGGTGCACGTCTCGGCGCAGGAGGCGGTGGCCGAGCTGACGCGGGCCCGCGACGAGGGGCTGAACGTCTTCGGCGAGACCTGCCCGCAGTACCTCTTCCTGTCCACCGACAACCTCGCCGAGCCGGACTTCGAGGGCGCCAAGTACGTGTGCAGCACCCCGCTGCGTACCCGCGACCACCAGGCCGCACTCTGGCGGGGCCTGCGCACCAACGATCTCCAGGTGGTCTCCACCGATCACTGCCCGTTCTGCTTCTCGGGCCAGAAGGAGCTGGGCCGGGGCGACTTCTCCAAGATCCCCAACGGGATGCCGGGCGTGGAGAACCGCATGGACCTCCTCCACCAGGCCGTGGTCGACGGCCACATCTCGCGCCGCCGCTGGATCGAGATCGCCTGCGCGACCCCGGCCCGCATGTTCGGCATGTACCCGAAGAAGGGCACCATCGCCCCCGGCGCGGACGCCGACGTGGTGATCTACGACCCGCACGCCGAGCAGGTCATCTCGGCCGAGACGCACCACATGAACGTCGACTACTCGGCGTACGAGGGCAAGCGGATCACCGGCCGGGTCGAGACGGTCCTCTCGCGCGGCGTCCCCGTGATCACCGAGCGGGAGTACACCGGCCGCGCCGGGCACGGCGTGTACACCCCGCGCTCCACCTGTCAGTACCTCAACTAGGAGTGGTGCCCATGGACTTCGGTCTCGTACTCCAGACCGACCCGCCCGCCTCCCGCGTCGTCGACCTGATGCGGCGGGCCGAGCGCAACGGCTTCACCTACGGCTGGACCTTCGACTCGGCCGTGCTCTGGCAGGAGCCGTTCGTCATCTACAGCCAGATCCTGGCCCAGACCGACCGGCTCACCGTCGGCCCGATGGTCACCAACCCGGGCACCCGCACCTGGGAGGTCACCGCGTCCACCTTCGCCACCCTCAACGACATGTACGGTAACCGCACGGTGTGCGGCATCGGGCGCGGGGACTCCGCGATGCGCGTCGCGGGCCGCAAGCCCAACACCCTGGCCCGGATCAGCGAGGCCATGAAGGTCATCCGCGCCCTCGGCCGGGGCGAGGAGACCGACCTCGGCGGCACCCCGATCCGCCTGCCCTGGGTGAAGCCGGGCGCCGAACTCCCCGTCTGGATGGCCGCGTACGGGCCCAAGGCGCTGAAGATGACCGGCGAGGAGGCCGACGGGTTCATCCTCCAGCTCGCCGACCTCTACCTCACCGAGTTCATGGTCAAGGCCGTCAAGGACGCCGCCGTCGCCGCCGGCCGCGACCCCGACGAGGTCACCATCTGCGTGGCCGCCCCCGCCTACGTCACCGACGACGACTCGCCCGAGGCGCTCGCCCACGCCCGCGAACAGTGCCGCTGGTTCGGCGGCATGGTCGGCAACCACGTGGCCGACCTCGTGTCCCGCTACGGCGAGCACTCCGCGCAGATCCCCGACGAACTGACCGACTACATCAAGGCCCGCGAGGGCTACGACTACGCCCACCACGGACGCAGCGGCAACCCCGACACCCAGTTCGTGCCCGACGAGATCGTGGACCGCTTCTGCCTGATCGGCCCGGTCAAGGACCACATCGAGAAGCTGAACGCGCTCCGGGCCCTGGGCGTCGACCAGTTCGCGGTGTACGACATGCACGACGCGCAGGAGGCCACCATCGACGCCTACGGCTCGAAGGTGATCCCCGCCGTCAACGCCTGAGCACGGCAGGCGAATCGAACTCCCCCTTCCCGCGCCCCGCGCGCGGAAGGGGGCCAGGACGCCCGTACGGAACCCTTACGGCGCACCCCCCCCCGCACGGCCTGTCCCGACCCTCCCATCCGATTGGCCTGCACCATGACCGAAACCGCACCCACGGCCATACCACCCTCCGCCCAAGTCACCCTCACCGACGGCCGGGTGGAGATCGCCCCCGGCGCCCCCGCGCCCAGCGGCCCCTACGCCAACGAGGACCTGCTTCCCGTACCGGCCGCCAAGCGGACCTGGACGACGTACAACTTCTCCGCGCTGTGGGTCGGCATGGCCCACAACACCGCCTCCTGGACGCTGGCTTCGGGCCTGATCGCGGTCGGCATGGACTGGAAACAGGCCGTGTTCACCATCGCGCTGGCCAACCTGATCGTGCTGGTGCCGATGCTGCTCACCGGGCACGCCGGACCCAAGTACGGCATCCCCTTCCCGGTGTTCGCCCGCGCCTCCTTCGGGGTGCGCGGCGCCAACCTGCCCGCCGTCGTACGGGCGTTGGTGGCGTGTGGCTGGTTCGGCATCCAGACCTGGATCGGCGGCGAGGCCATCTTCTTCCTGGCCGGCAAGCTGATCGGCGACAGCTGGTCCGGCGCCGCGCACATCGGCGGCTACGCCTGGACCATGTGGCTCTCCTTCGCCATCTTCTGGGCGCTCCAAGTGGCCATCATCCTGCGGGGCATGGAGACCATCCGCCGCTTCGAGAACTGGGCCGCGCCCTTCGTGATCGTCGGCGCGTTCGTGATGCTGTGGTGGATGAGCGACCAGGCCGGGGGAGTCGGCCCGCTCTTCGACCAGCCGTCCAAGCTGGGCTGGGGCGGCGACTTCTGGAAGCTGTTCTGGCCCTCCCTGATGGGCATGATCGGCTTCTGGTCCACCCTCTCCCTGAACATCCCCGACTTCACCCGCTACGGCCGCAGCCAGCGCGCCCAGACCCTCGGCCAGGCGTTCGGCCTGCCCACGACCATGACCCTGTTCGCGTTCCTGTCGGTGCTGGTCACCTCGGGTTCGCAGGCGGTGTACGGCGAGCCGGTCTGGGACCCGGTCCAGCTCGCCGCCAAGACCGACAACGTGGTGGGCCTGATCTACGCCCTGGTCACCGTGCTGGTGGCGACCCTCTCCGTGAACATCGCGGCCAACCTGGTCTCCCCGGCCTTCGACTTCTCCAACGTCGCCCCGCGCAAGGTGAGTTTCCGCACCGGCGCACTGATCACCGCCGTCCTCGCGGTGCTGATCTTCCCGTGGCGGCTCTACTCCGACCCGCAGGGCTACATCTTCACCTGGCTCGGTCTGGTCGGCGGTCTGCTCGGTACGGTCGCGGGCATCCTGGTCGCCGACTACTGGTTCCTGCGCCGCACCCGGCTCGACCTGGCCGACCTGTACCGGGCGGGCGGACGGTACTGGTACGCGGGCGGCTGGAACTGGCGGGCGGTGGCCGCCTTCGTGGTGGGCGGCGTCCTCGCCGTCGGCGGCGCCGACTTCCATCCGCTGATCGACGGCCGCCCGATCCCGGCCCTGCGCCCGCTGGCCGACTACGGCTGGGCGGTCGGCCTCGGCACGTCCATGGTGCTGTACGTGGTGCTGACGCTGGCCAGCGGCAGGAGGAGGCCGGCTGCCGCCTGACGACGGAGAGAGCCCCGGCGGTCGACCGACTGCCGGGGCTCTGCCGTTACTCGGCTACTTGGCGCCGCCGCGCAGCGAGGCCACCGCGTCCTTGGCCGCCTTGATGGCACCCTTGTTGATCTCGGCGGTCTCCGGCGCCTTCTTGCTCTCGAAGTCACTGCCGCTGTACGTGACGACCACCAGCGCGTTGGCGGCACGGGCCAGCACCACGCCCTCGCGGGTCTGCTGCTTGTCCTCGGTGTTCAGGTTCACGACGGAGTAGCCGCCGTCACCGAGCCCCGGCACGGGCCCGCCGCCGCTCTTCTCGGCGACCCGCTGCTGGTACTCCTTCTTTGCCGCGTCGTCGGAGGCGGCCACCTCGTAGGAGACGTCCAGCCAGCGGTAGTCGTAGCCCTTGAGCGCGTTCCACGAACAGGTGCGGCGCAGCGCGGAGTCGGTGGACGGTATCTCCTTGCCGGCCGTCTTCGCCCCGGGCACCAGGGACTTGACGGTGGCCACGGGCACCCCGGTGCAGGGCGCGGGCGCGGCGTCGTACGTCTTCACGGCGGGCGCGGCGGAGGACGGACCCGGAGCGGCTGAGGCGCCGGAGGACGCCTGACTCGCGGGCGTGGGACCGGAGTTGGCGGTGGCGGCGGGACCCGAGCTGAGGGCCCAGCCCGCGACGGCCAGCACGACGACCGGCGACAGTCGAGCGGTGAGGGCGAGCGGCAGAGGCAGAGGACTCACGGCGCACTTCTCGTGGGAGAGGGGGTGACGGAAGGGGTCCGCAGGGACGGGGGGACGCCAGTCTCACACGAGGGGTCCGCACCACGGAAGCCCGAACTCGCTGCGTACTCACGCCGTGACGCGGCCCGGACGCCGAGGAGGCGCATACCGCTCATATCCCCGCCGTCCCCACGCCGGGGACAGAGGGCGTGTGATTGGCATGGACCTGTTGTGGAGGTGCCGCTAGGCTCTGCCCCGCACTGATGAGAGCGCTCTCAGAAATCGGCTGTTCCACCCCCACCTCGTTGGAACGACGAAGGGCAACTCCCCATGAGACGCAAGAAAGTCATGCGCGCCGCCGCAGCCGCACTCCTCGTGCTCGGCGGCCTCTCCGCGGCGGGCACCCTCCCCGCCGCCGCGCAGAACGCCGGCGAAGCCCCCGCCTCCAAGAGCCTGCTGACCGCGATGCAGCACGACTTCGGGCTCACCAAGTCCCAGGCCGAGGCCCGCCTCAAGGCCGAACGCGCGGCCACCGGCCTCGACCCGAAGGCCCGCGCCACCGCCGGTGCCGCCTACGGCGGGTCCTGGTTCGACGCCAAGAGCAACCGGCTGACCGTGGCCGTGACCGACGACGCCTCCGCGAGCGTCCGCCAGAAGCTCCGGGACGCCGGGGTCACCGTACGCACGGCGGAGCGCAGCGCCCGCGAGCTGAACGCGGCCAAGGCGCGCGTCGACCGCCTCAAGGCGCCCAGGTCCGTGACCAGTTGGCACGCCGACCCGAGCACCGGGTCCGTCGTGATCGACGTCGTCCGCACCAAGGCCGCGGACAACGATGTCCAGCGCTTCCTGGCGAGCGCCCGCAAGGCGGGTCCCGTCACCGTGAACAAGGTCGCCGGGTCCGCGAGCACCCTGGCGGCCGGCACGGTCGGCGGCGACCCGTACTACACGGGCAACGTCCGCTGTTCCATCGGCTTCTCGGTGTACGGCGGCTTCGTCACCGCCGGGCACTGCGGCCAGCCTTCCGCCGCCGTGTACGGCTGGGACCAGTCCTACGTCGGCAACTTCCAGGGCTCGTCGTTCCCCGACAACGACTACGCCTGGGTCAACGTGGGCAGCGGCTGGTGGACCGTACCGGTCGTGCTCGGCTGGGGCACCACCTCCGACCAGCTGGTGCGCGGCTCCAACGTGGCGCCTCCCGGCACCTCCATCTGCCGCTCCGGCTCCACCAGCCACTGGCACTGCGGCAGCGTCCTCGCGCTGAACGAGACCGTCAACTACAGCCAGGGCGCGGTGCACCAGCTCACCAAGACCAACGTGTGCGCCGAACCCGGTGACTCAGGCGGCTCGTTCATCAGCGGCGACCAGGCCCAGGGCGTCACCTCCGGCGGCTGGGGCAACTGCTCCAGCGGCGGCGAGACCTGGTTCCAGCCGATCAACGAGATCCTGAGCCGGTACGGGCTGACTCTGCACACGGCCTGATTTCCGCTCTCGCACGACGGCCCCGCGGGCGTGCTCGCTCGCGGGGCCCTCTCATGTGCCGGCTCGTGACGGCCTCTTGCGGGCGGCCCCCCCCTTGCGTCGGCCTCGGCCGAACAAGTTTCATCCTGCATGGGTCACCGGGCGGGAAAGAGCCGGTGCGCAGAGGAGTCCGTGCAGAGAAGAGGCCGTATGTTCACCACCCGTCCCACCCTCCAGGGCACCTTCGGCATGGTGTCCAGCACCCACTGGCTGGCCTCCCAGTCGGCCATGGCGGTGCTGGAGGACGGCGGCAACGCCTTCGACGCGGCCGTGGCCGGCGCGTTCGTGCTGCACGTCGTCGAGCCCCACCTGAACGGCCCGGCGGGCGAGGTCCCGATCCTGCTCGCCCCGGTGGGCGGCGAGGTCCAGGTGCTGTGCGGGCAGGGCGTCGCCCCGGCGGGCGCCACCGTCGCGCACTACCGGGGCCTCGGACTGGACCTCGTCCCCGGCACCGGCCCCCTCGCGGCCGCCGTCCCCGGGGCCTTCGACGCCTGGTTGCTGCTTCTGCGCGACCACGGAACCAAACCTCTGGACGAGGTGCTGAAGTACGCCATCGGCTACGCCGAGCACGGCCACCCGCCGGTCGAGAACGTCACCGCGACCGTGGAGAGCGTCCGCGAGCTGTTCGAGACCGAGTGGACCGGCTCGGCCGAGGTGTACCTGCCCGGCGGCCACGCACCCCGCCCCGGCGAGCCGCTGCACAACCCCGCCCTCGCCGCCACCTGGAAGCGCCTGCTGGCCGAGACCTCGGGCACGGGGGACCGGGAGGCCCGTATCGACGCCGCCCGCGCGGTGTGGCGTACGGGCTTCATCGCCGAGGCACTGCTCCGCCAGTCCCGCCGCCCCACGCTGGACTCCAGCGGCTCGCGCAACACCGGCACCCTCACCGAGGCCGACCTCGCGGACTGGACGGCGACCTACGAGGCTCCGGCCACGTACGACTGGAACGGCTGGACCCTCTGCAAGGCCGGCGCCTGGAGCCAGGGCCCGGTCCTCCTCCAGCAGCTCGCCCTCCTCCCGGCCGACCTCCCGGGGTACGGCAGCGCCGACTACGTCCACCTGCTGATCGAGGGCTGCAAGCTCGCCATGGCCGACCGCGAGGCGTGGTACGGCGACGCGGACGAGGTGCCGCTCACCGAGCTGCTGTCGGCGGAGTACAACACCGGGCGGCGGGAGCTGATCGGCGCCGACGCCTCCTGGGAGCTGCGGCCGGGGAGCCCCGGGGGGCGTACGCCCCGGCTGCCGAGGCTCGCCCACGCGCGCGTGCCGGGCGACGCCCTGGGGGTCGGGGAGCCGACCGTGGCCATGGCCGCCGAGCCCAGTGTGAGCGCCGACGGCACCACGCGCGGGGACACCTGCCATCTCGACGTGGTCGACCGCTGGGGCAACATGATCGCCGCCACGCCCAGCGGCGGCTGGCTCCAGTCCAACCCGGTCGTGCCCGAACTGGGCTTCCCGCTCGGCACCCGGCTTCAGATGACCTGGCTGGAGGAGGGCCTGCCGAACACCCTGACGCCGGGCCGCCGCCCCCGTACGACCCTCTCGCCGTCGCTCGCCCTGCGGGACGGCGTGCCGGTACTGGCCTTCGGCACGCCCGGCGGCGACCAGCAGGACCAGTGGCAGACCCACTTCTTCCTGGCGGCGGCCCTGAGCGCCCCGGTGCGGGGCGGTCTGGACCTCCAGGGCGCCATCGACGCCCCGAACTGGCACAACGACGGCTTCCCCAGTTCGTTCTACCCGCGCGGCTGGCGGGCGGGCAGCGTGACGGTGGAGTCCCGGATGCCTCAGGAGGTCGTCGCCGAGCTGCGGCGCCGGGGGCACGACGTGACCGTGGGTGCCGCCTGGTCGGAGGGGCGGCTGTGCGCGGTGGCCCGCGATCCGGCCACCGGGGTGCTGTCCGGCGCCGCGAATCCGCGGGGGATGCAGGGGTACGCGGTGGGCCGCTGAGCGGGCGGGCCTCACGCGAGCGAGCCGCAGGTCAGCGGCCCGCTCACCTGCGGGTCGGGAAGTTGTCCACAGCCGGGAGGGGGATGTCGCCGGACCGTGGTCTCATGGACACATGATCGACGACACCGGAACCATCGAGGAGTTTCTCGCCCACCACTCCGCCGACGTGGAGGAGGCGATCCGCAAGGCCGCGGCCACCGAGATCCTGCCCCGCTTCCGCCGCCTGGCCGAGCACGAGGTGGACCAGAAGAGCGGGCCGCACGACCTGGTGACCGACGCCGACCGGCTGGCCGAGCGGCGCCTCACCGAGGAGCTGAGCGCCCTGCTGCCCGGCTCGGTCGTGGTCGGCGAGGAGGCGGTGCACGCGAACCCGTCGTCGTACGACGCCGTCCGGGGCGACGCACCGGTGTGGATCATCGACCCGGTGGACGGCACCCGCCAGTTCGTGCACGGCAACGACGGCTTCTGCACCCTGGTCGCGCTCGCCCACCGGGGCACCGTGCTGGCCTCCTGGACGTACGCGCCGGTCCGGGACCAGTTCGCCACGGCCGTGCGCGGCAAGGGCGCGTTCCTGGACGGGGAGCGCCTCTTCGCCGGGCCGCCCGAGCCGGGCCGGGACCTCAAGGTCGCCGTCTCGCACCCGGACTACACCACCGAGGACCAGAAGCGCGCGCTGCGGGCCCTGTGGACCGACGGGGTCGCCCCGCGCTCCTGCGGCTCGGCGGGTCTGGAGTACCTGGCGATCGCTCGGGGCGAGACCGACGCCGTGGCGTTCTCCTGGGAGGCCGCCTGGGACCACGCGGCGGGCCTGCTGCTGGTGGAGGAGGCGGGCGGCGCCCACCTCACGCTCACCGGAGAGCCGTTCCGGATAACCGGGGGCAACGCGCTGCCGTTCACCGCCGCCCGCGACGCCACCACGGCCCGCCGGGTGGGGGAGCTGCTGCGCACGGGGTGAGAGGAGCGGCCGGGGCCGCCGAGAGCGCCCCGGCCTATGCTGATCCGAGTTGCCATCGGCTGACGAGGGGGTCGGAAGGTGCCGTCGATGCTGGACGCGGTCGTGGTGGGGGCGGGGCCGAACGGGCTGACCGCGGCCGTGGAGCTGGCCCGCCGGGGCTTCTCCGTGGCCGTCTTCGAGGCGCGGTCCACCGTGGGCGGCGGGGCCCGCACCGAGGAACTCACGCTGCCCGGCTTCCGGCACGACCCCTGCTCGGCCGCGCATCCCCTGGGCGTCAACTCGCCCGCGTTCCGCGCGATGCCGCTGGAGCGGTACGGGCTGCGGTGGCTGCACCCCGAGCTGCCGATGGCGCACCCGTTCCTGGACGGCAGCGCGGCGGTGCTGGCCCGCTCGGTCGCGGAGACGGCCGCGTCCTTCGGCCCGCGCGACGCGGGCGCGTACCGCAGGCTGATCACGCCGTTCCTGCACCGCTGGGACACCCTGCTGCGGGACTTCATGTCCCTGCCGCTGACCGCGCTGCCCCGCGACCCGGTCACCCTGGCCCGCTTCGGCCTGGCCGGCCTGCCGCCCGCGACGGCCCTGATGAGCCGCTTCCACGACGAGCGCTTCAAGGCCCTGTTCTCCGGCCTGGTCGCCCATACGATCGCCCCGCTGAACGGCTTCGCCACCAGCGCCATCGGCCTGGTCTTCGCCCTGGCCGCGCACGCGCGGGGCTGGCCGGTCCCGCTGGGCGGCTCCCAGTCGATCTCGGACGCGCTGACGGCGTACCTGCTCGACCTCGGCGGCGCGGTGCACACCGACTACGAGGTCAAGCGCCTGGACGACCTCCCCCCGGCCCGCGCCTACATCTTCGACACCTCACCCACCGCCCTGGCCCGCATCGCCGGCTTCGGCAGCTACTACGACGGCTACCGCTACGGCCCCAGCGTCTTCAAGATCGACTACGCCCTGGACGGCCCGGTTCCCTGGACCGCCCCCGAGGCCCGCACGGCCGGCACGGTCCAACTGGGCGCCAACCGCACCGAGATCGCCCGAGCCCTGCGCGCCGCGTCCCGCGAGGACCGCGCCCCGGACCCCCCGTTCCTGATCACCGTCCAGCCCAGCGTGGCCGACCCCACCCGCGCCCCGGAGGGCAAGCAGGTCTTCTGGGTCTACGGCCACGTCCCCAACAACTGGCAGGGCGATCTGACGGACGGGATCGAACGCCAACTGGAGCGCTTCGCCCCGGGTTTCCGCGACCGAGTCCTGGCCCGAGCCACAGCCGGCCCACCCGAGCTGGCGGCCCGCAACGCCAACTACGTCGGCGGCGACATCGCCTGCGGCGCGGTCGACGGCCTCCAGCTTTTGTTGCGCCCCCGCCCGACTGTGTTCCCGTATCGCACCCCGCATCCCGCCGTCTTCCTCTGCTCCTCCGCGACCCCGCCCGGCGCCGGGGTACACGGCATGTCCGGCCACAACGCGGCCAAGGACGTCTGGAGAAGGCTGAGGCGACGATGACCACGATCAGGCTTGTCCAGGGCGACATCACCGAGCAGCGCGTAGACGCCATCGTCAACGCGGCGAACTCGTCCTTGCTGGGCGGGGGAGGGGTGGACGGCGCGATCCACCGCCGGGGCGGCCCGGCGATCCTCGCGGCCTGCCGCGCCCTCCGCGCCTCCCGCCTCGGCGGGGGCCTCCCCACGGGCGAGGCGGTCGCCACGACGGCGGGGGATCTCCCGGCATCGTGGGTCATCCACACGGTGGGTCCTGTTTGGCAGGGACCCGGCTCCGACCCGGCGCCGCTGGCGTCCTGCTACCGGGAGTCGCTGCGGGTGGCGGACGAGCTGGAGGCACGGACGGTCGCGTTCCCCGCGATCTCGACGGGCGTCTACCGGTGGCCGGTGGAGGAGGCGGTGCGGGTCGCGGTGGCGACGGTGCGGACTGCTGAGACGGGGGTGGAGGAGGTGCGGTTCGTGTTGTTCGACGGGGGGACGTTCGGGGTATTTGCGGGGGTGGTGGGGTGAGGGGGGGGCATGTCTGATGGGCCAAGCGCTTAGAAGGCGCTGGCCGTGATCACCGAGGCGCATCCTCTTGCCTGGTGTTGCCCGCGAGCCGAGCGTGAGTCTTCGGCGTCTGCGACACGTATCCACGGAGAGGGAGGCAAGGCCCACCGGCTACGGCCACCCTTGCCGGGTATCCGCTTGAGCATGCTTGCTCTGGTCTACAACTCGTACAACGCCACCACCACGGTGTGGGCCTTCGGAGTCGCCAGTCTCGTCGTGCTGGCGGTCGGTTGGTACTTTCGACGTCGGAGGTAGGTCCGACACCCGCTTCAGCGCACCCCGACACCACGCCGGATACGCTCCGTCGTAGAAAAGCAAGAGGCGAGCCACAAGGCCTCCGGCATGTTCAGGGTCACGCCACTGATGACTGGGATAGGCGAGTTCCGCCTCAACTCCTCGGGGAAGCCCTCGCCGAAATCGAGCCGCTGAGCCCATGCGCCAGGCAGGAGCAACCCGCTAGTCGTGATCGGGATCGGATCCCAGTCGAGGTCGCTGTGCAGAAGCGTCGCGTGCGACTCTCCAGGGCGCTGCCAGAAGATCAGCTGCTCATCGAACTCATTGACCCAGTGCAGGACGTGGTCTGAGCGATCGAACACGACGCCTGCCATCTCACCGAGATGACTCAGGACAGCGTTCCGCCCTCGATTGTCCCGGACAACCTGATGGTGCGGGGCCGGCGGCCCTTCTGACCTCCAACACGGAGTTGCTTCGTAGCGTTCGCCCAGTACAACCTCTCTGTTTCTGGATCGAAAACGACACAGAACACGGGTACGTTGCCGTTTGCCCAAGTTTCGGAGTGCCGACGCACGGGCACTGCGTAGCCGTACGACCGTCTCCATGAGACGTCACCCTTCACCTGAACCGTGTGCAGGAGAGTGCGCAGAGCGTTAACCGCCGCCTGTTCCATCCGCCGCCCACTCGGAATTACCGTCATATCCCGCCCCCGTCCGCATGGTTGTCCGCCTACCGTGCCATGCGGGTCTGACACTGGGACGTTGGCAGAGCTACTTGCTGGGGGCTCCCATCTGTGCGTGGGAAGCTTGGGTTCGGGTGATCTCTGTGGCGGAAGAGGAAGGCGAGCGGCCGACCGATCCGCATGGACCGGCAAGCCCGGGAACGCGATCGGTCTGCGACCTGCGTCGATGCCGTAGTGGATCTGCGGGCCGCACTCAACGACATCGAAGCAGGGTATGTAACCGCCCGAAAGGAAGACCGGAGCGGATGGCGGACTGGAACGCGGGCAAAGCGGAGATCGAGCGGACCCAAGTCGCTTGTCTCCATGCCTCGCTCAAGCCCGCGAACAGCATCGAGGATTCGAAGGCACTGTGGCAGCAGTACGACACCGAGCAGAACGCCGCGCAGGACCCCGAGCGGCACACACCCCCTCGCTCGACGTCGTCCCAGCCATACGCACGTGGACCCTCGCGAACGATTTCAGACCTGACTCAGTGATGACGAAACGGCCGGCCCTCGAAGGCGTTGCCCTCGCCGCCCGAGGTCTGGCGTCAGCAAGGGCACGCTGGCCGAGTTGTCCGGGGCGTCCGACACGGCATGCGAGTCGGACAGCCGGAGCGGTGATGCCGGCACTTCGGTTCTGTTTCGCTGAGTTGCGATCGGGCTGCGTCGCCCCCGCGCCCCCGCCTCAGGCGATCATCCCCCCACCATCCACAAACACAGTCGTCCCCGTCGCGTACCCGTTCCCCGCCAAGAAGAGCACCGCCTCCGCCACATCCGAAGCCTCTCCCACCCGCCCCAGCGGCAGCCGCTGTACGGCGGAGGAGTACATCGTGTCCCGGGCCGCAGCGTCGAGCCCGTCCCACAGCGGCGTACGGAGGAGCCCCGGCGAGACCGCGTTCACCCGAAGCGGCGCGGTCTCAAGGGCCAGCCCCCGCACCAGCGCCTCCAGCGCGGCGTTGATCGCGCTCTGGAGGGCGGAGGCGCGGCCGGGGCGTTGGGAGAGGTAGCCGGAGACGAGGGTGAGGGAGCGGGTGGGGCGGAGGGCGCGGGCGATGCGGTACGCGCCCCAGAACTTGCTGTCCATCGCGGCGTACGCCTCCTCCAGCGGGAGGGTGTCGACGCGGCCCATCGGGGTTTCGCCCGCCGTGACCACCACGTGGTCGAAGGCACCCGCCGTGGCGGCGAACTTGGCCACCTCGTCGTCGGAGCGGATGTCGAGGGTCTGGCCGGTGACCGGGCCGGCGAGGCCG
Source organism: Streptomyces seoulensis (assembly GCF_004328625.1). NCBI lineage: Bacteria > Bacillati > Actinomycetota > Actinomycetes > Kitasatosporales > Streptomycetaceae > Streptomyces > Streptomyces seoulensis. The sequence continues at coordinate 5,219,602 of NZ_CP032229.1, forward strand.
GAGAGGGCCGTCACCGCCTCGTCGATCCGCTGGGGGTTGCGGGAGACGATGACCGTGTCCGCGCCCTGGGCCGCGAACTCGCGGGCGGAGGCCAGGCCGACCCCCGAGGTGCCGCCGACGACAAGGACGCGCTGGTCCGCGTATGCGCTCATGGCTGTTTCCGTTCCTAGCGATTGGTCTGGTCGCCGGATCGCGTCCGGGCGAAGCTCGCGCGGTCCAGCCCGGTCACCTGGACGGAGATGTCGCAGGCCGTCTCGCGCAGGGTGGCCGGGAAGAACTCGGCCAGTACCGCGAGCGCCGCCTCGCTGATCGCCGCGCGGGCCTCGACGGACTTTCCCGCGAACGTCCGGATGTCGAGGTTCACGAAGGACTGCTCGTAGCTGCCGTCCCCGATGAGGAACCGGTCCATCGGGACCGTGCGGCTCTTGAAGTCCTGGAGGCGGAAACCGCCCGCCTCCGCAAGGGTGTTGTGGAGTCTGCCGAACACGGTCGCCGGGTCCATGGCGTCCCGGACGTTGCCGGAGTATTCGAGTACGAGGTGAGGCATGTCGCTCCCAGCTCCCAAGTGGTCAGTGGGCCTCGGCCGGCTGCAGGTCGACAGGTGCGGCCACCGGCCGGGGCTTGCGCGGGCCGAACGTGCTCAGGCCGGCGCTGACCGCGAGCGCGACCACCGCGGCGATCAGGGACGCCCGCAGCCCGGTCAGGAAGTGCCCGGAGGACGCCTGGCCCACGAGCAGCCCCATCACGGCGACGCCGATGAGCCCGCCCAACTGCCGTGAGGCGTTGAGGACTCCGGAGGCGATGCCCGCGTTGGCGGGGTCCACCGAGCCGAGCATGGCGTTGGTCATGGACGGCACCACGAGTCCGATGCCGAAACCGGCGACCACGAACTGCACCGCCATCCGCACGTACGCGTCCGAGCCGACGACCGGGATCGTGGCCAGGTAGCCGACGGCGGCCAGGAGGTTGCCGGTGATCAGCACCGAGCGGGCGCCGTACTTCTTGACCAGCGGGCCGCAGGACAGGTTGGCGATCATGATGGCGGCCGTCATCGGCAGGAACGCCAGGCCCGCGGTGATCGGCGAGTAGTCCCAGACCTGCTGGAAGAAGAGGCTGAAGACGAAGATCAGGCCGTAGAAGGCGAAGTTGAGCAGCACGCCGATGAGCGAGGTCGCCGAGAACGCGTGCCGGCGGAAGAGGTGTAGCGGCAGCATCGGGTCGTGCGTACGGCGCTCGGCGGCGAAGAAGCCGGCCAGCGCGAGCACGAAGACGACCAGGCAGGTCAGCACGGTGGCCGAGGTCCAGCCCCGCGCGTTGGCCTCCACGATCGCGCCGGTCAGCGCGCCCAGGCCGACGACGGCGAGCAGCTGGCCCGGCAGGTCCAGCGAGCGGGCCACGGAGACGTCACGGGCGGGCGCCGGGCGGGCGTAGGCCCGGACCAGGACGATGCCGAGCGCCGCGATCGGGACGTTGACGAAGAAGATCGAGCGCCAGCCCAGCGCGTCCACCAGCAGACCGCCGACCACCGGGCCGAGGGCCAGCGCGAGACCGCCCGCCGCCGCCCACAGGCTCACCGCGCGGGTGCGCTCGTGGGGGTCGGGGAAGTTGGTGTTCACGATCGACAGCGACGACGGCACGATCATCGCCGCGCCCACGCCCTGGAGGACCCGGGCGGCGATCAGCGCGACCAGCGTGGGGGCGGCGCCGCAGATCAGCGAGGTGACGGCGAAGAGCGCGAAGCCCCACATGAAGATCTGCTTGGGGTCGTAGCGGTCACCCATGGCGCCGGCGGTCAGCAGGAAGGCCGCGAAGGTGAGGGTGTAGCCGTTGATCACCCACTCCAGGCCCGAGAGGCTGCCGCCGAACTCGGTGCCGAGGGCCTTGGTGGCGACGTTCACGACGCTGACGTCGAGGATGACGACGACGAAACCGAGGCACGCGGCGAACAGCGTCAGTCCTGGCCTGGTCTTGTGCGATGAGGTCTGGGGCACGGGTCTTCCTTCCGGCGGCGGGAGAGGGCGACGAGAGGTGCGGGAGCGGGGCGGGGCGCCACTGGCTCAGGTAGAGTGTTCGCTGTTGAACGAACAATCGGAGTGTACGCAGATCATCGAACACTCTGCAATCCGCATCCGCCCGAAGCCCGGCGGGTACGGAGAGAGCGCGACGGGACGGAGCGATCAGCCATGGCGGCACAGACCCCTCGGCGGCAGGACGCGGCGAGCCACCGCACCCCGCCGGCCCACACGCCCCCGGAGGATGTCGCGCTGGAGACGGCCCTGCTCGCCCTCGCCGACCCCGTACGTCAGACATTGGTGAGGGAGTTGGCCGAGGCGGGGGACTGGGAGCGGGCCTGCGGCACCTTCGACGTACCGGTCACCAAGGCGACGCTGAGCCGTCACTTCACCGTGCTGCGCGAGGCCGGCCTCCTGGAGCAGCGGGATGCCGGGCCCAGGCGCCTCAACCGGCTCCGCAAGCCGGAGTTCGACGCCCGGTTCCCCGGCCTGCTGGATCTGGTGCTCGGGCAGGGAAGTGCCGCTCAGCGCGCCTGAGTCGGGGTGGGCGGGAGGCGTCGCTCAGGCGTCCGGTGCCGTACCTCTCCGTGCCGAGGTGACGTCCCCCGCCGTACGGGGTGCCGGGATCGCCGGGGCCGGCCGGGCGTTCGCGCGGGCCCGGCGGTCGTCGGACTTGGTGCACAACTGCCGTACGGCGTAGGCGAATCGCTCGCGGGAGGGTGGGTCGGACGGGCCGAGGAGATGTTCCTTGAGTTTGGCGCGGTCGGCCGTGTGGTGGTCCTGGCGCGGGTCGCGCACCGCGTCCAGCAGGTATCGCACGGTCGCCGCGTCCGGGGTGAGCACGGTGCCGGCCGACACCGTGGGGAAGGCCGCCCGGAACTCGTCCTCGGGCAGGCCCGAGGTGTTGGCCACCGCGTACGGCTTCTCGCTGCTCAGCCAGTCGGAGACCACGCTGGACACATCGCTGATCAGCAGGTCGGCCGCGTTGAAGCAGGCGTAGAGCGCCGGACGGGGGCCCGTCACGATCCGGTGCTCCCACTCGGGGGACGACGCCCAGTACGCCCGCTCCCAGGCGGCCGTGGCCCGCGCGATCCGGGACGCGCCGTCGCCGGCCGGGGTGCCCTGGAGCATCATCCGCTCCAGCTCGTCCGCCGCGCCGCGGAGGGCCGTCGAGGTGAGGCGGTCCAACTCGGCTTCCCGGCGGAGCAGTTCGACCTGGGCCTCCGGACCCGGCCGGGGGCCTGAGCGCTTCGCGTTGGCCTCGTGGATCAGGGCCCGGATGCGCTCGTCGGCCGCGCCCGCGCGCTGGTCCACCGAGCCGGTCATCGGGTGCGGCTTGTAAAGGACGCGCACCCGGGGGTCGTTGAGCAGCTGCCCGACGATGTGCTCACCCGCCAGGACGACCGAGGTGTTGCCCGGATTGCCGTCCCAGCCCTCCCAGGTCGGCGCGTACAGCACGGTGGTGTACTTCCCGGCGGGCGGGCCCGAGTACGGTCGGATCGGGGCCAGTTGGGGGCGGCCGACCTCCACCACGTCCTTGTCCTCCACGCCGACGTCCGCGAGCGCGTACCGTTCCCGCGCGGCCGGACCCGCCACCCACACCTCGTCGTACGCCTTGGCGTAGGGGTTGCAGGAGGACAGCTTGTCGCTCTCGCCGTGGTTGATGAACGCGTGCTTGATGGCCGGGATGCGCAACACCTGCGACGTCTTGCCGGAGTTGGCCGGGTGCAGCATCGCCTTCAGCGTCGAGTTCTCCAGCGCGAACAGCGTGGTCACCTTCGGCAGGCAGAGCACCGGTACGTCCGTCGCGTCGATCTTCTGCACCATGAACCGCTCGCGCAGCACGATCAGCGGCCGCTCCAGCCCGGCCAGCGTGGAGAGCCACATGTTGGCCTGGTAGGCGGAGGAGGCGCCGCCGGAGAAGTACATCGCCACGGTGGGGCGGTACTCGGCCAGCCAGTCGTCCAGCCACTCCATGACCTGCGCGTCGCTCGCGGGCCGCTTCTCCGGCAGCAGCCAGCCGGCCAGCCGGGCGACGCCCATGCCGATCATGGTGAGCGAGGCGGCGAGTCCGATCGCGCCCCAACGGCCGTGCGCGGTGAGGGCGGTGGCCAGGAGGCCCGCCGTCGCCGGGACGGAGAACGCCAGCAGGCGCTGCCCGGCCTGGCGGGCCAGGACGCGGGGCGGGGCGGCGGTCGGGTTCAGTGCCGAGACGTCGATGTTGCGGGTGACGACCGGCAGGGTCCGGGCGCGGCGCACCAGCAGGGAGACCGCCTGGCAGGCGAAGTGCAGGACGTAGAACGCGCTCAGCGCGCCGAGCAGCGGGGGCATCTCCCGCTCCGGGTCGATCCCGTTGATCCGCAGCAGCGCCACCACGATCAGCATGTCCCGCAGCAACTGCCGTACGGTCACGTCCAGTCGGATGCGGCTCAGCGGGGACAGCAGGGCCGGGCGCCGGTGCAGCAGGCAGGCGTCGAGTGCGAGTCCGGCCGCGCCGGAGGTCACGAGGAGCGGGGCGTTCGGCAGCAGCGCGCCGGCCAACTGCGTGGCGAACAGCAGGAAAAGGCTGAATATCGCGCACAGTGCGGGGAGTTGGGTCCAGATTCTCGGGAGGAGTCCGGCAAGGGACACGGTGGGAGCTCCTGCTGTTCGTACGACGGGACACGCGGCACCGGAAACGACCCCGGCCACCCGTGCCCGCCCCGGCCCCACGCACAGCCAACGACCGGCCCTACCCCCGGTCACGTACCGCCGTGCTTTCGCATCCGCCCGGCCCTCCCGGCCGGCGGGACCTGCGGCCCGGCCCGCCCCGGCGCCATGGCATCATCGGCCGGGGTTCCGGCGGAGAAAGGGTCGCGCACGGTGATGGAGAGGGTTCTCGGGGTGTCCGGGACGCTGCTCGACGGTGTCTCCCTGGAGATGACCGGGAAGGACGTGCCCCGGCTGGAGGAGGCGCGGGACGCGCTGGACGGCGGGACCCGGATCAACGTCACCTACCTCGCCGGCGAGGACGCCGGGATGCGGCTCGCGGCCGCGCGGGCGGTGCGGGGGCACGGGTTCGTGCCGGTGCCGCACCTGTCGGCCCGGCGGCTGCCCTCCCGCGCCGAGCTGGAACGTTTCCTCGCCGGGCTCGCCGAGGCGGACGCCATCGAGAACGTCTTCGTGGTCGGCGGCGACCCCGCCCGCCCCGAGGGCCCGTACGAGGACGCGCTCTCCGTGATCCGCAGCGGGCTGCTCCAGCGGCACGGGACACGGCACGTCGGCATCTGCGGTTACCCGGAGGGGCACCCGGCGATCGGCGACGACGCGCTGTGGTCCGCGCTCACCGGCAAGGCGGCCGCGCTCGCGGAGGCGGGGCTCGGCGGCGAGGTCATCACCCAGTTCGGCTTCGACGCCGACGCCGTCCTCAGCTGGCTGGAGGCCCTGCGCGCACGCGGGGTGCACCTCCCGGTACGGGTCGGCGTACCCGGCCCGGCGGGCGTGCGGCGGCTGCTCGGGTACGCGACGCGGTTCGGGGTCGGCACGGGAGCCACGGTCGCCCGCAAGTACGGTCTCTCGCTGACCAACCTCATGGGCACGGCCGGTCCCGAGCGCCTCCTCGACGACCTGGCCGGCGGCTACGACCCGGCCCGCCACGGCACCGTCAGGCTGCACTTCTACACCTTCGGCGGGCTCCGGACGACCGCCGAGTGGATCACCCGGTACCGGACGGGACGTAGCTGACCCCGTCCGAGGTGCATGTCGGAAACTCGCCAGCCTCCGGGGCCGTACTGCCCGATGCTTGAGGCATGCGGAACCCGACCATCAGCACCCAGGACCCCTCCTTCGACTCCCTCGACCGGGAACACCGCGTGCACGCCGTCCAGTCCAAGGACGCCCGGTTCGACGGCTGGTTCTTCACCGCCGTGCTCACCACCCGCATCTACTGCCGCCCGAGCTGCCCGGTCGTGCCGCCCAAGGCCGAGAACATGACGTTCTACCCGAGCGCCGCCGCCTGCCAGCGCGCCGGGTTCCGCGCCTGCAAGCGCTGCCGGCCCGACGCCACCCCCGGCTCCCCGGAGTGGAACCACCGCGCCGACCTGGTCGCCCGCGCCATGCGGCTCATCGCCGACGGGGTCGTGGACCGGGAGGGCGTACCCGGACTCGCCGCCCGGCTCGGCTACTCCGCCCGGCAGATCGAGCGCCAGCTCCTCGCCGAACTCGGCGCCGGGCCCCTCTCCCTGGCCCGCGCCCAGCGCGCCCAGACCGCGCGGCTGCTGATCGAGACCACCGCGCTGCCCATGGCGGAGGTCGCCTTCGCCGCCGGGTTCTCCTCCATCCGCACCTTCAACGACACCGTCCGCGAGGTCTTCGCCCTCGCCCCGACCGACCTGCGCGCCCGCGCACCCCACGCCCGAGCCGCCGGAACCGCGGGCACGCTCGCCCTCCGGCTGCCGTTCCGCGCCCCGCTGAACCCCGGCAACCTCTTCGGCCACCTCGCCGCCACCGCCGTACCCGGCGTGGAGGAGTGGCGGGACGGCGCGTACCGGCGCACGCTGCGGCTGCCGTACGGGCACGGGATCGTCGCCCTCGCCCCCGGGGACACCCACGTCGGCTGCCGGATCGCCCTCAGCGACCTGCGCGACCTCACCGTGGCCATCAGCCGGTGCCGCAGGCTGCTCGACCTGGACGCCGACCCCGTCGCCGTCGACGAGCGGCTGCGTGCCGACCCGCTGTTCGCCCCGCTGGTGGACGCCGGGCCGGGGCGCCGGGTGCCACGCACGGTCGACGAGGCCGAGTTCGCCGTACGCGCCGTGCTCGGGCAGCAGGTGTCCACCGCCGCCGCCCGTACCCACGCGGCCCGGCTGGTCACCGCGCACGGCAAGCCGCTGGACGACCCCGAGGGCGGGCTCACCCACCTCTTCCCCGACCCCGACGCGCTGGCCGCCGTGGACCCGGAGACGCTCGCCATGCCGCGCAGCCGCCGCGCCACGCTGACCACGCTGATCGCCGCGCTCGCGGACGGCACCCTGAACCTGGGGGTCGAGGCCGACCGGGCCGGGACCCGCGCCCGGCTGCTGGAGCTGCCCGGCTTCGGCCCCTGGACCGCCGACATCATCGCCATGCGCGCCCTCGGCGACCCCGACGCCTTCCTCCCGACCGACCTCGGCGTCCGGCGCGCCGCCGAGTCCCTGGGGCTGCCCGCGACCCCGGCCGCGCTCACCGCCCGCGCGGAGGCGTGGCGCCCCTGGCGGGCGTACGCCGTGCAGTACCTGTGGGCGACCGACAGCCACCCGATCAACTTCCTCCCGGCCTGAAGGACTTCCCGTGCGACACCACACCGTGACCGACAGTCCCTACGGGCCGCTGACCCTCGTCGCGGACGCCGACGGCGCCCTGTGCGGCCTGTACATGACCGACCAGCGGCACCGCCCGGCCGACGACACGTTCGGCGCGCGTGACGACAGCCTGCGCGTCTTCGGCGAGACCCAGGAGCAGTTGGCCGCCTACTTCGCCGGGGAGATCCGGCGCTTCACCGTCCCGCTCGGCCTGCACGGAACCCCGTTCCAGCGCCGGGTGTGGGACCAGCTCACCGAGATCCCCTACGGGGAGACCCGGAGCTACGGACAGCTCGCCCTCGCCCTCGGCACCCCCGGCGCCTCCCGCGCGGTCGGCCTCGCCAACGGCCGCAACCCGGTCGGCATCATCGTCCCCTGCCACCGCGTCGTCGGCTCCGACGGCAGCCTCACGGGCTACGGCGGCGGCCTGGACCGCAAGCGACGCCTGCTGGCCTTCGAACGCGGCTCGGAGCGGGCGGAGGAGGGGGTGCTGTTCTAGCCTTCGGCCACCAGGCTCCGCAGCAGCTTCGGCAGCGCCGTGCCGATCGGCTCGCGCACCACCTCGTCCGCGAGGTCGTCGTACGGGGTCGGCTCGGCGTTGACGATGATCAGCCGGGCGCCGTGGTCCGACGCGACCCCGGCAAGCCCGGCGGCGGGGTGCACCTGGAGGCTGCTGCCCACGGCCACGAAGACCGAGCACGCCTTGCTGATCGCCAGCGCCTCGCCGAGGACCACCTGGTCGAGGTTCTCGCCGAACATCACCGTCGCCGACTTCAGGATGCCGCCGCAGGCCAGGCACGGCGGGTCGTCCTCGCCCGCCTCGACCCGCGCGAGCGCGTCCGCCATAGAGCCGCGCGCCTCGCACCGCGTGCACAGCACGCCGTGCGCGCTTCCGTGCAGCTCCAGCACCTTGCGGCCGGGCATCCCGGCCCGCTGGTGCAGTCCGTCCACGTTCTGGGTGAGGACCCGTACGGGAACCCCTGAGCGCTCCAGCTCGGCGACGGCCAGATGCGCCGCGTTCGGCTCGGCGCGCAGGGTGTGCTGGGAGCGGCGCAGCTGCCAGGAGCGCCGGCGGATCTCGGGGTCGCCCATGTAGTACCCGTAGGTGACGAGCTTCTCCGCCTCCGGGTCCCGGCGCCACAGCCCGTCGGGCCCCCGGTAGTCGGGGATGCCGGAGTCGGTGGAGATTCCCGCGCCGCTGAGCACGGCGACCAGAGGCTTGCTCATGCCCCCGAGGCTAGGCCGCTCCCACCGCCCCCGGCCAACGAAATACCCCTCACCCCCCTAGGCCGTGTCCGGAAAGTGGCGCCTGGCTCGCGACGCCTGGCACGCGCCCTCGCGGCGTTGTCGGGATCGCCCTCGTACGCCCAGTACGAGGACGACCCTCCGCCTTGCGAGCGCACGCACCAGACGCCGCGAGCCCTGCCCTCCGGGCAGACAGCGCCACTTTCCGGACACGACCTAGATGTATTGACCCGCAGCGTTGTTGACGCGGCTGATCGGTGGGTGGCCTCCGAGTGCGGTGTGGCAGCGGTGGTGGTTGTAGGTGTGGAGGAAGTCTGCCAGGGCGTCGGTGCGTTCGGTGTTGGTGGTGTAGAGCCGCTGGTAGGCCCATTCGTCGAGCAGGGTGCGGTTGAAGCGTTCGACCTTGCCGTTGGTCTGCGGCCGGTAGATGCGGGTGAGTTTGCCGGCCGCGCCGAGGTCGGCCAGTGCCTGTTGCCAGGCGAAGCTCTTGCGGTAGGGCCAGGCGTTGTCGGTCAGGACCCGCTCGATGCGGGTGATGCCGTGCTCGGCGAAGAAGGCTGCGGCCCGCCGTAGGAAGTCGGCGCAGGTGAGGGCCTTCTCGTCCGCGTGGACCTCGCTGTAGGCCAGGCGGGAGTGATCGTCGACGGCGGAATGGATGTAGTCGAAGCCCACGCTGTTGCGCCGGGCCCGGCCGGCCTGCCGGCCCAGCACCTTGTGGCCGCCGCCGTCGGGGATGCGGCCGAGCTTCTTGACGTCGACGTGGACCAGCTCGCCGGGACGGGCGCGTTCGTAGCGGCGGATGACCTGCCCGGTGGGGCGGTCGATGAACGCCAGGCGGTTCAGGCCGTGCCGGAGCAGGATGCGGTGCACGGTGGAGGCGGGCAGGCCCAGGACCGGCCCGATGCGTGCCGGGCCCAGCTTGCGCTCTTGTCGCAGCCTGCAGACCTGCGCCTCGGTGGCGGCTGCGGTCCGGTGCGGTGTCGTGCGGGGACGGCTGGAGCGGTCGAGGAGTCCGCTCTCGCCCTCTGAGTGCCAGCGCCGGATCCACTTGTGGGCTGTGGGACGGGAGATGCCCATCTCGGCGGCGACATGCGCGACGGGACGGCCGGAGCGGACACGTTCGACGAGCAGTCGCCTGCCGTGAACGGTCAGCCGGGCATTACGGTGGGACACGAAGGCCTCCGTGCGGTGAAGATTCGACACCTCCACCACACACGGGGGCCTTCGCCATGATCAAGCCCTGCCTGCGTTAACAACGCTCGTGATCAATACACCTAGAGCCCACCGCACCCCCGCGACGACCCCCAGCACCAGCGCGGGCACCACCCACCCCCACCCCAGCACCCGCCACCCCGGCCGCCCCGACCCCCATCGCAGACGCCAGCACGATCCCCGCGTACGCGTCGTCGTCCCATGCCCCGGAGGGGCGGATGGTGAGGGCCGTCCAGCAGAAGTAGGCGGAGACGAGGGTCAGCAGGACGACGGGCACGGCGTACACCGTGGCGAGCCAGCGGCGGTCGTCGTCCTCGGGGGAAGGGCCGGTCATCGTCAGAGCGCCCGGTGGCCGTTCTCCAGTTCTGCCGGGCCGTTCCCGTCCTCCAGGGCGTCCAGGGCGGCGAGGACGCGGCGGCCGAGGGGTGGGGGGAGGTGGTCGGGGAGGTCGGTGCGGGGGACGAGGCGCCAGGAGAGGAGTTCCTCCTCCTGGAGGCGGATGGCCTTGAGGTCGGCGTCGGTGAGGGTGCCGCCGTCGTAGAGGTAGGCGACCATCGGGATGTGGCCGGGGACCGGCACCCAGTCCACGGCCAGCAGACGGCCCGGCGCGCGGTCCAGGCCGATCTCCTCCAGCGTCTCGCGGCGCGCGCCCAGGCGGGGCGTCTCGCCGTCGTCGGACTCGATCGTGCCGCCCGGCAGCCCCCACCCCGCCCGGTAGTTCGGCTCGACCAGCAGCACCCGCCCCTCCGCGTCCCGGAACAGCGTCGCGGCGGCGGACAGAACCCGCGGCAGGCCCGCGATGTACGTGGCGAAGTCGTCAGAGGTGGTCATCCAGGCAGGGTAACCAAGCGCGTGGATCACACCCCCTAGGGTGGACGCCGCGCCGACCCGCAGGGGTCGGTGGAGCGGGTGGTGAGGGGACGTGGAGTGAGGGACGGTGTCGGTCGCGGGGTGCTCGTCGCCCCGGACAAGTTCAAGGGGTCGCTGACGGCGGCGGAGGTGGCCGCGCACGTGGCGGCCGGGCTGCGGAGGGCCGTACCCGGCGTCGCGGTCGAGACGCTGCCGGTGGCCGACGGCGGGGACGGGACCGTGGACGCGGCCGTCGCCGCCGGGTTCGAGCGCCGGGAGGTGACGGTCGCCGGGCCGCTCGGGCATCCGGTGACCGCCGCGTTCGCGGTACGCGGGGACACGGCGGTCGTGGAGATGGCCGAGGCGAGCGGACTGCGCCGGCTCCCGGCCGGGACCTTCGCCCCGCTCACCGCGTCCACCCACGGCTCCGGCGAGCTGCTGCGGGCCGCGCTGGACACGGGCGCCCGGACCGTCGTCCTCGGCGTCGGCGGCAGCGCCACGACGGACGGCGGGGCCGGGATGCTCACGGCACTCGGCGCGCGGTTCCTGGACGAGCGGGGGGAGCCGGTCGGACCGGGCGGCGGCGGACTCGCCGACCTCGCCGAGGCCGACCTGACCGGGCTCGACCCCCGCCTCGCCTCGGTCGAGCTGATCCTCGCCAGTGACGTGGACAACCCGCTCACCGGCCCGCACGGCGCCGCCGCCGTCTACGGCCCGCAGAAGGGCGCCTCCCCGGCCGAGGTGACCCTCCTCGACGACGCCCTCACCCGCTTCGCCGCCGTCCTGGCCCCCGGCCTCGCGGACCGGCCCGGCGCGGGCGCGGCGGGCGGTGTCGGCTACGCGGCCCTCCTCCTCGGCGCCCGTTTCCGCGCCGGGATCGAGGTCATGCTGGAGGTACTGGGCTTCGCCGGGGCTCTCGCCCGCGCCGGCCTCGTCATCACGGGCGAGGGCGCCCTGGACGAGCAGACCCTCCACGGCAAGGCCCCGGCCGGGGTGGCCGCGGCCGCCCGCGCGGCGGGCAAGGAGGTCGTCGCGGTGTGCGGCCGCCTGACCCTGCCCCCCGAGACCCTCCACCGGGCCGGCATCACGGCCGCCTACCCCCTGACCGCCCTGGAACCCGACCCCGCGACCTGTATGGCCCAGGCCGGCCCCCTGCTGGAACACGTCGCCTCCCGCATCGCGGAACGGCATCTGACCTGACAGCTGGAGCAAGGCAAAGGGGCCCCGGACCGGTGAAGGTCCAGGGCCCCTGAGGCGAGCGATCCGCTACGGGAGCTGCGCCGCCCGCGCCTCGCGGCGGTTGTCGCGGAAGTTGTTCACCCGGCGGGCCGTGGCGAACAGCGGGATGACCGCGCCCATGACGAGCTGGAGCGCGCAGCCCGTCTGGAGCAGGAGCTGTCCACCGGGGGCGTCGAAGGCCCAGGCGGCCAGCAGCCCCATGGAGAGGACGATCCAGCCGAGCATGGCGCCGGCGAGGCGGCCACGCGGCTTCGGGTACTCCACCCGGCTCACCATCAGCCAGGCGGTGCCCACGATGGCCAGCAGGGTCGCCGGGAACGGCAGCTCCAGCAGCACGATGGAGACGACCGTCAGCGCGCCGAACGGCGAGGGCATGCCCTGGAACATGCCGTCCTTCAGCGTCACGCAGGAGAACCGCGCGAGCCTCAGTACGACGGCGAGCAGCACCACGATCGCCCCGAGCGCCGCCACCCGCTGGTGCGCGTCGTCCGCGACCATGCCGTAGACCAGGACGAAGTACGCCGGGGCCAGGCCGAAGCTGATCAGGTCGGAGAGGTTGTCCAGCTCCGCGCCCATCGGGGAGGAGCGCAGCTTGCGCGCCACCAGCCCGTCGAAGAGGTCGAACACCGCCGCGCAGAGCATCAGGATGACCGCCGTGGCCGCGCTGTGGCGGGCCATGCCGGATTCCTGGCTGCCGGTGAGGTGCGGGATGAGGATGCCGGTGGTGGTGAAGTACACCGCCATGAAGCCGCAGGTCGCGTTGCCGAGCGTGAGCGTGTCCGCTATCGACAGGCGCATAGAGAGGGGCATCTCCTCCTCGTCGCCCGCCTCGTCTGCCTCGGGCACCCAGCCCGCCTGTGTCTCTGGATCAATCACGGTCAATGCGAGTCACCCCAGCCACGGTCTTCTGACCGACCTCGACGTCGACCTCCACGCCCTCGGGCAGGTAGAGGTCGACACGCGAGCCGAAGCGGATCAGACCGATGCGGTCCCCCTGCTCGACCTTCGTGCCCTCAGGGATGTACGGCACGATGCGACGGGCCACAGCGCCCGCGATCTGGATCATCTCGATGTCGCCGAGTTCGGTGTCGAAATGCCAGACTACGCGCTCGTTGTTCTCGCTCTCCTTGTTGAAAGCCGGAACAAAGCCGCCGGGGATGTGCTCGACCGACGTCACGGTGCCCGCCAGGGGCGCCCGGTTGACGTGGACGTTGAGCGGGCTCATGAAGATGGCTACGCGGGTGCGGCCGTCCTTCCAGGGCATGATGCTCTGGACCACGCCGTCGGCGGGCGAGATGACGCGACCCTCGGTGATCTCGCGCTCCGGGTCGCGGAAGAACCACAGCATGCCCGCCGCGAGAGCGGTGGCGGGCACGGCGACGGCCTTGGCGACGCCCGAGCGGCGGGCCCGTGCCAGGCTGAGGGCCGCGGTGGCGACGGTCGGGAGGAGCCACGGCGATGCTCCGCGCGCGAGGCGTACGCCGCCGGCTCGGCTGTCGCTGGGTGCAGAGGTTTGGCTGTGGGGCATGGATGACCTTCGTAGCGGATGATGCCGCGCAATGACGGGGGACGGCGGCTTTCCGGGGATCGTACCGGGCGCGGGCCGCAACTGGGCAAGCCAGGAAGCCGAGTCGGCGGCCGAAGACCGTCGACGGGGTGTGATCTTCTTCTCGGCGATAACACCCCGTCTCCGGACAATCAGCCCTGGAATCGATACTCTTCGAGCAGGCGGCGACCGATGATCATTTTCTGGATCTCGGCGGTACCCTCACCGATCAGCAGCATCGGCGCCTCGCGGTACAGACGCTCGATCTCGTACTCCTTGGAGAAGCCGTAGCCGCCGTGGATGCGGAAGGCGTCCTCGACGACCTCCTTGCAGTACTCGGAGGCCAGGTACTTGGCCATTCCGGCCTCCAGGTCGTTTCGCTCCCCGGAGTCCTTTTTGCGCGCGGCGTTCACCATCATCGCATGGGCGGCCTCGACCTTGGTGGCCATTTCGGCCAGCTTGAACTGAATCGCCTGGTGCTGGGCGATCTGCCTGCCGAAGGTGTGCCGCTGCTGGGCGTACTGGACGCCCAGCTCGAAGGCTCGCTGCGCGACACCGCAGCCACGCGCCGCGACGTTGACGCGGCCGACCTCGACGCCGTCCATCATCTGGTAGAAGCCCCGGCCGGTGACGCCGCCGAGCACCCGGTCGGCCGGAACGCGCAGGCCGTCCATGATCAGCTCGGTGGTGTCGACGCCCTTGTACCCCATCTTGTCGATCTTGCCGGGGATGGTGAGACCGGGGCGGACCTCGCCGAAGCCGGGCTCCTTCTCCACCAGGAAGGTCGTCATGGACTTGTGGGGCGCGGTGCCCTCGGGGTGTCCTTCGTCACTCCGGACCAGAACGGCGACCAACGACGACGTCCCGCCGTTCGTCAGCCACATCTTCTGGCCGTTCAGGACGTACTCCTCGCCGTCCTTCACCGCCTTGGACGTGATGGCCGACACGTCCGAGCCGAGCGCCGGCTCCGACATCGAGAACGCGCCCCGGATGTCGCCCGCCGCCATGCGCGGCAGGAAGTGGTCCTTCTGCTCCTGCGTGCCGTGCTGCTTGAGCATGTACGCCACGATGAAGTGCGTGTTGATGATCCCGGAGACCGACATCCAGCCGCGGGCGATCTCCTCCACGCACAGCGCGTAGGTGAGCAGCGACTCGCCCAGGCCCCCGTACTCCTCGGGGATCATCAGACCGAAGAGGCCGAGTTCCTTCAGGCCGTCCACGATCTGTTGCGGGTACTCGTCGCGGTGCTCCAGCTCGGTGGCGACCGGGATGATCTCCTTGTCCACGAAGTCGCGGACGGTGGAGAGGATCTCCCGCTGGATGTCCGTCAGACCGGCGGTCTGGGCGAGGCGCGCCATCTACTTCACCTGCTCCTTGAGCTCCGGGCGGCCCGGCTGCTCGCCGCCGCGCTCCTTGATGTACGTCTCGGTCGGCACCATGACCTTGCGGCGGAAGACGCACACCAGGGTGCCGTCCTGCTTGTAGCCCTTGGTCTCCACGTGCACGATCCCGCGGTCGTTCTTCGACTTGGACGGCCACTTGTCGAGCACGGTCGTCTCGCCGTAGATGGTGTCGCCGTGGAAGGTCGGCGCCACGTGCTTCAGCGACTCGATCTCCAGGTTGGCGATCGCCTTGCCGGACACGTCCGGCACCGACATGCCGAGCAGCAGCGAGTAGATGTAGTTTCCGACCACCACGTTCTTGCCGAAGTCCGTGGTGCTCTCGGCGTAGTTCGCGTCCATGTGGAGCGGGTGGTGGTTCATGGTGAGGAGGCAGAAGAGGTGGTCGTCGTACTCGGTGACCGTCTTGCCGGGCCAGTGCTTGTAGACCGCCCCGACCTCGAACTCCTCGTAGGTGCGCCCGAACTGCATGCTCACGCCTCCGGAATCTCGAACTTGGACGTGCGCCGCATGCCGGCCGCGCGGCCCTTGCCCGCGACGACCAGGGCCATCTTGCGGCTGGCCTCGTCGATCATCTCGTCGCCGAGCATCGCCGAACCCTTCTTGCCGCCCGCCTCGGAGGTGCAGTACTCGTAGGCGTCCAGGATCAGCTCGGCGTGGTCGTAGTCCTCCTGCGAGGGGGAGAAGACCTCGTTGGCGGCGTCCACCTGGCCCGGGTGCAGCACCCACTTGCCGTCGAAGCCGAGCGCGGCGGCACGGCCGGCGACCTCGCGGAAGCCGTCCACGTTGCGGATCTGGAGGTAGGGGCCGTCGATCGCCTGGAGGTCGTTGGCGCGGGCGGCCATCAGGATCTTCATCAGGATGTAGTGGTAGGCGTCCGCCGGGTAGCCGGGCGGCTGCTCACCCACGACGAGCGTCTTCATGTTGATCGACGCCATGAAGTCGGCCGGTCCGAAGATGATCGTCTCAATACGTTGACTGGCAGACGCGATCTCATTGACGTTGTTGAGACCCTGGGCGTTCTCGATCTGGGCCTCGATGCCGATGCGGCCGACCTCGAAGCCCATCGTCTTCTCGATCTGCGTCAACAGCAGATCGAGAGCGACCACCTGCTGGGCGTTCTGCACCTTGGGCAGCATGATGCAGTCAAGGTTCGGGCCGGCGCCCTCGACCACCGTCACGACGTCGCGGTACGTCCACTCGGTCGTCCAGTCGTTGACCCGTACGACCCGTGTCTTGCCCGTCCAGTCACCCTCGTTGAGGAACTTGACGATGGTGTGCCGCGCCTCCGGCTTGGCGAGCGGCGCGCAGGCGTCCTCCAGGTCCAGGAAGACCTGGTCGGCGGGCAGCCCCTGCGCCTTCTCCAGGAAGCGCGGGTTGCTCCCCGGCACCGCCAGACAGGAGCGGCGCGGACGCAGACGGTTGACAGTCATGCGGGGACCTCCAGGGGGTCGAGCTTGTTCGCTGTGCGGATCTCGTCGACGATACGGCCGATGATTCCGGTGATGTCGAAGTCCTTCGGGGTGAACACGGCGGCCACGCCGGCCGACTTCAGCAGTTCGGCGTCGGCGTTCGGGATGATCCCGCCCGCGATCACCGGGATGTCGTGCGCCCCGGCCTCGCGCAGCCGGTCCAGTACGTCCGGCACCAACTGGGCGTGCGAGCCGGACAGGATGGACAGGCCGACCGCGTGCACGTCCTCCGCGAGGGCGGCGTCCACGATCTGCTCCGGGGTCAGCCGGATGCCCTGGTAGACCACCTCGAACCCGGCGTCACGGGCGCGCACCGCGATCTGCTCGGCGCCGTTGGAGTGCCCGTCCAGGCCCGGCTTGCCCACCAGGAAGCGCAGCTTGCCCACGCCCAGGTCGCGCGCGGTGGCGTCCACCCGGGCGCGCACCCCGGCCATCGCGGACCCGGCCTCGGCCGGCACCGCCACCGGGGCGGAGGAGACGCCGGTCGGCGCCCGGTACTCGCCGAACACCTCGCGCAGCGCCCCCGCCCACTCGCCGGTCGTGACCCCGGCGCGGGCGCACTCCAGGGTGGCCTCCATGAGGTTGGCGGTGCCCTTGGCGGCCTCCTTCAGCTTCTCCAGCGCCTTGCAGGGGCGCGGGTGGTTGAAGGGCGGCTGGTAGCGGGTGTCCCGCCAGGTGCCCAGGGCCTCGATCACCCGGTTCTCCACGGCCGGGTCGACCGTCTGGATCGCGGTGTCCAGGTCGGCGGTGAGCGGGTTCGGCTCGGTGGTCTCGAAGATGTTGACGCCGATGATCTTCTCGTCGCCGGACTCGATCCGGGCCCGCCGCTCGGCGTGCGAGGTCACCAACTGGGCCTTGAGATAACCGGATTCGACGGCGGCCATCGCGCCGCCCATCTCCTCGATCCGGGCCATCTCGGCGAAGGAGTCGTCCACCAGGGCGGACACCTTCTCCTCGATGACGTGGCTGCCGGCGAAGATGTCCTCGTACTCCAGCAGGTCGCTCTCGTGCGCCAGCACCTGCTGGATGCGCAGCGACCACTGCTGGTCCCAGGGGCGGGGCAGGCCCAGCGCCTCGTTCCAGGCGGGCAGCTGCACGGCACGCGCGCGTGCGTCCTTCGACAGCGTCACGGCCAGCATCTCCAGCACGATCCGCTGGACGTTGTTCTCCGGCTGCGCCTCGGTCAGGCCGAGCGAGTTGACCTGGACGCCGTAGCGGAACCGGCGCTGCTTGGGGTTCTCGATGCCGTACCGCTCGCGGGTGACCCGGTCCCAGATGCGGCCGAAGGCGCGCATCTTGCACATCTCCTCGACGAAGCGGACGCCCGCGTTGACGAAGAAGGAGATCCGGGCGACCACGTCGCCCATGCGCTCCTGGGGCACCTGGCCGGAGTCGCGCACCGCGTCCAGCACCGCGATGGCGGTGGACATGGCGTACGCGATCTCCTGGACCGGCGTGGCGCCGGCCTCCTGGAGGTGGTAGCTGCAGATGTTGATCGGGTTCCACTTGGGGATGTGGGACACCGTGTACGCGATCATGTCCGTCGTCAGCCGGAGCGAGGGTCCCGGCGGGAAGACGTGCGTCCCGCGCGAGAGGTACTCCTTGACGATGTCGTTCTGGGTCGTGCCCTGGAGCCGGGTGATGTCGACACCCTGCTCCTCGGCGACGACCTGGTAGAGCGCCAGCAGCCACATGGCGGTCGCGTTGATCGTCATCGAGGTGTTCATCTGGTCCAGCGGGATGTCCTGGAACAGCCTGCGCATGTCACCCAGATGCGAGACGGGCACGCCGACCCGGCCGACCTCGCCGCGGGCGAGGATGTGGTCGGCGTCGTAGCCGGTCTGGGTGGGCAGGTCGAACGCCACCGACAGACCGGTCTGGCCCTTGGCGAGGTTGCGCCGGTACAGCTCGTTGGACGCCTCCGCCGTCGAGTGCCCGGCGTAGGTCCGCATGAGCCACGGACGGTCCTTCTGACGCGCCTGGGGCGCCTGACGCTCTGTCACGGTTCGCTCCTCAGACGTTCCGGAAGCGGTTGATCGCGTCGATGTGCTCGGCGCGCAGCTCGGCGTCGCGGACGCCGAGGCCCTCCTCGGGGGCCAGGCACAGCACGCCGACCTTGCCCTGGTGGAGGTTGCGGTGCACGTCGTACGCGGCCTGGCCGGTGTCCTCCAGGGAGTACACCTTGGACAGCGTCGGGTGGATCTTGCCCTTGGCGATCAGGCGGTTGGCCTCCCACGCCTCGCGGTAGTTGGCGAAGTGGGAGCCGATGATGCGCTTGAGGGACATCCACAGGTAGCGGTTGTCGTACTCGTGCATGTAGCCCGAGGTCGAGGCGCAGGTGGTGATGGTGCCGCCCTTGCGGGTGACGAAGACGGACGCGCCGAAGGTCTCGCGGCCGGGGTGCTCGAAGACGATGTCGATGTCCTCGCCGCCGGTCAGCTCGCGGATGCGCTTGCCGAAGCGCTTCCACTCCTTGGGGTCCTGGGTCTGCTCGTCCTTCCAGAACTTGTAGCCCTCGGCGTTGCGGTCGATGATCGCCTCGGCACCCATCGAGCGGCAGATGTCGGCCTTCTGGTCGCTGGAGACGACACAGATCGGGTTGGCGCCGCCCGCGAGCGCGAACTGGGTGGCGTACGAGCCGAGTCCGCCGCTGGCGCCCCAGATCAGCACGTTGTCGCCCTGCTTCATCCCGGCGCCGTTCTTGGAGACGAGCTGGCGGTAGGCGGTGGAGTTGACCAGGCCGGGGGCGGCGGCCTCCTCCCAGCTCAGGTGGCCGGGCTTCGGCATCAGCTGGTTGGACTTGACGAGGGCTATCTCCGCCAGGCCGCCGAAGTTGGTCTCGAAGCCCCAGATGCGCTGCTCGGGGTCGAGCATCGTGTCGTTGTGGCCGTCGGAGGACTCCATCTCGACGGACAGACAGTGCGCGACGACCTCGTCACCGGGCTTCCAGGCGTTCACGCCGGGGCCGGTGCGCAGGACGACGCCCGCGAGGTCGGAGCCGATGATGTGGTACGGCAGGTCGTGCCGCTTGGCCAGCTCGTTGGTGCGGCCGTAGCGCTCCAGGAACCCGAAGGTGGACAGTGGCTCGAAGATCGAGGTCCACACCGAGTTGTAGTTCACCGAGGAGGCCATGACGGCCACCAGGGCCTCGCCGGGGCCCAGCTCGGGCAGCGGCACCTCGTCGAGGTGGGTGGACTTGCGGGGGTCCTTGTCGCGGGTCTCGAGGCCCGCGAACATCTCCGTCTCGTCCTTGTGCACGGTGATCGCGCGGTACGACTCGGGCAGCGGGATGGCGGCGAAGTCGGCGGACGTGGCGTCCGACTGGATCGCGGCGAGGATGTCCTTCACGGTCACGGTATTGCCTCCGGCGGTGAGCGCCCTGAGGGAGGGGCGCTGGGGTTTCGTCGGTGCTTGAAGTGCGCTCTGGGGTGCGAGGGGGGTGCCGTCGGTTGGGCGGCGGATGCTTCGGCGGCGCTTTGTGGCGCGGGAGGTTGCCTGTGACGCAGGCGTCCGGACGCGCGAGCCGGGTGGCTTGCGGGGACAGCCGGCGCGCGGGATTTCGCTACGCGCCGGCCGTCCGGACACTCTCAACGTATGACACCGCGTGTCAGGCGGCAAGGCACTGAGTGCCAGAACTTCCTCTCACATGAAATCTTTACGTAACAAATGAGCGATGATCGATCGAACGGGCTCCGAGAGGCGACAGAAAACGGGCCCGGACATGCAAAACGGCCACCCCGAGGGGTGGCCGTCGTCACAGCGGGAGACGCGGGCTCAGCGCTCCTTGAGCGCCTGCTCGATGGTCCGCATGACCTCGTCCAGGGGCGCGTCGGTGCGGGCGACCGTGACCAGCACCTCGCCCTGCGCGGAGACCGTCGCCGGAGCGGGCGTGGCGGCCGTGCTCCGGCCGGCCCCGATGCCGGTGCCGAAGGTCCGGCGGACGATCGCGAAAGCGTGGTCGAGCTGCGCCTCCACGTCGCCCTGGCCGTCCGCCCGCAGCCACCGCCGCAGCACATGGTTGTGCGCGGTGACCACGGCGGACGCGGCGACCTCGGCCAGCAGCGGATCGTCGTTGGCGTCGTCGGCGTGCGCCCGCTCGTCGAAGTGGCCCAGCAGATAGCGGGTGAACAGCCGCTCGTAGCGGGCCACCGAGGCGATCTCCGCCTCGCGCAGCGTCGGCACCTCGCGGGTCAGCCGGTAGCGCGCCACCGAGATCTCCGGCTGGGCCGCGTACATCCGCATGACTTCCTTGATCCCGCGGCACACCGTGTCGAGCGGATGCTCGTGCGCCGGGGCCGCGTTGAGCACCGCCTCGGCCCGGATCAGGGTGTCGTCGTGGTCGGGGAAGATCGCCTCTTCCTTGGAGCGGAAGTGGCGGAAGAACGTGCGCCGGGCGACCCCGGCCGCCGCCGCGATCTCGTCCACCGTGGTCGCCTCGTACCCCTTGGACGCGAAGAGTTCCATCGCGGCCGCCGCCAGTTCCCGGCGCATCTTCAGCCGCTGGGCGGCGGCGCGGCCGCCCGCGGCGCTCTCCGGGGCGTCGGAGGCGGCGGATGTACGTGAGGACCTGACGGGCTGGGACATGACCCGAACGTACTGCATGGACGCCGTGCCACGCGCGGGTGCCGGGAGGCCCTCGTCCCCGGAGCGGGCGGTGGCCCGGCCGGGCGGGGCGAGGCCGCCCGGTTCGAGCAGCCCGCCCCACTCCGGCCCGTCCCGGAAACCGTCGGCGTCAGCGGCGGGCATACTCGCGGAAGCCCCGGCCGGTCTTGCGGCCCAGGCAGCCCGCCGCCACCAGGTGCTCCAGCAGCGGCGCCGGGGCGAGGCCCGGGTCGCGGAACTCGCGGTGCAGCACCTTCTCGATGGCCAGCGAGACGTCCAGCCCGACCACGTCCAGCAGTTCGAACGGGCCCATCGGGTAGCCGCCGCCCAGCCGCATTGCCGCGTCGATGTCGTCGAGGGTCGCGTAGTGCTCCTCGACCATCTTGACCGCGTTGTTCAGGTACGGGAACAGCAGCGCGTTCACGATGAAGCCGGCCCGGTCGCCGCAGTCCACCGGGTGCTTGCCGAGGCGGGCGCAGACCTCACGGACGGTGGCGTGGGTGTCGTCGGCGGTGAGCACCGTGCGCACCACCTCCACCAGCTTCATCGCCGGGGCCGGGTTGAAGAAGTGCATGCCGATCACGTCCTGCGGGCGCGAGGTGGCGCGGGCGCAGGCGACGACGGGCAGCGAGGAGGTGGTGGTGGCCAGGACCGCGCCCGGCTTGCAGACCTTGTCCAGCGCCTGGAAGAGCTGCCGCTTGACGTCCAGGTCCTCCGCGACCGCCTCCACGGCGAGGTCGACGTCGGCGAACGCCTCGTAGCCGCCCGCCGGGGTGATCCGCTCCAGCATCCCGGCCGCCGACTCGGCGGTCAGGCGGCCCTTGGCGACCGAGCGGTCCAGCGACTTGCCGACGCGCGCCTTGGCGGCCTGCGCCTTCTCCTCGCTGCGGGCGGCCAGGACCACCTCGAAACCGGCCTTGGCGAACACCTCCGCGATGCCCGACGCCATCGTGCCGGACCCGGCGACGCCCACCGAGCGCACCGTACGGCCCGCCGTCGCCGAGTCGCCGGGCGCCGGGGTGAGGGCGTCCGGGACGGTCTCGGCGCTGCCCGGGGCCGCGTAGGTGTAGAAGCCGCGGCCCGCCTTGCGGCCGGTCAGGCCCGCCTGGCTGAGCTGCTTCAGGATCGGGGCCGGGGCGTGCAGGCGGTCGCGGGACTCGGCGTACATCGCCTCCAGGACCCGGCGGGCGGTGTCCACGCCGATCAGGTCCAGCAGGGCGAGCGGGCCCATCGGCAGGCCGCAGCCCAGCCGCATCGCGGCGTCGATGTCCTCGCGGGAGGCGTAGCGCGCCTCGTACATCGCGGCGGCCTGGTTCAAGTAGCCGAACAGCAGGCCGTCCGCGACGAATCCGGGACGGTCGCCCACCGCGACCGGCTCCTTGCCCAGCTCCAGCGCGAGGTCGGTGACGGCGGTGACGGCCTGGGGCGCGGTCAGCACCGAGGAGACGACCTCCACCAGCTTCATCGCCTGCACCGGGTTGAAGAAGTGCAGGCCGAGGACGCGCTCGGGGCGCTGCGAGCCGGCGGCGAGCCGGGTGACGGAGAGCGCGTTGGTGCCGGTGGCCAGGATCGCCTCCGGCCGCACCACGCGGTCGAGTTCGGCGAAGATCTGCTGCTTGATCTCGTACGACTCCGGGGCCACCTCGATCACGAGGTCGGCGTCGGCGGCCGCGGCGAGGTCGGTTCCGGTGGTGACCCGGTCCAGCAGGGCCGCGCGCTCGGGCTCGGTGAGCCGGCCGCGTTCGACGGCGCGGGCGGTGGACTGCTCCAGCGCCCGGACGCAGGTGGCGGCCTGGGCCGCGTCGATGTCGATGCCGACGACCTGGCGGCCGGCGCGGGCCAAGACCTCGGTGAGACCGGTGCCCATGGTGCCGAGGCCGACCACGGCGATCGTCCGCAGCGGGGAGGGAGGGGTGTGGGACAGGGGAGTGGCCATCGCGGAACTCCAGGAAGAGTGGTGACGACGAGGAACGCGGCGCACGCGTCGAGGACGCGTGCCGCAGCGTGGGATGCGGGTGTTGCCGGGCCGCGAAGCGCACACGCCCGGTGCCGTCGTGGCGGGCGCGCACACGCCCATGACGGTCCGACTTGCCGACCGGCCCTGTCCCGGAGCCGGGTCGTGCTCTCGACGGTTGCGTCACCAGACCGTCGCCAGCCGAAGCGCGAGTGGGTAACTCGCTCGTCTGAGCTTAACCAGTGAGTAACGAGCGCGCCAGTGCCCGGTGCCAACTCGGCTTTGTGATGTACCTCCCTTCCGTGTCATCGCGCGCCTACGCTGGGTGTGTGGACGAAGAGTTGCGAGTGCTCACCGAACGCTTACGGCGTGAGTCGCGGGGCGGAGCCGCCTACGAGAGGCTGGTGGGCACCGGGGATCACGACGAGCTGGCCGGTGTCCTCACCGCCCCCGGACAGCCCTTGTGGGCACGCGAGTTGGCCGCCTACCGGCTGGGAGTCGCCGGGGACCGGCGGGCGTTCGAGTCGTTGGTGCTGTTGCTCAATCACCGGGACCCGCCCCGGTGTGCGGCGGCGGCCGAGGCGCTGGCGATGCTGGGGGACCCGCGGACCGCGCGGGCGGCGGCCGCGCTGGCCACCAACGAACTCCGGGTCGCGTACGCCCTCCAGCCGGTGCGGCTGCTCGTACGGTTGCGGGCTCCCGAGTCGGTTCCGGCGCTCATCACCACCCTCGAACGCCGGCTCCGGCCCCACGACCCCTACCGCCGGGTGGCCCTCGCCTGCGTAGAGGGCCTCGGCACCCTGGCCGACCCCCGCGCGAAACGAGTACTGACCGAGTCCCTCGCCCACCCGGCCCTGGCCGAGGCCGCGGTGACGGCACTGGGACTCATCCCGCGTCAGCAGCGGCGGAGTTGAGATCTGGCGTACCGCACCTCGGGGACCGATGTGCCGTCCTCGGCGCCGTCCGGGCTGAAGCCCGCCCGCTCGTAGAAGCGGCGGGCGCGGGTGTTGTCGCGCAGGACCCAGAGCAGCATGCGCGGCTGGGCGGCGCTGCGGGCGAGAGCCTCGGTGAGGAGGGCCCGGCCGACGCCGGTACCGATATGGGCGGGGTCGGCGTAGAGGGCGTACAACTCCGCGTCAGCCGTGCGGGTTTCGCCGTCCCGGTAGGGGCCCACCGAGGCCCAGCCGACGACTTGGCCCGCGCGCTCGGCGACCAGCTGGGTGGTGGGGTCGTCGGTGCGCGTGAAGTGGGCGCGGCGGCGCTCGGCGTCCGCCTCGACGCTCAGCCCGTCCAGTTCCGCCTGGGGCATCAGACCCCGGTAGGCGTGCCGCCAGCCCGTCACGCGGATCTCGGCCACGCGGTCGCAGTCGGAGAGGGCCATCGGGCGGATGGTGAGGGTGTCCATGGCGGGAGCGTAGGGAGGGGCGGCGGCCGGCGTCCCCCGGTTTTCCGGTGCCCGCCGAAGGGGCGGGCACCGGTGGGGGGTTCAGTGGTGGAAGCCCAGGAGGCCGTGGAGGGTTGAGCCCTTGGAGGAGGCGGGGGCCGTTTTGGCGTCCAGGGGTTTGGGGGCGGGGGATTTTTCGCAGACCGCGTCCACCTCGCCCCGGCCGCGGGGGACCGTGCCGTCGGTGAGGTAGGTGGTGAGGTGGTCGTCCAGGCAGGAGTTGCCGGTCAGGGTGATGCCGTGGTTGCCGCCGCCCTGCTCGACGACCAGGCTGGAGTGGGCCAGGAGGCGGTGGGTCATCAGGCCGCCCGAGTACGGGGTCGCCGCGTCGTCCGTGGCCTGGAAGAGCAGGGCCGGGGGCAGCTTGCCGTTGGCGATGTTGACCGGTTCGCGCGGAGGTGTGGGCCAGAAGGCGCAGGGCGCGTTGTACCAGGCGTTGTTCCAGGTCATGAAGGGCGACTTGCGGTGGGCCGCCCAGGTGTCCCGCGACCAGCGGCGCCAGTCGCGCGGCCAGGGCGCGTCCCGGCACTGGACGGCCGCGTAGACGCTGTAGTTGTTGTCCCCGCCCGCGTCGACGGCGGCGAAGTTCTCGTACGCCTGCTCCAGCGGCCCGGTGTCCTTGTCGTGCACCCAGGAGGCCAGCGCCTCGGCGAGGTAGGGCCAGTAGCCGTCGTAGTAGCCGCCCGGCATGTAGGTGTCCTCCAGCTCGGCGGCGCCCACCTTGCCGTCCGCCGGGTCCTTCGCCAGCGCGGCCCGCATCGCGTACCAGTCGGCCTCGATCCGTGCGGGGTCGGTGCCGAGGCCGTACGCCTCGTCGTGCGCGGCGATCCACGCCATCAGGGCCTTGTGGCGGGCGTCGAAGGCGTGGTCCTGGGTGAGGTTGTCCTCGTACCAGACGCCGGTCGGGTCGACGATCGAGTCCAGCACCAGCCGGTGCACCCGCGCCGGGAAGAGCTTGGCGTAGACCGCGCCCAGGTAGGTGCCGTAGGAGTAGCCGAGGTAGCTGAGGCGGTCGGCGCCCAGGGCCGCGCGGACCGAGTCCAGGTCACGGGCGGCGGAGGCGGTGTCGATGTACGGCAGCACGTCCGCGTGCGCCTTGCCGCAGGCGGCAGCGAAGGACCGCACCCGCTCCAGGTTCCGCCGCTCCAGCTCGGGCGTGGCCGGGACGGTGTCCGGGCGTACCGGCTTGAAGTGGTCCGGGACGCAGTTCAGCGCCGGGGTGCTCTTGCCGACACCGCGCGGGTCGAAGCCGATGACGTCGTACTGCGCGGCCACCTTCGCGGGCAGCGCGGAGGCGATGTACCCGGCGAGGGTGAGCCCGCTGCCGCCGGGGCCGCCGGGGTTGACCAGCAGCGGGCCCTGGGAGACCGGCGCGGTGTGCGGGACACGGGACAGGGCGAGCGAGATCTGCCGCCCGGCCGGCCGCGCGTGGTCCAGCGGGACCTTCAGGGAGGCGCACTGGAGGGTCGGGTAGTCGCCGGTGCCGCAGTCCTTCCAGGTCAGGCCCGGCGCGGCGGGGGCGGCCTGGACGGGCAGGGCGGTGGCCGAGGCCGCCAGCAGGACGGCCGTCGCGCCCAGTACGGCTGCGCGTGTTCTCATGCGTGGCAACTCCACGGGACGGAGGATGGCGCGGACCGCGAGGGCCGCGGTCCTCGCGGCATCGTCCCCGCAATCCCCGTCCCCTTCGGGCCGTCCGCCCGTACTTGACCCGAACGGGTCGCCGGATGCCCTCGAACGCGCTCACATCAGGGTGAGCTGCGTCGGCTCCTGTTCCGCCGGCCGCTCGTCGGTCCGGGCCGGGCGGACGCGCCGGGTGACGCCCGCGCGGGTCGGCCCGATGCCGTACTCCCGGGCCAGCTCGTGCACCTGGCGGGTGACCCGGCGCTGGTACCAGGTGGGGGCGTACGCGCCGCCCGCGTACAGCCGCTGGTAGCGGGTCACCAGGTGCGGGTGGTGTTCGCCGAGCCAGCTCATGAACCACTCCCGCGCGCCGGGCCGGAGATGCAGCACCAGCGGAGTCACCGAGGTGGCCCCGGACTCCGCGATGGCGCGGACGGTGTCGCGCAGTTGACCTGGCTGGTCGCTGAGGAAGGGGATCACCGGGGCCATCAGCACCGCGCAGCCGATGCCGTGCTCGCCCAGCGTGCGCACCACGTCCAGCCGCCGCTCGGGCGCCGGGGTGCCCGGCTCCACCGTGCGCCAGAGGCCCGTGTCGGTGAAGCCCACGGAGACCGAGATGCCGACGTCGGTGACCTCGGCCGCGCGCACCAGCCGGTCCAGGTCGCGCAGGATCAGGGTGCCCTTGGTGAGGATGGAGAAGGGGTTGGCCCGCTCGGTGAGGGCGTCGATGATCCCCGGCATCAGCCTGTACCGGCCCTCCGCGCGCTGGTAGCAGTCCACGTTGGTGCCCATCGCCACGTGCTCCCCGCCCCAGCGCGGCGAGGCCAGCTGGCGGCGCAGCACCTCGGGGGCGTTGACCTTGACCACGATCTGGGAGTCGAAGCCGAGCCCGGTGTCCAGGTCCAGGTAGCTGTGCGTCTTGCGGGCGAAGCAGTACACACAGGCGTGCGAACAGCCCCGATAGGGGTTCACCGTCCATTCGAACGGCATCCGGGACGCCCCCGGCACCCGGTTCAGGATCGACCGCGCCCGCACCTCGTGAAAAGTGATTCCGGCGAATTCCGGTGTGTCGAAAGTTCGCGTCACCACGGCGTCCGCGCCGAACAGCGCGCCGTCGGGGGTCCGGCCGTGACCACCGGACTCGTCGGTCAGGTTCTCCCAGCGCATGACGCCTCCTCGGTAGCTCGTTCCCCACAATAGAACATCTGTTCCCATGATCGGGCGAACCCCGATTTGGAGCGGGGATGCCGGGGTGGTTGGCTGATCCGGAAGGCTGGAAACTCAGGTCGTGGAGGAGAGCGATGGCGCAGGTAGAGGCCACTACGGAACGAGTCGTCGCGGCGAACGCCGACAGGGTGTTCGACGCGCTGACCGACTACCGGACCACCCGCCCGAAGCTGCTCCCCGAGCACTTCAGCGAGTACGAGGTCCGCGAGGGCGGCGACGGCGCGGGCACTCTCGTCCACTGGAAGCTCCAGGCCACCAGCAAGCGTGTGCGCGACTGCCTGATGGAGGTCAGCGAGCCGACCCCGGGTGAGCTGGTCGAGAAGGACCGCAACTCCACCATGGTCACCACCTGGCGCGTCACCCCCGCCGACGAGGGCCGTTCCCGTGTCGTGGTCACCACCACCTGGAAGGGCGCCGGCGGCATCGGCGGCTTCTTCGAGCGCACCTTCGCCCCCAAGGGTCTGGGCCGCATCTACGACTCGGTGCTCGACAGGCTCGCCGCCCAGGTCGAGGGCTGATCTCTCCAAACACCAGCGGGTGCGGGGGCGTTGCTCCCCGCACCCGCTTCCCTCACCGGTTCGAGTGATCTCCGCCGAGACCGGATTCATGCCGTAACTCGCCGTATGTGTTCGCAGTTGTCGCGTAACGCGGGATGTGCGACAGGTGTGAGCGAGGGGAGCGGTACGTGGGCGGAACGACGCTGGTGTGCGAGGAGCCGGTCACCGAGGCGGTGCCGGCTCCGGTCGAACACCTGGACCCACCACCCGCACCCGCACCCGAACTCGGCACGCGCCAGGTGCGGTTGGTCTTCGTCGGGCTGATGCTCGCGTTGCTGCTGGCCGCGCTGGACCAGATGATCGTGGCCACCGCGCTGCCGAAGATCGTCGGCGAGCTGCACGGCCTGGACAAGATGTCCTGGGCGATCACCGCCTATCTGCTGACCTCCACCATCGGCCTGCCGCTCTACGGCAAGCTCGGCGATCTCTTCGGCCGCAAGGGCGTCTTCCAGTTCGCCATCCTGGTCTTCGTGGTCGGCTCCGCCCTCGCCGGGCGCGCGCAGAGCATGGACCAGATGATCGCCTTCCGCGCGGTGCAGGGCATCGGGGCGGGCGGCCTGATGATCGGCGTCCAGGCGATCATCGCCGACATCGTGCCGCCCCGGCAGCGCGGCCGGTACATGGGCCTGATCGGCGCCGCCTTCGGCCTCGCCTCCGTCGCCGGACCGCTGCTCGGCGGCTACTTCACCGACCACCTCTCCTGGCGCTGGTGCTTCTACATCAACGTCCCCTTCGGCCTGGTCACCCTCGCCGTGGTCGCCGCCGTGCTGAAGCTGCCCCGGCCGAGGAAGCGGGCCCGGCTGGACGTGCCCGGCGCGCTGCTGCTGGCCGCCGCCTCGACCTGCCTGGTCCTGCTGACCAGTTGGGGCGGTACCGAGTACGCCTGGGGCTCCAGGGAGATCATCGGCCTCGGCGCGGGCGCGGTCGCCGCCGTGATCCTCTTCGTCGCCGCCGAGCGCTTCGCCGCCGAACCCCTCATCCCGCTGCGACTGTTCCGGGACTCCGTCTTCAACATCACCGGCCTGGTCGGTCTGGTGATCGGCGTCGCCCTGTTCGGCGCGGCCAGCTATCTGCCGACCTTCCTCCAGATGGTCGACGGCGCCAGCGCCACCGAGTCCGGCCTGCTGATGCTGCCCATGATGGCGGGCATCGTCGGCGCCTCCATCGTCGGCGGCCAGCTCATCAGCCGCACCGGCCGCTACAAGCTCTACCCGGTGATCGGCGCCGCGCTCGCCGCGCTCGGCATGTGGCTGCTCTCCCGGCTGGAGGTCGACACCCCCCGGCTGTCGTACAGCGTCTGGATGGCCGTCCTCGGCACCGGCATCGGCCTGGTCATGCCCGTGCTGGTGCTCGCCGTGCAGAACTCCGTACGCCCCGCCGACCTCGGCACCGCCACCAGCGCCAACAACTACTTCCGGCAGATCGGCGGCAGCGTAGGCGCCGCCATCTTCGGCACCCTCTTCGCCGACCGGCTCACCGACGCGCTGCGCGAGGACCTCCCGCCGGACGCCTCCGCCGCGCTCCCCGACCCCGAGGCGATCACCCCGCAGCTCGTGCACGCGCTGCCCCCGGCGCTGCGGGACGCCTACATCCACGCCTACGCCGACGCCATGCCCCGGATCTTCCTGTACCTGGTGCCGGTGCTCGTCCTCGGCCTGATCATCGCCTTCTTCCTCAAGGAGAAACCCCTGGTGTCCCAGCACGCCCCCACCGCCACCGACCCGGACACCGTCCCGGGCATCCCCGTACCGCCCCAGACCCGTGTGCCGCACACCGCCGGGATCGCGGTCTGCGGCACCGTCCAGCACCCGGACGGCACCGTGGTGCCCCGCGCCGCGCTCACCCTCATCGACGTCGGCGGGGTGCAGATCGGCCGGGGCGCCAGCGGCGACGACGGCCGCTACGCGCTGGCCACGCCCGGCGCCGGCTCCTACGTGCTCATCGCGGCGGCCGGCGGCCACCAGCCGCAGGCCGTCTCCGTCACCGTCGGCGAACGACCCGTCGAGCTGGACGTGGTCCTCGGCGGCGCCGGGCGCCTCGCGGGGGCCGTGCTCACCGCCGACGGCAGCCCCGTACGCGACGCCACCGTCACGCTCACCAACGTGCACGGCGAGGTCGTCGCCGCCACCCGCAGCGGGCGTGAGGGCGGCTACGTCATCGGCGAGCTGGTCGCTGGGGAGTACACCCTCGCCGCCAGCGCCCCCGCCTTCCGTCCGGCGGCCCTCCCGGTCACCGTCCAGGCGTCCCGCGAGACCCGGCAGGACGTCGAACTCGCGGGCGGAGCCGTACTGAAGGGCACGGTGCGGGCCGGGGGAGGGCGTGCCGTGGAGGACGCCCGGGTGACCCTGCTCGACGCGGCCGGGAACGTCGTCGACACCCTCACCACGGGCGCCGACGGCACCTTCCGCTTCGTCGACCTCTCCTCCGGCGAGTACACCGTCATCGCGGCCGGCTACCCGCCGGTCGCCACGGTCCTCCAGGTCGCGGGCGGCGGCCGCACCGAACGTGACCTGCAACTGGGGCACGAGGACTGAGGGTTACCAGCCCTCTCGACCCGGGCGGGATCTCCGGGGACGGAATTCGCGGTTTGCCACACACGGCGACGTGACTCCCCCGTACGGTAGTGGCGGGCGGTATTGATCGTTCGCGTACAGCCGTGGGGAGAGAGGGCCTGGGCCATGGACCGTGGCAGCGAGCGGGACGCGTCTCCCGGCCGCGGTGCGGAGCACCCCGCGGCGGGCCGGATTCCGCTGGCCGTGGTGATCGTCGACCACGCGGGCCTGGTGTCCCACTGGAGCAGCGGCGCCGGGCGGATGTTCGGCGCCGGCCGGGACGCGGCCGTCGGACAGCCCGTCGCGGACCTGTTGCCCGTCTCCGGCGCCCTGCCGGACGACCTCCCGGACGGCACGTCCGACGACGGGGACGGTTCCGACCTGGAGACCTCCCTCGGCGTCCACACCGGCTACCCCACCGCGGGCCGCGCCCGGCTCACCCCGGCCGGACGCGGGGACGACGAGCGGATCGACGTGCTGTGGTGGGCCTACCCGCTGGTCGGGCCGGGCCCCTCCCGGCTGCTGGTGCTCGCCGCCGACGCCACCCGGCTGCGCGAGGAGCGCGGCCACCCGGACGAGAGCACCGAGCGCATCGCGCCCGGCTTCGCCCGCCACACCGAACTGCCCACCGCCGCCGACCTGGAGCGCAGGCTCCCCGAGATCCTGCCCAACATGGGCCCGGGACTCAGCGCCCGCATCGTCTCCCAGGTCCTTGAACTCGGCTACCCGGTAATGGAGTTCAGTCAGTACGAGCGGGTCCCCGTCACCCCGTACTGGGGGGTGCCCCGGCGCCCCGGCCGCTCCGACAGCGTTGTCCCGCACCCCCGCAGCGAGCCCCTGATCCCGGCCGACGCCCTGGCCGACCTGGAGTACGCGGCCGTACGCGAGCGGCTGGAGTTCCTCAACGAGGTCAGCTCCGCCATCGGCACCTCCCTCGACCTCGGGGAGACCATCCGCGAGGTCACCAGCGCGGCCGTACCCCGGTTCGCGGACTTCGCCGGCACCCACCTGCGCTCCGCCGTCCTCGCGGGCGAGGGCTTCCCCGACGGGCCGCCCGACGCCAGCACCCTGATGCACCGGGTCTGGGTCGAGCACAACGACGAACCCGGCCGCTGGGACGACACCGTGCCGGTCGGCGAGGCGTTCGCCTTCCCCGAGCACACGCCGTTCTACCAGTGCATGGTCACCGGCGAACCGGTGCTCATCCCCAGGATCAGCGACGAACTGGGCAACCGGATCTCCGGCGAGTTCGAGAAGCGGGACCTCAGGCCGCTGATCAACGGCCGCTCCCTGCTGATCGTCCCGCTCAAGGCCCGCAATGTCGTCCTCGGCTTCATGGTGTTGCTGCGCCGCGCCGACCGGCTGCCCTTCGACGGCATGGACCGCACCACCGGCGCCGAACTCGCCGCCCGCGCCGGGCTGGTGCTCGACAACGCGCGCATGTACACGTACCAGGAGAACGTCGCCGAGACCCTCCAGGACAGCATGCTGCCGCAGGTCACCCCGCGCATGGCCGGATGCGACGTGGCGACCCGCTATCTCCCCGGCACCCTGCTCGGCCGGATCGGCGGCGACTGGTTCGACACCGTCAAACTGCCCGGCTCGCGCACCGCGCTGGTCGTCGGCGACGTGATGGGTCATGGGCTCAACTCGGCAGCGATGATGGGCCAGTTGCGCACCGCCGTCCAGACCATGGCCGCGCTGGAGACCCCGCCCGCCCAACTGTTGCGCAACCTGGACGACTTGGCCCGCAGGCTCGGCGAGAACTACCTCGCCACCTGTCTCTACGCCGTCTACGACCCGATCCGGGGCGAGTTGCAGATCGCCAACGCCGGGCACATCCCGCCCGTACTGGTCCGCGCGGCGGACGGCGGCAGCGAACTGCTCGAACTGCCCACCGGCGCGCCCGTCGGGGTCGGCGGAGTGCCCTTCGAGGCCATCACGGTACGGGTCGCGCCCGGCGACCGGCTCGTTCTGTGCACGGACGGCCTGGTCGAGGTGCGCGGCTCCGACATCGGGGAGGGGCTGGCCGCGCTCTGCGAGTCCGCCGCGCACCCGGCCGCCTCCATGGACGCCGCCTGCGACACCATCATCCGCGCCCTCAACACGCGGGGCGGCCGCAAGGACGACGTGGCCCTGCTGATGGCCCGGCTCAACGGCATCCCCGACGAGCACGTGGCCCAGTGGCAGCTGGAGTCCGCCCCGCGCGAGGTCTCCCGCGCCCGGCGCCTGGTCCACGAGCGCCTGCTGGAGTGGGGGCTGCCCGAGGCGGTGGACACCGCGCTGCTGCTGGTCAGCGAGGTCGTCACCAACGCGGTACGGCACGGCGGCCACGGCCCCGTCGGGCTGCGCGTGGTCCGCGCCGGTGATCTGCTGTTCGAGGTCACGGACGAGGAACCGGAGCTGCCGGACATGCGCACCGCCGGGCCGGACGACGAGGCGGGCCGGGGCCTTGGCGTGGTCAGCCGGCTGGCGAAGGAGTGGGGCGCCACCACGAGCGGGCGCCGCAAGACGGTGTGGTTCGAGCAGGCGCTGATCCCGTAAAAGTGCCCTTGGACCTCTTGCCGGGGGGCAGTAGGCGCGATATCCCGATCATGGCACCGACTCTGGGGAGATCGCAGTGAACGTTTCCGACGGCTACCGCTCCAACTGGGAGAGTTTCTGGCGTGAGACCTCCGACGAGGAGGGTGACGCGATCTGGGACTCCGACCCCGCGCTGACCGCCGGGCCGCACAGCGATCTCCTGCTGCCGCACGCCGAGGCCGGCCGCGTCATCGTGGACCTGGGCTGCGGCAACGGCACCCAGACCCGCTACCTCGCCACCCGGTTCGCCCGCGCGGTCGGCGTCGACCTCTCGGACGCCGCGATCGACCACGCCCGCCGGGCCACGGCCGGGGCCGCCGCCGAGTTCGAGCAGCTGGACCTGACCGACACCGACGCCGTGCGCGACCTGCACGACCGGCTCGGGGACAGCAACGTCTACATGCGCGCCGTCATCCACCAGAGCGAGCCCGCCGCCCGGCCCCTGGTCGCCGCCGCCGTGGCCGAGCTGCTCGGTGAGGCGGGCCGGGCCTTCGTCGTGGAACTGACCTCCGCGTCCCGTGACGTCCTGAAGCGGGCGGCCGACGGCCCCGCCGGGCCGCCGCCGAAGCTCCGCCGCGTCTTCCACCACGACCTCAAGCCGGCGGACGCCGGGGACGAGGAGATCCCCCGCCTGCTGGCCGAGGCGGGACTGAAGATCCTGGCCACCGGCGAGACGGTCCTGCCGCAGACCGAGCACTTCCCGGACGGCACCCGTATCGACCTGCCGGCCCGGTGGTTCGTGCTGGCGCGCGAGTGAGAACAGCCCGTGCCGGGCGGCGGCCGGGGACCGGGTCGTAGCCGCCGCCGGGCCGGGCGCGTAACCTGCGCGGCATGAAGATCCTCATCAGTGCCGACATGGAAGGCGCCACCGGGGTCACCTGGCCCGCCGACGTGCTGCCGGGGACGCCGCAGTGGGAGCGGTGCCGGGGGATGTTCACCTCCGACGTGAACGCCGCCGCCCAGGGCTTCTTCGACGGCGGCGCCGACCAGGTGCTCGTGAACGAGGCCCACTGGACCATGCGCAACCTGCTGCTGGAGAACCTGGACGAGCGGGTCGAGATGCTGACCGGACGGCACAAGGCGCTGTCCATGGTGGAGGGCGTCCAGCACGGCGACGTCGACGGCGTCGCCTTCCTCGGCTACCACACGGGGGCCGGCATGGAGGGCGTCCTCGCCCACACCTACCTCGCCAACCAGATCACCGGCGTCTGGCTCAACGACGAACGCGCCAGCGAGGGCCTGCTCAACGCGCGGGTCGTCGCGGAGTACGGGGTGCCCGTGGTGCTGGTCACCGGGGACGACCTGACCTGCGAGGACGCGCTCGGCTACGCACCCGAGGCGCTGAAGGTCGCGGTCAAGGACCATGTCTCGCGGTACGCGGCCGTCTGCCGTACCCCGGGCCGCACCGCCGCCGACATCCGCGCGGCGGCCAAGGAGGCGGCGCGGCTCGCGGTGCGCCAGGAGCCGTCGGAGCAGGGGCCGTTCACGGTCGCCGTGGAGTTCGACGCCGAGCATCTGGCGATGGCCGCCACTGTGGTGCCCGGGGTCGCGCGGATCGGGGAGCGCAAGGTGGCGTACACCAACGGCACGATGTACGAGGCGATTCGCACGTTCAAGGCGGTCACCACGATCGCCTCGGCCGCCGTGGAGGAGCAGTATGGCTGACCAGCAAGCGCTGGACGAGGTGGTCGAGTTCACCTCCGAGCTGATCCGGATCGACACCACCAACCGGGGCGGCGGCGACTGCCGGGAGCGGCCCGCCGCCGAGTACGCGGCCGAGCGGCTCGCCGGTGCCGGGCTCGAACCGCTGGTGCTGGAGCGGACACCGGGGCGCGGCAACGTCGTCGCCCGGGTGCCGGGCACCGACCCGTCCGCCGACGCGCTGCTGGTCCACGGACACTTGGACGTGGTGCCCGCCGAAGCCGCCGACTGGAGCGTGCACCCCTTCTCCGGCGAGGTCCGCGACGGTGTGGTCTGGGGGCGCGGCGCGGTCGACATGAAGAACATGGACGCGATGATCCTGGCCGTGCTGCGCGGCTGGGCCCGGCAGGGCGTACGGCCGCGCCGGGACCTCGTCATCGCCTTCACCGCCGACGAGGAGGCCAGCGCCGAGGACGGCTCCGGCTTCCTCGCCGACCGGCACCCCGAGCTGTTCGAGGGCTGTACGGAGGCCATCGGGGAGTCCGGCGCCTTCACCTTCCACGACGGCACCGGGCGCGAGATCTACCCCGTCGCGGCGGGGGAGCGGGGCACCGGCTGGCTGCGGCTCAGCGCGGGCGGCCGTGCCGGGCACGGCTCCAAGGTGAACCGGGAGAACGCGGTGACCCGGCTTGCCGCCGCCGTCACCCGGATCGGCGAGCACCAGTGGCCGCTGCGCATCACCCCGACCGTACGGGCCGCGCTCACGGAACTCGCGGAACTGTACGGTCTGGAAGCCGACTTCGACGACATGGAACTGCTGCTGGACAAGCTCGGCCCGGCCGCCAAGCTGGTCGAGTCCACCGTCCGCAACAGCGCCACCCCGACGATGCTGGAAGCCGGTTACAAGGTCAACGTCATCCCCGGCGAGGCCCACGCGCACATCGACGGGCGCTTCCTGCCGGGCGGCGAGGAGGAGTTCGAGTCCACGTTGGACCGGCTCACCGGACCGGACGTCGACTGGGAGTACGTGCACCGCGAGGTCGCCCTCCAAGCCCCGCTGGACGCAGCGCTGTTCGGCAAGATGCGTGCGGCCGTCGAGGAGTTCGCGCCGGGCGCGCACGTCGTCCCGTACTGCATGTCCGGCGGTACCGACGCCAAGCAGTTCTCCCGGCTCGGCATCGCGGGCTACGGGTTCGCACCGCTGCGGCTGCCCGAAGGCTTCGACTACCAGGCGCTGTTCCACGGGGTGGACGAACGGGTGCCGGTGGAGGCGCTCCAGTTCGGCGTCCGCGTCCTCGACCGCTTCCTGCGGACGGCCTGACGACATGGGGGAAGAGATGCACGTCCTGCCGTACGGCTCCTGGCCGTCGCCCATCGACCCGGCGCTCGCCGCCGCGCACGACGGACACCCCGAGTGGGTGGGGTTCGTCGGGGACGAGGTCTGGTGGACCGAGCCCCGGCCCGCCGAGGGCGGCCGCCGCGCCCTGGTGCGCCGCACGGCCGCCGGCGCCGAGGAGCCGGTGCTGCCGCCGCCGTGGAACGTGCGCAACCGCGTCCACGAGTACGGCGGCCGCCCCTGGACCGCGGCCCCCGGCACCGACCGCCCCCTGGTCGTCTTCACCCACTTCGCCGACCAGCGGCTCTACCGCTACGAGCCCGGCGGCGACCCGGTCCCGCTCACCCCGCTGTCCCAGGTGGGCGGCGGACTGCGCTGGGCCGAGCCGGAGTTGGACACAGAGCGCGGCGAAGTCCGCTGCGTGCTGGAGGAGTTCACCGGCGAGGGCAGCGGTGACGTACGGCGGGTGCTGGCCGCCGTACCGCTGGACGGGTCGGCCGCCGAGGACCGGTCGGCCGTACGCGAACTCAGCGAGGAACGGCACCGGTTCGTCACCGGCGCCCGCGTCTCCCCGGACGGGACCCGGGCCGCCTGGCTCGCCTGGGACCATCCGCGCATGCCCTGGGACGGCACCGAGCTGCTCGTCGCGGAGATCGGCGAGGACGGCCGGTTCCGGGAGGCGCGCACCGTCGCCGGGGGCGAGGACGAGGCGATCGCGCAGGTGGAGTGGGCGCCGGACGGGCGGCTGCTGTACGCGAGCGACCGGGGCGGCTGGTGGAACCTGTACCGGGACGGCGTCCCGCTGTGCCCGCGCCAGGAGGAGTTCGGCGGGCCGCTGTGGAAGCCCGGCCTGCGCTGGTTCGTACCCTTGGCCGACGGGCTGCTCGCGGTGCTGCACGGGCGCGGCTCGGCCGTGCTCGGGATACTCGACCCGGAGACCGGTGAGATCGCCGACGCGGCCGGTCCCTGGACCGAGTTCGACTCCTCCCTCGCCGCCCACGGCAGCCGGGTCGCGGCCATCGGCGCGAGTCCGCGCACCGGTTACGAGGTGATCGAGCTGGACACCGGCACCGGCCGCGCCCGCACGGTCGGCGCCCACCACCGGGACCCCGTCGACCCCGCGTACTACCCCGAGCCCGAGGTCCGCACCTTCACCGGACCCGGCGGCCGCGAGGTGCACGCGCACGTCTATCCGCCCCGGCACCCCGAAGTCACCGGACCCGAGGGTGAGTTGCCACCGTATGTGATCTGGGCGCACGGCGGCC
Organism: Streptomyces seoulensis; assembly: GCF_004328625.1. Lineage (NCBI taxonomy): Bacteria > Bacillati > Actinomycetota > Actinomycetes > Kitasatosporales > Streptomycetaceae > Streptomyces > Streptomyces seoulensis. The sequence goes on from NZ_CP032229.1 coordinate 5,256,676, forward strand.
CGACCAGCCGGGTCCCGCTGGTGCTGGACATGGCCATCGCCGCCTTCACCTCGCGCGGCATCGGCGTCGCCGAGGTCAACTACGGCGGCTCCACCGGGTACGGGCGTGAGTACCGGGAGCGGCTGCGGCACCAGTGGGGCGTGGTCGACGTGGAGGACTGCGCGACGGTCGCCCTCGCGCTGGCCGAGGAGGGCACGGCCGACCGGGACCGGCTGGCGATCCGGGGCGGCAGCGCGGGCGGCTGGACCACCGCGGCCTCCCTGACCGGCACCGACGTCTACGCCTGCGGCACGATCAGCTATCCCATTCTCGACCTCACCACCTGGGGCCCCGGCCGCACCCACGACTTCGAGTCCCGCTACCTGGAGTCCCTGGTCGGTCCCGTGGCCGAGGTCCCCGACCGCTACACCGAACGCTCGCCCACCCACCGTGCCGACCGGCTCTCCGCCCCCTTCCTGCTCCTCCAGGGGCTGGACGACGTGATCTGCGCCCCCGAGCAGTGCGAGCACTTCCTCGAGAGCGTCGCGGGCCGGGGTGTCCCGCACGCCTACCTGACCTTCGCCGGAGAAGGCCACGGCTTCCGCCGCGCCGACACCATGGTCCGCGCGACGCAGGCCGAACTGTCCCTGTACGCCCAGGTGTTCGGCTTCGACCTGCCCGGCGTCCCGAAACTGGAGCTCGGCACGTGAAGCAACTTGAGCGTCCCACCCGTCTCGCCCCCGGCGCCCGCGTGGCCGTGGTGGCGCCCAGCGGGCCGGTACCCGGGGAACGGCTGCGCGCCGGTCTCGACGTGCTGCGCGGCTGGGGCCTCGAACCGGTCGCCGCACCCCATGTGCTCGACCGGCACAGCCAGTTCGGCTACCTCGCGGGAACCGACGCCGACCGCGCCGAGGACCTTCAGCGGGCCTGGTGCGACCCCAAAATCGACGCGGTGCTCTGCGCGCGCGGCGGCTACGGCGCCCAGCGGATGGCCGAGTTGCTCGACTGGGAGGCGATGCGCGCGGCCGGCCCGAAGGTGTTCGTCGGCTTCAGCGACATCACCGCCCTGCACGAGGCGTTCGCCACCCGTCTGGACCTCGTCACCCTGCACGGCCCGATGGCCGCCGGGGTCGACTTCCTCGGCAGCGAGCGCGCCCGCGACCACCTGCACGCGACCCTCTTCACCCCGGAGAAGATCCAGCGGATCGCCACCGACGGCAAGCCCCTCGTCCCCGGCCGCGCCCGGGGCACCACCCTCGGCGGCTGCCTCTCCCTCCTCGCGGCGGAACTCGGCACCCCGCACGCCCGCCCCTCCGCCGCGGGCGGCCTGCTCTGCCTGGAGGACGTGGGGGAGGAGACGTACCGGCTGGACCGCTACCTCACCCAGCTGCTGCGCGCCGGCTGGCTGGACGGCGTCCGTGGCGTGCTCCTCGGCTCCTGGCAGGACTGCGACCCCTACGACTCCCTCCGCCCGATGCTCGCCGACCGGCTGGCCCCGCTGGGCGTCCCGGTCCTGGAGGGCGCCGGGTTCGGGCACTGCCCGGACGCCCTGACGATCCCCTTCGGCCTTCCGGCCGAACTGGACGCGGACGCGGGCACGTTGACACTGGAGGAGCCCGCGCTGCGGTGACTTCCGGCCGGCGGCCGGGCGTAGGCTGGCCGGATGCCGCACACCGCACCCCACTACCTCGCCCAGGGCCCCCGGGTGGCCGTCCGCCGGTTCCGGATGGAGGACGGCGGTGAGTTCACCGCGCGGTCCAGGGAGAGCAAGGACCTGCACCGGCCGTGGCTGGTGATGCCGGACAACGACGAGGCGTACGCCGCCTACGCCGGGCGGCTGCTCGGCGACGCCGCGCGGGCCGGGTTCCTGGTGTGCGAGCGGGACAGCTGGGACATCGCCGGGTTCATCAACATCAACAACATCGTCCGGGGCGGCTTCCAGTGCGGGGCGCTCGGCTACGGGGCGTTCGCGCACGCGGCCGGGCGGGGGCTGATGCGGGAGGGCCTTGAGCTGGTGATCGGATACGCCTTCGGGCCGCTCGGGCTGCACCGGCTGGAGATCAACGTGCAGCCCGGCAACACCGCGTCCATCGCGCTCGCGCGCGGCGCCGGGTTCCGGCTGGAGGGCTTCTCGCCCGCCATGATCCAGGTCGACGGGGAGTGGCGCGACCACGAGCGCTGGGCGCTCACCGCGGAGATGCGCGGCTGAGGCTCAGGCCCCCGACTGGTCGGCGTACTCGAAGATCGTGCCGTCCGGGTGCATCACCAGCAGGTTCCGGCCCACCGGCGTCGGCACCGGACCTGCGATGATCTGCGCGCCCAGGTCCGCGAGCAGCCGGTGCGCCTCCTCGACGTCCTTCACGGCGATCGTGGCCGTCACCTTGCGCAGCACCTCCAGCTCCGCCTCCGGCCCGCTCATCAGCAGGAACGACCCGATCGCGGCCACTTCCACCCCGCCGCGCTCGAAACGCAGGGCGGTGCCGCCCGCCAGCCGCTCGTAGAACGGGACCGCGGTCTCGAGGTCGTCGACACAGATGCGCAGTGTGGCGCCAAGAATCTCCATTCCCAGAAGCCTAGTTGGGGCCGGGAGGTGCGCACAGGGCGTCGTCGTGCTTCGGGGGGCGTGCGCGGCGGCCGGGTGACGTGAAGGTGGTTTGGGTGCCGTCACCCCGGTTACGCGGAAGACCTCGGACGAGCCGCACCACCGGGGCGCCCGCGGCCGGTCACACAGCGTGACGGGCCGGGGCCCTCGGGGGCCGGGCAGCCCGCCCGGTGTGCCGAGGACCGTCCGAGTCGCCTCGGACTCGCGGAAAGGAGACCCATGAACAACGACGAACTCGCCGAACTCGGTCAGCAGTTGCGGGTGGACAGCGTCCGGGCCGCGGACGCCGCGGCATCCGGACACCCCACCTCCTCGATGTCCGCGGCCGATCTGATGGCCGTGCTGCTCGCCAACCATCTGCGCTACGACTTCGAACGCCCCGACCATCCGGCGAACGACCGCTTCATCCTCTCCAAGGGACACGCGTCCCCGCTGATGTACTCCGTCTTCAAGGCGGCCGGCGCCATCGACGACGCCGAACTGCTCACCTTCCGCAAGCTCGGCAGCCGTCTGGAGGGCCACCCGACCCCGCGCCGGCTGCCCTGGGTGGAGACGGCCACCGGCTCCCTCGGCCAGGGCTTCCCGGTCGGCGTCGGCATCGCGCTGGCGGGCAAGCGGCTGGACCACTCCGACTACCGCGTCTGGGTGGTGTGCGGCGACAGCGAGATGGCCGAGGGCTCGGTCTGGGAGGCCGCCGAGGCCGCCGCGTACGACAAGCTGGACAACCTCACCGTCATCGTGGACGTCAACCGGCTCGGCCAGCGCGGCCAGACCCGGCACGGCCATGACCTGGACGCCTACGCCCGCCGCTTCCAGGCGTTCGGCTGGCACACCGTGGAGATCGACGGCCACGACGTCGCCGCCATCGACCGCGCCTACAGCGAGGCCGAGTCCACCAAGGACCGCCCCACCGCGATCATCGCCCGCACCCTCAAGGGCAAGGGCGTCGCCGCCGTGGAGGACAAGGAGGGCAAGCACGGCAAGCCGCTGCCCGACGCCGCGGAGGCCATCGAGGAGCTGGGCGGTCCCCGCGACATCCGCGTCCACGTCAGCGAGCCGCCGGCCGCGACCCCGGAGAAGGTCGCCCACGAGCCGCTGAGCCTGCCCCGCTTCGACAAGGGCGAGGAGGTCGCCACCCGCGACGCCTTCGGCAAGGCGCTGGCCGCGCTCGGCACCGCGCGCGGCGACGTCGTCGCCCTGGACGGCGAGGTCGGCGACTCCACCCGTACCGGCGTCTTCGCCGAGGAGCACCCCGAGCGCTTCTTCGAGTCCTTCATCGCCGAGCAGCAGATGGTCGCCTCGGCGGTCGGGATGTCGGCACGCGGCTGGCTGCCGTACGCGTCCACCTTCGCGGCCTTCTTCAGCCGCGCCTACGATTTCGTGCGCATGGCCTCCATCAGCGACGCCGGCATCAACCTGGTCGGCTCGCACGCGGGCGTGGCCATCGGGCAGGACGGCCCCTCGCAGATGGGCGTGGAGGACCTGGCGATGTTCCGGTCCGTCTACGGCTCCACCGTGCTCTACCCCTGCGACGCCAACCAGACCGCCCGCCTGGTCGCGGCCATGGCCGACCTGGACGGCATCCGCTACCTGCGCACCTCGCGCGGTGAGAGCCCGGTCATCTACGACGCCGACGAGGAGTTCCCCGTGGGCGGCAGCAAGGTGCTGCGCTCCAGCGAGGAGGACCGGCTCACCGTCGTCGCGGCCGGGGTCACCGTGCAGGAGGCGCTGACGGCCGCCGACAAACTCGCTGAGGAGGGCATCAAGGTGCGGGTCATCGACCTGTACTCGGTCAAGCCCGTCGACGTGGAGACGCTGCGCAAGGCCGCCGACGACACCGGCTGCCTGGTCACGGTCGAGGACCACCACGAGGAGGGCGGCATCGGCGACGCGGTCGTGGAAGCCTTCACCGACGGACGTCCCGTACCGCGCCTGGTCCGTCTCGCGGTGCGGATGATGCCGGGTTCCGCCGCGCCCGACGAGCAGCTGCACGCGGCCGGCATCGACGCCGCGAACATCGCGGCCACCGCCCGGCTGCTGGTGGGCGAGGCCGTGGTGAGCTAGGGTCTGCCGTTTGGATCAGGCCGGATCAGGGAGCGGGGTCCGGTGCCGTGGATCGCAAGGCGGAGGAGGGAGTCATGGCGGAGCCATGGCGAGTGACGACAACGCGGCGAGGCGCGGTGCCGGGGCACGCGAGCCCGGCCTGATCCAAACGAGAGGCCCTAGGGGGTGTCTTGTCGATCATCGGTCGAGCCAGATGAGGGTGCTGGCGAGGGTGATGGCGGCGAGGTAGCGGTCGGGGCGTTTGTCGTAGCGGGTGGCGATGCCGCGCCATTGTTTGAGGCGGTGGAAGCAGCGTTCGACCACGTTGCGTCGCCGATAGGCGGCCCTGTCGAATCCGCAGGGCCGTTCCCGGCGCCGTCTGCGGCCGGCGAGTTGGTCGATGCGTTCGGGGATCGTGGCCTTGATCCCGCGTCGGCGCAGGTAGGCCCGGAAGGCGCGGGCGGAGTAGCCCTTGTCCGCGACGACGTGGTCGGGGCGGGTCCGTGATCTTCCCGGCCCGGGTCCGGCGACGCGGATCGCGTCGATGACGGCTTCGGCCTGGGTGCAGTCGTTGCGGTTGCCGCCGGTGAGCAGGAAAGCCAGCGGCCTGCCCAGGCCGTCGCAGGCAAGGTGGACTTTGCTGGTCAGCCCGCCGCGGGAGCGTCCAAGGCCTCGTTCTTCGAGCCCCCTTTGGCGGCGGTGTGCTGGTGGGCACGGACGGTCGTGGAGTCGATCGCGACCAGCCAGTCCACCTCCGCCCGTGACTGGGCGGCGGCCAGGAGGCGGTCGAAAGTGCCGTCGCCAGCCCAGCGGGCGAAGCGTCCGTGCACGGTCTGCCACGGGCCGAACCGCTCGGGCAGGTCCCTCCAGGGCAGACCGGTACGGAACTTGAACACGATGCCCTCAAGGACCTGACGGTGATCCCGCCAACGGCCTCGCGCCCGGCCCGCAGGCGGCAACAACGGTTCAATCACCGCCCAGGCGGCATCAGAAATCTCCCCATCCCTCACACCCAGACCAACGATCCGATGATCGGAAAGACACCCCCTAGGTGTATTGATCACGAGCGTTGTTAACGCAGGCAGGGCTTGATCATGGCGAAGGCCCCCGTGTGTGGTGGAGGTGTCGAATCTTCACCGCACGGAGGCCTTCGTGTCCCACCGTAATGCCCGGCTGACCGTTCACGGCAGGCGACTGCTCGTCGAACGTGTCCGCTCCGGCCGTCCCGTCGCGCATGTCGCCGCCGAGATGGGCATCTCCCGTCCCACAGCCCACAAGTGGATCCGGCGCTGGCACTCAGAGGGCGAGAGCGGACTCCTCGACCGCTCCAGCCGTCCCCGCACGACACCGCACCGGACCGCAGCCGCCACCGAGGCGCAGGTCTGCAGGCTGCGACAAGAGCGCAAGCTGGGCCCGGCACGCATCGGGCCGGTCCTGGGCCTGCCCGCCTCCACCGTGCACCGCATCCTGCTCCGGCACGGCCTGAACCGCCTGGCGTTCATCGACCGCCCCACCGGGCAGGTCATCCGCCGCTACGAACGCGCCCGTCCCGGCGAGCTGGTCCACGTCGACGTCAAGAAGCTCGGCCGCATCCCCGACGGCGGCGGCCACAAGGTGCTGGGCCGGCAGGCCGGCCGGGCCCGGCGCAACAGCGTGGGCTTCGACTACATCCATTCCGCCGTCGACGATCACTCCCGCCTGGCCTACAGCGAGGTCCACGCGGACGAGAAGGCCCTCACCTGCGCCGACTTCCTACGGCGGGCCGCAGCCTTCTTCGCCGAGCACGGCATCACCCGCATCGAGCGGGTCCTGACCGACAACGCCTGGCCCTACCGCAAGAGCTTCGCCTGGCAACAGGCACTGGCCGACCTCGGCGCGGCCGGCAAACTCACCCGCATCTACCGGCCGCAGACCAACGGCAAGGTCGAACGCTTCAACCGCACCCTGCTCGACGAATGGGCCTACCAGCGGCCCTACACCACCAACACCGAACGCACCGAAGCTCTGACAGACTTCCTCCACACCTACAACCACCACCGCTGCCACACCGCACTCGGCGGCCACCCACCCATCAACCGTGTGAACAACCCTGCGGGTCAATACACCTAGGGCCGTACTCCGTCATGGCGGGCGTCGCTCGGGTGTCGCCCGCCGTGGTGTTCGGACGGGTGTTCAGGCGGGCTTGCGGCACAGGATCTCGCCGTGCAGGACGGCGAACCAGCCGTCCTCCCGCCGCCCCCACTCCCGCCAGGCGTCGGACACCGCGCGCAGCTCCTCCGGCGTGGCGTGGCCGCCCTCCACCGCGCGGCCCGCGTACGCGGAGGCGAGCGTACGGTCCGCCCACAGGCCGCTCCACCAGGCACGTTCCTCGGGGGTGGCGTACGTCCAGGTACCGGAGGTGGCGGTGATGTCGCTCAGCCCGGCCGCCAGCGCCCAGCTCCGCAGCCGCCGGCCGGCATCCGGTTCGCCGCCGTTGGCCCGCGCGACGCGCCGGTACAGGTCCAGCCAGTCGTCCAGGCCGGGTACGGCCGGGTACCAGGTCATGGCCGCGTAGTCCGCGTCGCGCACCGCGATCAGCCCGCCCGGCCGGGTTACCCGGGCCATCTCGCGCAGCGCGCCCACCGGGTCGCCCACGTGCTGGAGCACCTGATGGGCGTGGACCACGTCGAAGGTGCCGTCGGGGTGGCCGAGGGCGTGCACGTCGGCCACCTCGAAGTCCACGTTCGTCAGACCCCGTTCCTCGGCCGTGGCGCGGGCCTGCTCCAGGATGGCCGGGGCGCGGTCGGCGCCGGTCACCCGGCCGTCGGGGACCAGCGCGGCGAGGTCGGCGGTGATGGTGCCGGGGCCGCATCCGATGTCGAGGACGCGCATGCCCGGTTCGAGTGAACCGAGCAGGTACGCGGCCGAGTTGGCGGCCGTGCGCCAGGTGTGCGAACGCAGCACCGACTCGTGGTGGCCATGGGTGTAGACGGCGGTCTCGCGTGTCTCCGGCATGACGTCACGGTACGCCCGCGAACCGGATGCTGAGACCGCCGTTCCGCGATACGGACTGACGCCCCATCAGGAGGGGTTCGGGCGCGGGCTGTACGCCGTGAGGATCTCCGGCAGCTTCTCCACCGTCACCGTGCCGGACACCGAGGTGACCTCGCCGTCGTACGCCAGCGGGGTGCCCGGCGCGAGGCCAGACAGGCGCAGCCGGCCGAGCTGGACCGCCGCATGGCCCTGGGACCGGCTGAGCGGGCCCGCCACGGCGGCCGCCAGCAGGCGGAGCGTCGGCCAGCCGTTGCCGTGCACCACCCGCACGTCCAGCGGGCCGTCCGACAGCTCCGTACGGCGTCCGGCGCCCAGGCCGCTGCGGCGGTAGACGCCGTTGCCGATGAACAGCATCCACAGCGGGTGCTGCTTGCCGGCCGCCTGGACCACCAGCGGATGCCGGTCGGCGCGCAGCACCTTCACCGCGCCCAGCACCCCCGCCGCCCAGCCGCCGATCCGGGGCGACCAGTGCTCGCGCTCGCGCACCAGCTCCGGGTAGACGCCCAGGCTCAGGGTGTTCAGGAAGACGCTGGAGCGGTCGTCGGCGGTGAACTTGCCGACGTCCACCTGGACCGCCTCGCCCGCGCGGACGGCGGCGGCAAGCCCGGCGGCGTCCTCCACCCCGAGGTCGTACGCGAAGTGGTTCAGGGTGCCGCCGGGCAGCACCGCCAGCGGCAGACTGTGCAGCAGCGCGACCTCGGCGCCCGCGTTCACCGTGCCGTCGCCGCCGCACACCCCGAGCACCCGGGCCCGTGCCGCCGCCTTGTCCAGCTCGGCCCGGACCTCCTCCGGCTCGCACTCCACGATCTCCGCCTGCGGCAGCGCGTCGTGCAGCGCCCGCACCCGGTCGGCGGTGCCCGAGGCGCGGTTGGCGACCATCACCAGGCCCTCGCCGTCCGGCAGGGCGGGGGCGTCCGCGCGCGGCCGGGCCACCGGGCGGGCCGCCGCCCGGGTCGGCACCAGCTTGCGCACCACGAACGCCGCGCCGACGCCGAGCGCCGCACCGGCCAGCACGTCGCTCGGGAAGTGCGCGCCGGTGTACACCCGGGAGGTCGCCACCGAGAACGCCACCGGCGCCACCACCGCGCCCCACGCCGGGGACTCCAGCGCGACCCCGGCCGCGAAGGCGGCGGCCGACGCGGAGTGGCCGGACGGGAAGGAGGTGGTGATCGGCTGCCGCTTGAGCTGCCGGGACAGCGGCACCGGGTCCAGCACCGGCCGGGTGCGGCGCACCGACCGCTTGCCCAGGGTGTTGACGGTCAGCGAGGCCAGGCTCAGCGACGCCAGCCCCCGCACCGCCGCCCGGCGCGCCCTCGGGGTGCGGGTCGCGGCGATCGCCCCGGCCGCAGCGAACCACAGCACACCGTGGTTGGCGCTGCGGCTCAGGCGGGGCAGCACCTTCTGGGCGCCGGGCCAGTTCCGCCGGGCGGCCACCTCGAAGAGCCGGGCGTCGGCCGCGAGGAGCCGGCGCAGGACGTTGCGGCCGGTGGCCGGGACAGCGGTGAGGTCGACATCTGCGCTCATGTTCGACCCCCTACCCCGAAGCGCGCCATTCGTGTGCCGCCGCCCGGGTACGGGCACGGTGCCGCGCGCGGAGGCCGGGGGAGCGGGATCTTCGTACAGTGGACCTCAGGGCCAGTGGAGCTCGGGACCAGTGGACCTCACCACCTCGGACACGACGAGCGGGGGCACCACCATGACCGGAGTCGACCCCAGCCGACTGGACGACCAGCAGCTCATGAAAGAGCTGGAGACGATCCACCGCACACGCCACGACACCCTGCTGTACGGCTCGAACGACGCCCTGCGCGCCCACAACGAGCGCATGGCCCAGCTGGAGGGCGAGTACCTGCGCCGCAATCCGCGCCGCCTGGTCAGCGCGGGCCGCACCCGCGAGGGCGCCCGAGAACGGGGTTGCGCGGAGTCCGGCGAGTGACGCCGGGGGCGGCTTCGCGGGCCGGTGTCACCCGTTGGGTGCCGTCCGTGTCCCGCGAATGGGGTCCGGCGGCGGGCGGGGCGGCGCCCGGGGGGCTCTGATGGCAGCGAGGGCACAAACGCGTGCCCCGACCGCCGTACCGCCGAGGAGCCCGCCCCATGCGCCGCACCGTACGCGCCCTCTCCACCGCCGCCGCCCTGGCCGGCGCCATGCTCGTCATAGCCGGACCCGCACCCGCCTCCGCCGAGTCGGGCGCGCCCTGCGAGGACCCCGCCGCCTCCGCCCCCAAGTCGCCCGGTAAGTCCTACGACGCCCCGCTGCCCGGAGCGCCGTACCTCAGCGCGGCGCCCACCGGCCCGGCGCGGAGCGGCGGCACCGAGGACTGCGCGGAAGGCGGGGCCGGAAAGGCCGGGCAAGGCGGCGACGCCTGGGAGGACGAGGACGGCCAGGACTGGGACTCCGGGCCCGCGAAGGGCGACCCGCCCACCGTGGAGCACGGTGTGCAGGCCGGGGCCGGCGGCACCTTCTCCGACTCGGTGCCCGCCCTCGCCGCGGGCGGCGCGCTGATCGCCGCGGCGGCCGCCGGAGCCGGGTACCGGCTGTACGGCCGCAGACGCCCGGCCGGGCGCTGACGGCGGGCAGCGGAGGCCGCTGTGACCGGGACGACGCCGGACCCGAGCCATGCCGGGCCGTCCGGCGGGTACACACCTTCCCGAGGGCACCACCGGCAGACACCCCGCGCACCCGTCACACGGCACGAGAGAACCGAGAGAGCGGGGACACAGGGGATTCGGCACACGGACCGTGCGGAGGCGGAGATGCGGCGGAGGGAACCCGAGGGCCACGGCCCGGTCCGCTACGGCCCCCCGTTCCCCGCCGACGGTCTGCCCGTCCTCCCGGAACTCGCCGCGCGTCTCGCCGCCGCCGAACACCACGGCGAGGCCCAGCCCGCCGGCGGCGACCCCGCCCTGCTGGAGGCCGCCTGCGGCTACTGGACCCGGCGCTCCCTGCCCTGCACCCCCCACCACGTCACCCTCGCCCCCGGCGCGCCCCCGCTGCTGCTGGCGCTGACCGCCGCGCTCGCCGGAGACCACGGCGACCTGCTGGCCCCCCGCCCGCGCGCCGCCTGGTGGGCGCCCGTCGCCCGGCTGCTCGGCCGCCGCCTCTTCCCGGTCCCGGCCCCGGCCGACAGCGGCGGCATACCCGACCCGTACGCCCTGCTGGAGACCGTCCGCCGGGTCCGCGCCGAGGGCGGCGACCCCCGGCTGCTGGTGCTCTCCGTCGCGGACGACCCCACCGCCGCCGTCCCCCAGCCCGAGCTGCTGCACGAGACCGTGGAGGCGGCCGCCGCCGAGGGGCTGCACGTGATCAGCGACGAGACCTGGCGCGACACCCCGCACGATCCCCACGACACGGTCCTGGTCAGCCCGGCCGGGATGCTGCCCGACCATGTCACCGTCGTCGCCGACCTCGCCGGATCGCTGCTCCCGGCCGGCTGGCCCGCCGCCGTCGCCCGCTTCCCGGACACCGCAGCCGGGGAGGAGGCCCACGCCCGGATGCTGGACGTGCTCACCGCGCTCGGCGCCCGTCTCGCCGCCCCCGTCGCGGCCGCCGCCCGGTACGCGCTGGACGAACCCGAGCCGGTCACCGCCCGCCGCGAGGCCACCACCGCCCTGCACGCCCGGCTGGCCGCCGCCGCGCACCGCACGGTCCTCGCGGGCGGCGCGCTCGCCCTGCCCCCGCAGGCCGGCCGCCATCTCTACGCCGACCTCGGCCCGCTGAGCGAACCCCTCGCCGCGCGCGGCGTACGGGACGCGCAGGACCTGGAGGACTTCCTCACCGCCCGGCTCGGCATGCCCGCGCCGGGCGGCCACCGCTTCGGCGACGACCTCGGCGCCCTGCGCGTACGGCTGTCCACCGCCTCCCTGCTGGGCGGCGGCGACGAGGAGCGCGAGGCCGCGCTAGCCTCGCCCGACCCGACCGAACTGCCGTACACGCGGGACGCGTTGCGCTCCCTGCGGGCGGTCCTCGACGAACTCCGTGACGACTCCGTGCGATGGGAGACTCCTCGATGACGCAGCAGACGCATGAGTCCGGGTCCACCGTCACCACGGCCGCCACCCCCGCGCCGGACACCCCCAAACCCGTGGACGCGGCGCCCGAGGCGGTCGTCCGTGCCCCGCTCGCGCCCGCGTCACCGCCACTGGCCGAACCCCGCCCGCTGGGCGAACACCGGGTGTGGCCGCGCACGTTCCACGACCGGCTCACCGCGCCGCTTCCCGGCTGGCGCGCCATGGCCCGCTTCGCCCGCGAGGGCGCCGTACGCCCCGACCCCGAGGGACTCGTCGACATCCCCCGACTCCCGTACGAGCCCGGTCCGTTGCCCCGGGTCGGCGCCGACGCCCTCGCCGTCACCTGGGCCGGGCACGCCAGTTGGGTGGTGCGGATCGGCGGGCTGACCGTGCTCACCGACCCGGTGTGGTCGCGCCGCATCCTCGGCACCCCGGCCCGCGTCACCCCGGTCGGCGTCTCCTGGGACAGCCTCCCGCCCGTCGACGCGGTCGTGATCAGCCACAACCACTACGACCACCTGGACGCCCCCACCCTGAGCCGACTCCCGCGCGAGACGCCGGTGTTCGTGCCCGCCGGGCTCGGACGCTGGTTCCGGCGGCGGAGGTTCACCCGCGTCACCGAGCTGGACTGGTGGGAGGGCGCCCGACTCTCCGGTGTGCGCTTCGACTTCGTGCCCGCGCACCACTGGTCCAAGCGAACTCTCACCGACACCTGCCACAGCCTGTGGGGCGGCTGGGTGATGACCGCGACGGACGGGCAGCGCCTCTACTTCGCGGGCGACACCGGCTACGGCCACTGGTTCGGGCGGATAGGCCGCCGCTACCCCGGCATCGACCTCGCCCTGATGCCCATCGGCGCCTACGACCCGCGCTGGTGGCTCAGCGACGTCCACTGCGACCCGGAGGAGGCCGTGCGGGCCACCCTCGACCTCGGCGCCCGCCGGATGGCGCCCATGCACTGGGGGACGTTCGTGCTCTCCGCCGAGCCCGTCATGGAGCCCCTCACCCGGGTCCGCGCGGCCTGGGAACAGGCGGGCCTCGCCCGCACCGACCTGTGGGACCTGCCCGTCGGCGCCTCCCGCGTCCTGGAGTCCGACCCCCGTACTACCGCTCCTCGCCCCGCACCCGGCGCACCAGCCCCGGAGCCGCGCTGACCAGCACGGTCAGCAGCACCACCGCCAGCACCCCCTCCCACGGCCGGGCGAACAGCGAACCCCCGAGCACGCCGATGACCTGATACGTCAGCGCCCACGCCAGGCACGCCGGCAGGTTGCCCCGCGCGAAGCGCCGCAACGGCCACTCGGCCAGCAGGCACGCCAGCATCACCGGAATCCGGCCGGCGGGTATCAGCCGGGACAGCACCAGCACCGACGTCCCGTGCTCGGCGAGCTTCTCCCGCGCCTGGTTCAGCCGCTCCTCCGGCGCCCGCGACCGCAGCGCCTCCAGCCAGCGCGACCCGCTCTGCGAACCCAGCCCGCGCCGCCCCAGCCAGTACAGCGCCGCGTCCCCCAGGAAGGCCGCCAGCGACGCCGTCACGAAGACCAGCGCCAGCGAGAACGGCGCCGACCGGTGCAGCGCCACCACCGTCGCCGAACTGACCAGCGCCCCCGTCGGCACCACGGGTATCAGCGCCCCGACCAGCACCAGCAGGAACAGCGACGGATAGCCGTACGCCTGGCTCGTCGACTCCAGCGGCGCACCCGTCGTCGCGGCGGCGGCCAGCACCGCCGCGCCCCCCACATACCTCACCGGCCGGCCTCCAGCCGTACGCCCTCGCCGTGCCCCAGCCGGCACACGGTCACCTTCGGTGCCGCCTCGGCCGCCAGGCGCACGAACTCCTCGCCCGGCGCGTGGAACTCGTGCGGGCGCACCGCGTCCATCCCGATCGGCCAGTACGTGCCGTAGTGCACCGGCACCGCCCAGCCCGGCGCCAGCCGGGCCAGCGCCCGCGCCGCCCGGCCCGCGTCCAGATGCCCCTCACCGAGGTTCGGACCCCAGCCGCCCACCGGCAGCAGCGCCACGTCCACCGGACCGACCTCCTCGGCCATCGCGTCGAACAGCGCGGTGTCCCCGGCGAAGTAGGTGCGCGCCTCGCCCTCCACGACATAGCCCAGCGCGGGCGCGCGGTGCGGACCGAACGGCAGCCGCCGTCCGTCGTGCAGCGCGGGCACCACCCGCACCCGCAGCTCCCCGAGCCGCACCTCGTCGCCGGGCACCACCTCGGTGAGGTCCAGCCCCCGCAGCCGGCGCAGTCCGGGCACCGCGCGTAGCGCGCCCCGAGGCACCAGCACCCGCGTGCCCGGTGCCAGCTGAGCCAGCGACGGCAGATGCAGATGGTCGGCGTGCAGATGCGAGACGAGCACGGCGTCGGCGCGGCGGGCCCCGGCGGGCGGCGGCGCGCCCCGGCGGCGGCGCAGATGCGCCAGCCGGGAGGCGAACAGGGGATCGGTGAGCACCCGGGTGTCCGAATCCTCGATCGTGCAGGTGGCGTGACCCCACCAGGTGACCTCCACCGGCACTACCCTCACCTCCGCGCGCGACTCCCCCGAAGCCTACGGGCAGCGGTAGGGTCGGCGGCGAAACCCGGAGGTGAGGGGACGCCATGGGACCGTTACGGGGTGCCTCGGCCGCGCCTGCGGCGGTACGGATCACCGCCATCGCCAGCCTGACCCCGCTGGAGGAGCTGGAGGCCGACCCCTTCCTGGTCGACTCCCGCAGCCAGCACGCCATGTGCGCCCGCTGGGCCGCCGAGCAGGGCTTCGTGGTCACCCGCGAACTCCTCGTCGGCGGCCTGCGCTTCGACCACGACGCCCTCTGGGACGGCGTACGCCCCGGCGTGGACGTCTTCGTCGCCCCCAGCAGGCGCGTGCTGGAACGCGCGCTGTCCTCGGCGGAGGAGTTCACCGCCGAGTGCGCCCGGCGCGGCGTCCACGTGGAGACGGTCGGCAGCGCCGAACCCGCCTACGACGCCCGGATGAAGGCACGCGTGCACCGGCGGCTCTCCATGCCCACGGCCGGGTACGACGGCAAATGAGCCGCCCCGGCGTCCCCGGCCGGTATGACAAGGTGGGGGGAAGGCCCCGCGGGGCGGGCCGGAACGTGAGGTGCGCGGGGCGTGGGGTGGCGACGGGTTGCCGGTCAGATCGGCCGGAGCGTCACGGTGTGGGCGGTCTCCACCCTCACCATGCTCCTGCTCGCCGGACTCCTCCCCGACTTCCGGCTCCAGTCGCCCGACGGTGACAGCGCCACCCGTATCGCCGTCACCGCCGCCTGCGGCGCGGGGGCGTTCGGTCTGCTGTCGGCGCTTCTCTGGCCGGTGCTGGTGCGGACGCTGCTGCTGGTGCCCGCGCTCTTCCTCGGCCTGCTGGTCTTCTTCCTCAACGGCTCCCTGCTGCTGCTCGCGCTGCGCGTCAACCCCTCCGGGCGGGGCGAGGTGGCGCCCGAGACCGCCGTCATCGTCGCCGCCGTGATGTCCGCGGTCGCCTCCGCGACCGGCGGCGCGCTCGCCGTACGCGACGACGACGCCTACCGGCGCCGGCTGCTGCGGCTGGCCGGCCGGCGCCGAAGAGCCGCCCTGCCCTGCGCGAGCACCCCCGGCCTGGTCTGCGTCCAGCTCGACGGCGTCGGCCACGACGTGCTCACCGCCGCCGTCCGCGACGGCCTGATGCCCACCGTCGCCCGCTGGCTCGCCGCCGACGGCGTCATCCCGCCCACCCACCGGCTCACCGCCTGGCGCACCGACTGGTCCAGCCAGACCGGCGCCAGCCAGCTCGGCATCCTGCACGGCAGCACCTGGGACGTGCCCGCCTTCCGCTGGTACGAGAAGGAGCGCGGCGAGGTCATGGTCTGCAACCGGCCCGCCTCCGCCGCCGAGTTGCAGCGCCGCGCCACCGTCCGCACCGGCGAGGCGGGACTCCTCGCCGTCGACGGCGCCAGCCGGGGCAACCTGTTCAGCGGCGGCGCGGGGGAGCAGGCCCTCGTCCTGTCCATCGCCACCCGCCGCCGGGGCCGGGAGAACCGTTCCCGCGCCGGGTACTTCGCCTACTTCTCCGACCCCGCCAACGCGGTGCGCACCGCGCTGTCCTTCTTCGCCGAGATCGGCCGCGAGATCGGCCAGTCCACCCGCGCCCGGTTCGCCGGAACCCACCCGCGCGTCGGCCGGGGCGGCCTCTACCCGTTCGTCCGCGCCTTCGCCACCGTCGTCGAACGGGACGTGGTCGTCGCCGCCGTGATGGGCGACCTGCTCGCCGGCCGCACCGCCGTCTACGCCGACCTCGTCGCCTACGACGAGGTCGCCCACCACTCAGGACCGGACAGCCGCGACGCCCGCCAGGTCCTCAAGCGCCTCGACCGCTCCCTCGCGCTGATCGAGAAGGCCGCCGAGCACGCCCCGCGCCCCTACCGCCTGGTCGTCCTCTCCGACCACGGGCAGAGCCCCGGCGAGACCTTCCGCTCCCGCTACGGCCTCACCCTCGCCGACCTCGTCCGCGCCGGCAGCGGACTCCCCGTGCCGCGCGGCGCCGGGCGCACCCCGAGCGGCGCCGAGGCCCGCGCCGCCGTACGCGCCGCCCTGGGCCGGGGCGACGGTGTCCCCGTGGCCGGGGAGGACGGCTCCGAGCCCGTCGTGCTCGCCTCCGGCAACCTCGGCCTGGTCTCCTTCCCCGACGTCCCGCACCGGATGACCAAGGAGGAGATCGACGCCCGCCACCCGGCGCTGCTCCCCACCCTCGCCAACCATCCCGGCATCGGCTTCCTGCTGGTCCGCAGCGCCGAGCACGACGGGGTGGTCCTCGGCCCCTGCGGCACCGAGATCCCGCTGGCCGAACTGGACGAACGGCCGGGACCGCTGGCCCGCTTCGGCCCCGGCGCCGTCGACGCGGTACGCCGGACGCACGCCTTCCCGCACACCGCCGACATCATGGTCAACTCCTGGCACGACCCGGCCACCGGGCAGATCCACGCCTTCGAGGAGCAGATCGGCTCCCACGGCGGCCTCGGCGGCGCCCAGTCCCGCCCGTTCCTGCTCTCCCCGCTCCCCCTCTCCATGCCCGGCGAGGACGGCGAGGCGCTGACCGGCGCCGAGCGCGTGCACGGCGTACTGCGCCGCTGGCTCGGCGAGTTGAACGGCCCCGAGGTGCCGCTCGACGCCGACCCCGAGCCCCGGGCGGCCTGAGCCGGCGGACGGGTCCTGACGCTGCGGCGACCCTTGATGTGATCGGATGGGGTCACGGGGGTACGGGGCAACAGGACCCGGAACACCCAAACACCCGCGAAAGGAACCACCGTGGCTACCACGCGCACCGCACACACGGACTGGGAAGGCGAACTGCTGTCGGGCAGCGGCACCGTCACGTTCGACTCCTCCGGCATCGGCTCCCAGCCGGTGTCGTGGCCGTCGCGCGCCGAGAAGGCGAACGGCCGCACCAGCCCGGAGGAGCTGATCGCCGCCGCGCACTCCAGCTGCTTCTCCATGGCCCTGTCGCACGGCCTTACCGGCGCCGGTACCCCGCCCACCCGGCTGGAGACCAGGGCCGACGTCACCTTCCAGCCCGGCGAGGGCATCACCGGCATCCACCTCACCGTGCGCGGCGAGGTCCCCGGTCTGGACGCGGAGGGCTTCCAGGCGGCCGCCGAGGACGCCAAGAAGAACTGCCCGGTCAGCCAGGCCCTGACCGGCACCGAGATCACCCTCACGGCCGAGCTGGCCTGAAGCCCGCCGGCTTTCCGGTGCCGCGTCCCGCACGTCATGGGCGCGGCACCGGTCACAGGCTCTCGCGGAACTCCCGCAGCAGCTTCTGGGTGCGCTGCGCGGAGGCGGCCAGCGCCGTCATGTGGTCCAGCACCTCCAGGTGCGCGGCCACCTCCTCGCGCGAGTCGAGGTAGAGCGCGCCGGTCAGATACTCGGTGAACACCATGTCCGGCAGCTCCCGTTCGGCGAACCGGAACAGGGTGAAGGGGGCGTACGCCCCCGGGTGCGGGCCGGCCGCGAACTCCGCGAGCTGGATGGTGATGCCGTCCCGGTCGGCGTACTCCAGCAGCCGGTCCAGCTGGTCGCGCATCACCTCGGACCGCGTGCTCACCGGGCGGCGCAGCACCGTCTCGTCCATCACGAACCACAGGTGCGGGGCGTCCTCCCGCTCCAGCAGCCGCTGCCGCTCCAGGCGCAGCGCCACATGCCGCTCCACCGTCTCCGCGCCGTGCTGCCCTATGGGCCCGGCCTCCAGCACCGCCCGCGCGTACGCCTCGGTCTGGAGCAGGCCGGGGATGAAGTGGGGCTCGTAGGACCGGATCAGGCGGGCGGCGCCCTCCAGGCTGACGTACAGGCTGAACCAGTCCGGCAGCACGTCGTGGAAGCGCTGCCACCAGTCCGGCTGGTTGGCCTCCTCGGCCAGCCGCACGAACGCGGCGGCCTCCTCCTCGCCCACCCCGTACGCGGCCAGCAGCGCCTGCACGTACGGGATCTTCAGCGCGACCTCGGCCGTCTCCATCCGCCGCACGGTCGCCGAGGCCACCCGCAGCACCCGCGCCGCCTCGTCCCGGCTCAGCCCGGCCGACTCCCGCAGCTCCTGCAACCGCCGCCCGAGCACCACCTGCCCCACCGTGGGAGCGGCCCGCCGCTCACTCACCCCGGCCCCCTCCCCACTGATCCGTACAGCCAGTCTGCCACGCGGGGGTCCTGCGCACAGGAGGGATCAATCAGCCACTGGGGGGCGGGAGTTGGCCGAGTAGGCGCGGAATCCGCGGGCACACGAACCCCGTGCTCGACTACGACAAGGAAGCCGAGTCCTATGACCAACTTCGTGGCGGGGAGCCCCGTGCTCGGGCCGCTGCCGATGCCGTGCTCGGGCTGGTTCCGGAGGGTGGGGGGCGGCTGCTGGACAACGGGTGCGGTACCGGGATCGTCACGCGGCAACTGATCGAGGCGCGGCCGGGGTTGCGGGTGACGGGGGTCGATCTCACGTCGGCGATGGCGGGGAGGGCGGCTGTTCGGGTGCCCGGTGCCGTGGTGCGGGGGGACAGCCGGCGACTGCCCTTTCCGGACGGGGTGTTCGACGTCGTCACCAGTGTGTGGCTGCTGCATCTGATGGACGATCCCGCCGATCTGCGGGCCGTGCTCGGGGAGTGCGCGCGGGTGTTGCGGCCTGGCGGGACCTATGTGACAACCGTCGACAAGGCGAGGGCGCACGACGTGGGCAGTGACATCGACGCCGTGCTCGGGCCGCGCCCCCGGCGGCCCGCCTCCGACGACCCGGCCAAGGTGGACGCGTACGCCGCCGGGGCCGGGCTGGTCAGGACCGGGCAGGCGCGGTTCACCGGGGTCGGGCAGGGGCGCAGCCCGCGCCGGACGATCAAGGACCTCCGGCGCGGGTGGTTCACCCTGCTGCCGCCCGGCGAGCCGCGTACCGAGGAGTTCGCCGCGCGGCTGGCCCGCCTGCCCGACCAGGACCGTCCCCGCGCGGACCCCGTCTTCACCCTGCACGCGTACCGGCGGTCCGGGTAGGGGCCCGCCCGCACTGACCGGCCGCACCCGGCCGGCCATACCGCCCGCCCATGCCCCCGACCGCACCCACCCGGTCCAGCCGCGCGGCTCCGAGGCTTGCCGTATCGGCAACAGTTCTTGCCGTCGGCCACCGCCCCGTCGCACGCTGGGCGCAGCCGGAGCAGAGCCGGGGAAGAGAGGCCGACCAGCATGGCGCACGACCACCACAAACCCGCCGGGCACGGGCACGGACACGGGCACGGGCATCAGACCGACATCGACTGGGCCGAGATGGGCCCGGTACTGGAGTCCCAGGCGGAGCTGCTCGCGCCCGCCTACCGCGAGGCGATGGCCTGGCTCGCCGAGGAGACCCCCGAGCCGGGCCTGATCGTGGACGCGGGCAGCGGCCCCGGCGTCGTCGCCTGCCTGTTCGCCGAGGAGTTCCCCGGCGCCCGGGTCACCGCCGTCGACGGCAGTGGACCCCTGCTGGAGCGCGCCCGCGCCCGCGCCGCCCGCCTCGGCGTGGACGGCCGCTTCTCCACCGTCACCGGTGAACTCCCGGAAGCACTGGACGAGTTGGAGTTCCCGGCCGACCTGCTGTGGGCCAGCCGCAGCCTGCACCACCTCGGGGACCAGCGGGCCGCGCTCGCCGCGTTCGTGGAGCGGCTCGCCCCCGGCGGCACCCTCGCCCTCCTGGAGGGCGGTCTCCCCGCCCGCTACCTGCCCCGCGACATCGGCATCGGCCGCCCCGGACTCCAGTCCCGGCTCAACGCGGCCGAGGAGGAGTGGTTCAGCCGGATGCGCGCCGAACTGCCCGGCGCCGTCGCCGAGCCCGAGGACTGGCCCGCCCTGCTCACCTCGGCCGGCCTGAAGCCCACCCGCACCCGTACCTTCCTGCTGGACCTGCCCGCCCCCGCCGACGAGGCCGCCCGCGACTACGCCGCCGCCTACTTCACCCGGCTGCGCGACGGCCTCGGCGACGTCCTGGACGCCGACGACCGGGCCACCGTGGACCGCCTCCTCGACCGCGCCGACCCGGAGAGCCTGTACCAGCGGGCCGACCTGTTCGTGCTGGACGCGTACACCGTCTACACGGCCGTACGCCCCCGCTGAGTCAGTTCGCCGCGAGGAGTTGCCGGGCCAGCCGGTCCCCGAGCGCGACCGCCGCGTCATGGCTCTCGACCGGGGACACCCGCGCCTCCTTGAACAGGATGTACGTCACCCCGGACTCGGCGCCCCCGGTCGCCGGGTCCGGGTCGATGCCGAGCGCCTCGGCGGTCGCGTACGACGCCTCGCCGATGATCTCCTTCGGGCCGGTGTCCCCGACGACGGCGTACTCCACCCGGTCGCCGTGGATGACGGCGACCACTGCGCCGCCCGCGATGCCGGCCGCCGCGGGGTCCCACAGGGCGCTGTTGCCGGGCACCACCACGTACGGTAGCGTGTCGGCGCGCAGCGGCCTGCCGTCGGACTGGTGGTAGGCGGTGTCGTCCTGGTACCAGGGGTCGCGGTCCTCGTTGCAGTTCGCGGTGCGCTGCCCGTCGCAGTCCACGTCCAGGTCCGCCTGCCAGAACACCGCGCCCTCCAGCCCGCACACCGGGACGGTCGCGGGGCTCTCGGCGTCGGTGCGGTACAGACCTGCGGAGACCCGGTCGCAGGTCCGTACCTTGGCCAGCAGGTCGGCCGCGGGGATCGTGCCCTCCCGGGCCCGCCTCGGCGTGTCACCCTGCGCGGCGGCCAGGGCCGTGGCGCAGAGCAGGACGGTCCCGGCGGCGGTGGCGAGACCCAGGGGACGAAGACGCACGGCGCGGAGCCCTTCCCGGCGAGGCGGCACGCGGCGCCGCCCGCCCCGGGGACGGGACGGGCGGCCCGGTGGCGCGGAGGTGTCAGACCATGTCGAACGTGGCCGGGTCGGGACCCAGCCGCTTGTTCTCGTCCAGCGCGCTGATGGCGGCGAGGTCCTCGTCGTCCAGGCTGAAGTCGAACACCTCGATGTTCTCCTTGATCCGCGACGGCGTCACGGACTTCGGGATGACGATGTTGCCCAGCTGGATGTGCCAGCGGAGCACGACCTGCGCGGGCGTACGCCCGTGCTTCTGGGCGATGGCGACGATCGCCGGGACCTCCAGCAGGCCCTTGCCCTGGCCGAGCGGCGACCACGCCTCGGTCGCGATGCCGTGCTCGGCGTTGAACTCCCGCGCCGCGCGCTGCTGGAGCTGCGGGTGCAGCTCGATCTGGTCGACCGCCGGGACGACGGACGTCTCCGCGATCAGCCGCTGAAGGTGCTCGGGCAGGAAGTTGGACACTCCGATCGCGCGGATGCGGCCGTCGGAGTACAGCTTCTCGAACGCCTTGTAGGTGTCGAGGTAGTTGTCCCGCGCGGGCAGCGGCCAGTGGATCAGATAGAGGTCGAGGTAGTCGAGACCGAGCTTCGCCAGCGACGTGTCGAAGGCACGCAGGGTGGAGTCGTACCCCTGGTCGCTGTTCCAGAGCTTGGTGGTGACGAAGAGGTCCTCGCGGGGCAGGCCGGAGGCCGCGATGGCCTTGCCGGTGCCCTCTTCGTTGCCGTAGATCGCCGCGGTGTCGATGCTGCGGTACCCGGTCTCCAGCGCCGTGGCGACCGCGCGCTCCGCCTCGTCGTCCGGGACCTGCCAGACGCCGAAGCCGAGCTGGGGCATCTCGACACCGTTGTTGAGGATGATCGGGGGGACCTTGCTGCTCACGAGCCTGTGATCCTTCGGTTGTGGACAGGTGCTGTACCCATCGTCAACGATCATCGGCCGGTCCGCATTCCTGACGGCGGGATCAGGACCGGTAGAGGGCTTCCACCTCGTGCTCGTACGCCTTCTCGATCGCCTTGCGCTTCAGCTTCAGCGACGGCGTCAGCAGCCCGTGCTCCTCGGTGAACGGCTGGGCCAGGATGCGGAACGTACGGATCGACTCAGCCTGCGAGACCAGAGTGTTCGCCGCGACCACCGCCCGGCGCACCTCGGTCTCCAGATCGGCGTCGTGCACCAGCTCGGCCGGGGCCGGGCGGGGCTTGCCGCGCATCTGGAGCCAGTGGTCGACCGCCTCCTGGTCCAGGGTGACCAGCGCCGCGATGTACGGGCGGTCGTTGCCGACGACGATGCACTGGTTGACCAGCGGATGATCCCGCACCCGCTCCTCCAGCACGCCGGGGGAGACGCTCTTGCCGCCGGAGGTCACCAGGATCTCCTTCTTGCGGCCGGTGATGGTCAGATAGCCGTCCTCGTCCAGCGAGCCCAGGTCACCGGTGGCGAGCCAGCCGTCGTGCAGGGTCTCGTCGGTCGCCTTGGGGTTGTTGAGGTAGCCCTGGAAGACGTTCCCGCCGTGCAGCCAGACCTCGCCGTCGTCGGCGACGTGCACGCTCACCCCGGGGACGGCCTGGCCGACGGTGCCGTAGCGGGTGCGCTCGGGCGGGTTGGCGGTGGCGGCGGCCGTCGACTCGGTCAGGCCGTAGCCCTCGTAGATCTGGACGCCGGCGCCCGCGAAGAACAGGCCGAGGCGGCGGTCCATCGCCGAGCCGCCCGACATCGCGTTGCGGATACGGCCGCCCATCGCCGCGCGGACCTTGGAGTACACCAGCTTGTCGAAGAGCTGGTGCTGCATCCTCAGGCCCGCCGAGGGACCGGGGCCGATGCCCCACGCCTTGGCCTCCAGGGCGTCGGCGTACTTCACGGCCACGTCGACCGCCTTCTCGAAGGGCGTCGCCTTGCCGTCCTTCTCCGCCTTGCGCCGGGCCGAGTTGAACACCTTCTCGAAGATGTACGGCACCGCCAGGATGAACGTCGGCCGGAACGCGGCGAGGTCCGGCAGCAGGGCGGCCGCGTGCAGCTGGGGCTGGTGGCCGAAGCGGACCCGGCCCCGGAGCGCGGCGACCTCCACCATGCGGCCGAAGACGTGCGCCAGCGGCAGGAAGAGCAGGGTGGACGCCTCGTCGCCCTTTTTTGAGTGGAACACCGACTCCCAGCGGCGGATCACCGCGTCCGCCTCGAACATGAAGTTGCCGTGCGAGAGGACGCAGCCCTTGGGGCGGCCGGTGGTGCCCGAGGTGTAGATGACGGTGGCGGTGGACTCCGGGGTGACCGCCGCGCGGTGCCGGTGCACCACATCGTCGTCCAGGTGCGCCCCGGCGTCGTACAGCTCCCGTACGCAGTTCGCGTCGAGCTGCCAGAGCTGGCGCAGGCGGGGGAGGCGGCCGATGACCGTGGCGATCGTCATCGCGTGGTCCTCGTGCTCCACCACGGCGGAGGTGACCTCGGCGTCGTGCAGCATCCAGAAGCACTGCTCGGCGGAGGAGGTCGGGTAGATCGGCACCACCTGGGCGCCGATCGTCCACAGCGCGAAGTCGAAGAGGGTCCACTCGTAACGGGTGCGGGACATGATGGCGACCCGGTCGCCGAAGCGGACGCCCTGGGCGAGCAGGCCCTTGGCGAGGGCGACGACCTCGTCACGGAACTCGGCGGCGGTCACGTCCCGCCACTTGCCCTGATCGTCCTTGCGGCCGAGGGCGATGTGCAGCGGGTCGGTGCGCGCGTTGTCGAAGACGGTGTCGGCCAGACCGCCCACCGGCGGCTCCGACTCCCTCTCCGTCGCAGGGTTGGTGAACTCGCGCAAACCTCGCTCCCCCCTTGCTCGCTCTTCCTCGCTCCTCCGTCACGGACCCGCGACGCTCCGCACAGCGCCGTGAAAGCTACCCCACCGAATGGCCGGATGGGAGGGGTCCGGAAACCGGCCAAACCTCACGTACCTCACGGACACCACCCGGAAAATCCCCGCACATGCGGAAGGGCCGGACACGATACTGACGGGTCGGTACGTACCCCGGTCGTAATCTCCACCGAATCTGTACGGGCCGGTCACGGGGTGGGGCGTGGCGCAGAGGGGTCGGGGAGGCTGTCGGTCACTGCCACAAGGGCGCCGGGGCGAAATGCGCCATCTCCCCTCCGGGAGCCTCAGCCGCTCCGCCGCCGCAGCCGCTCCCCGCCCGCCAGGATCGCCGCCGCGAGTGCGTTCGCCGCGCCCTCCGTCGTGCCCCTCGCGCGGGCGTGGGTCAGGGTGAAGTCGACCTTGCCGAGGTCGGGGAGGCCGGCGCGGTCGGGGATACGGGTCAGGCCCGGGGGGATGAGGTGGCGGGAGTGGGCCATGACGCCGAGGCCCGCTCGGGCGGCGGCGATGAGGCCGTTGAGGCTGGCGCTGGTGCAGACGACGCGGTAGGGGCGGGAGTGGGCGTCCAGGGTCTCCAGGGCGCGGGCGCGGGTGATGCCGGGTGGGGGATAGACGATCAGGGGGACGGGGCGGTCCGGGTCGAGGCGCAGGCGGTCCGTGCCGATCCAGACGAGGTCGTCCCGCCAGACCAGGCGGCCGCGTGGGTCCTCGGGGCGGCGCTTGGCGAGGACCAGGTCGAGCTTGCCCTCGGCCAGGCGCTCGTGCAGCGTGCCGGACAGCTCCACCGTGAGTTCGAGGTCGACCTCGGGATGGTCGTACCGGAAGCCCTCCAGGATCTCCGGGAGCCGGGTCAGCACGAAGTCCTCCGAGGCGCCGAACCGCAGCCGGCCCCGTACGCGCGGGCCGGAGAAGTACGCCGACGCCTGCTCCTGCACCTCCAGCAGCCGCCGCGCGAACCCGAGCATCGCCTCGCCGTCGCCGGTCAGTTCCACCGAGTGGGTGTCACGCGCGAACAGCTGGCGGCCCGCCGCCTCCTCCAGCCGGCGCACGTGCTGGCTCACCGTCGACTGCCGCAGCCCCAGCCGCCGCGCGGCCTGCGTGAAGCTGAGCGTCTGCGCCACCGCGAGGAACGTCCGCAGGTGCGTGGGGTCGTACATGGAGGCCAGCCTAGCCCGGTCATCACGAACCGCGATCGCAGTCAGAGCGGTATGCCGGATTCCGCGATCGGCGCCGACCGGGCACGATGGAGATCGTCCGCCCCCACCGACACGCTACGGAGCCCTGTGAAACGCCGGCTGCCCATCGACCCGTACATCGCGCTGCTCCTCGGCACGGTGGGCCTGGCCGCGCTGCTGCCCGCGCGGGGTGTCGCCGCCGACGTGGCCTCCGGTGCCTCGACGGCCGCCATCGCGTTCCTGTTCTTCCTCTACGGCGCCCGCCTCTCCACCCGCGAGGCGATGGACGGACTGCGCCACTGGCGGCTCCATCTCACCGTCCTGGCCTGCACCTTCGTCGTCTTCCCGCTACTCGGGCTGGCGGCGCGCGGACTGGTACCGGTACTGCTGACCCAGCCGCTGTACCAGGGTCTGCTGTTCCTCACCCTGGTGCCGTCGACCATCCAGTCCTCCATCGCCTTCACCTCCATCGCGCGCGGCAACGTCCCCGCCGCCATCTGCGCCGGCTCCTTCTCCTCCCTCGTCGGCATCGTGGTCACCCCGCTGCTCGCCTCCGTGCTGCTGGGCAACTCCGGCGGCGGCTTCTCCGCCGACTCGCTGCTGAGGATCGTGCTGCAACTGCTGGTGCCGTTCCTCGCCGGACAGCTCCTGCGGCGCTGGATCGGCGGCTTCGTCGCCCGGCACAAGAAGGTGCTCGGACTGGTCGACCGTGGCTCGATCCTGCTGGTCGTCTACACCGCGTTCAGCGAGGGCATGGCCCAGGGCATCTGGCACCAGGTGAGCGTCCCGAGGCTCGGCGCGCTGCTCCTGGTGGAGGCGGTCCTGCTCGCGGTGATGCTGGCGCTGACCTGGTACGGGGCGCGGGCGCTCGGGTTCGGCCGGGGCGACCGCATCGCCATCCAGTTCGCCGGGTCGAAGAAGTCCCTCGCCTCCGGACTCCCCATGGCCGGCGTCCTGTTCGGCGCCCACGCCTCCCTCGCCGTACTGCCGCTGATGCTCTTCCACCAGATGCAGCTCATGGTCTGCGCGGTCATCGCCAAGCGCCGCGCCCACGACCCCGAGGAATCCCCGGCCGCACAGGCCCAGGTACCCCGCCCGCGCGTGCGGCCGGACGGCGACGGCGCCCCGTAGACCGCCGAACGCGTCTCGTTCACGCACCCGTTGATCCAGATTTCCGGCACGGACAGCGGGCGAGGGCTAACGTTCCGTCATGACCGCAGCCCCCGTACTCGACCCCCGGCGCACCGCCCTGGTCCTCGTCGACCTCATGGACCGTCTCGTCGCGCTGCCGCTTGAACCCCGCAAGGGCACCGAAGTGCTCACCGCCTGCGAGGAGTTGGCGGCGCGGTGCCGCGCCGGGGGAGCGCTCGTCGTACTCGTCCGGGTCGAACGGCCCGCCGTCGCCGAACAGCCGCCCGGCAGCGGTCTCGTGGCCGGACTGCTCCACGAGGGCGACCGGGAGGTGGTCAAGCGGACCATCGGGGCGTTCCAGGGCACCGGGCTGGACGAGCTGCTGCGGGACCAGGGCGTCGACACCCTCGTCCTCGGCGGCATCGCCACCAACCTGGGGGTCGAGTCCACCGCCCGCGCCGCCGCCGACCTGGGCTACGAACTGGTCTTCGTGGAGGACGCCATGGCCGCGTTCACGGCCGCCGAGCACGACGCGTCGGTACGGCTGGACTTCCCCCGCCTGGGCACGGTCACCATGGTCGGACGGCTGGACTTCGCGGCCGTACGGGACTGAGGGCGTACCTTTCCGGCCACCCGGCGGCCCCTCCCACCGGCCACCCGACGGCCCCTCCCACCGACCGCCCGACGCACGGAGCCGACCGTTCACCGCAAACGCGCCGCGCCCCTCCTTCTCAACCCACCCGCCCCGACCTACCGTCCGGCCCCATGAGCAGCCCCCCTGTCGCGCCCCCGGGCTGGAGCCGCTGGCTCGTACCGCCCGCCGCGCTCTCCGTCCACCTCTCCATCGGCCAGGCGTACGCCTGGAGCGTGTTCAAGCCACCCCTGGAATCCGCGCTGCACCTCGACGGCACCCAGAGCGCGCTGCCGTTCCAGCTGGCGATCGTGATGCTCGGTCTTTCCGCCGCGTTCGGCGGCACCCTGGTCGAGCGCAACGGCCCGCGCTGGGCGATGACCGTGGCCCTGGTCTGCTTCTCCTCCGGGTTCCTGATCTCCGCGCTCGGCGCCCAGACCCAGCAGTACTGGCTGATCGTCCTCGGGTACGGGTTCGTCGGCGGCATCGGCCTGGGCATCGGCTACATCTCGCCCGTCTCCACCCTGATGAAGTGGTTCCCGGACCGGCCCGGCATGGCCACCGGCATCGCCATCATGGGCTTCGGCGGCGGCGCCCTGATCGCCTCGCCGTGGTCGGCCCAGATGCTGGAGTCCTTCGGCACCGGCCACTCCGGGATCGCGCTGGCGTTCCTGGTGCACGGGCTCGCGTACGCCGTGTTCATGACCCTCGGCGTGCTGCTGGTCCGGGTGCCCCGGCCGGACGGGCGCACCAAGAGCGGCACGGACGCGGCCGTGGGCGTCCAGGTCTCGGCCCGCAGCGCGCTGCGCACCCCGCAGTTCTGGTTCCTGTGGGTCGTGCTGTGCACCAACGTCACGGCCGGGATCGGCATCCTGGAGAAGGCCGCGCCGATGATCACGGACTTCTTCGCGGACAGCTCCACCCCGGTCTCCGTCTCGGCGGCGGCTGGCTTCGTCGCCCTGCTGTCGGCGGCCAACATGGCGGGCCGGATCGGCTGGTCCTCCACCTCCGACCTCATCGGCCGCAAGAACATCTACCGGGTCTACCTGGGCGTCGGCGCGCTGATGTACCTGGTCCTCGCCCTTTTCGGGGACACCTCCAAGCCGCTGTTCGTGCTGTGCGCGCTGGTCGTCCTCTCCTTCTACGGCGGCGGCTTCGCCACGGTCCCCGCGTATCTGAAGGACCTCTTCGGCACGTATCAGGTCGGCGCCATCCACGGCCGGCTGCTCACCGCCTGGTCCACCGCGGGCGTACTCGGCCCGCTGATCGTCAACTGGATCGCCGACCGGCAGGAGGGCGCGGGCAAGCACGGACCCGCGCTGTACGGACTCTCCTTCTCGATCATGATCGGCCTGCTCCTCGTCGGTTTCGTCGCCAACGAGCTGATCCGCCCCGTCCACCCCCGTCACCACGTCCCCGCCCCGAAGGAGGCCCCCGATGCCCAGCGAGAGCAGCCCGCCTGACCGGCGCCCCCTGATCGCCCTCTCCTGGCTCTGGGTGGGCGCGCCGCTCGCCTACGGGCTGTACGAACTGGTGCGGAAGGCGACGCAGCTGTTCACCGGGTGAGGTGTCGGGCGCCCGTACGAGGGTCTGCGTGAAGCCGACAAAGGGGATGCCCGATTCCTGTGGCTTCACGTACCCCCGTACCCGTGAGTCACTGCGCAGACTGGAGAGTCCCGCCAACCACGGCAGCAGTGAGGGGACCCCGACATGCACGGCTCGCGTATCGCCGCGATCGGCCACTACCAGCCCGCCAAGGTGCTCACCAACGAGGACCTGGCGCGCATGGTCGACACCAGCGACGAGTGGATCACCAGCCGGGTCGGCATCCACACCCGGCACATCGCGGGCCCCGACGAACCGGTGGACGAGCTGGCCGCGCACGCCGCCGCCAAGGCCCTGGCCGCGGCCGGGCTCGCCCCCGGCGACATCGACCTGGTGCTGGTCGCCACCTCCACCGCGATCGACCGCTCCCCTAACACCGCCGCCCGGGTCGCGGCCCGGCTGGGCATTCCCGAGCCCGCCGCGATGGACGTCAACGTGGTGTGCGCCGGCTTCACCCACGCGCTGGCCACCGCCGACCACACGGTACGGGCGGGCGCCGCGACGCGTGCGCTGGTGATCGGCGCGGACAAGATGTCCGAGGTCACCGACTGGACCGACCGCACCACTTGCGTCCTGGTCGGCGACGGCGCGGGCGCGGCGGTGGTCGAGGCGTGCGCGCCGGGGGAGGAGGCCGGGATCGGGCCGGTGCTGTGGGGTTCGGTGCCGGAGATGGGCAACGCGGTACGGATCGAGGGCACGCCGCCGAGGTTCGCGCAGGAGGGGCAGAGCGTGTACCGCTGGGCCACCACCCAGCTCCCGCCGATCGCCCGGCGGGCCTGCGAGAAGGCCGGCGTCGACCCGGCCGAGCTGGCGGCGGTCGTCCTGCACCAGGCCAACCTGCGGATCATCGAGCCGCTGGCGCAGAAGATCGGCGCGGTGAACGCGGTCGTGGCCCGCGATGTCACCGAGTCCGGCAACACCTCCGCCGCGAGCATCCCGCTCGCCCTCTCCAAGCTGATCGAACAGGGCGCCGTCCGCACCGGCGACCCGGCCCTCCTGTTCGGCTTCGGCGGCAACCTCTCCTACGCCGGCCAGGTGATCCGCTGCCCCTGACCCGGGGTGGCCGAAGGCACAGATACGCAGGTGAAAGGCGCTCCGAAACCTTGGTATTGTTGTCCATGTCGCCGCGGGGAACACCCCCGGCCGGGTGACAGACACCTTGTCCGGGTGGCGGAATGGCAGACGCGCTAGCTTGAGGTGCTAGTGCCCTTTATCGGGCGTGGGGGTTCAAGTCCCCCCTCGGACACCACAAAGGCCCTTGCTGAGCAAGGGCCTTTTTGTCGTTCCGGGCTCGCCTTTCCGAGGTTTCCGCACCTCGGTGTCGGCATGGGTGGTAAATACAGTCATCCAGTACGACAGAAAGTGAACCGCCGTGTCCGTACAGTCCTCACGGCCCGACGTGGACGCGGCCGCAGCCGCGATCAAGGGCATCTGGTTTCCCGTCAAAGGCACCGTGCACAGCCTCCCCGAGGTGCTGGCGCCCGACGAGATGGTGCAGGTCCTCGCAGTGGCCCACCATGACCGTGCGATGGGCGTACTCGTCCTCACCGACCGGCGCTTCCTGTTCCGGGCACAGAACTGGTCCGGCCAGCGGATGGTGACGCACTCCTTCCCGGAGATCACCGACATCCGGTGGTCGGGCGGGCTTGAGCAGGGGGTGCTCACCGTGTTCATCGGCGGCTGGGCGGCCGAGTTCAAGAACATGGACAAGCGGGACGGGCAGCACCTCGCCGAGTGCATGCGGCAGTGGCGCCAGTGGTATGCGGCGCAGGGCGGTGCGGGTGCGCCGCAGTACGGGCAGCCCGTGCAGACTGCGCCAATCCCTCCGCAGTACGGTCAGCACACTCAAGCGGCGCCCGTTCCTCAGCAGTACGCGCAGCCCGCTCCGGCGGCCCCGGTCCACCCGCAGTACGCACAACCGGCCCCGGTTCCGCCGCAGTACGCCGCCCCGCACCACGCCCAGCCGGCCTCGCCCGCGCCCGTCCCGCCCCAGTCGCCGCGGCCTCCGGCCTCCTCCGGTGGCGGTCTCTTCGGGCGGCGGCGCCGGGAGGCGGAGGCGGAGGCCGCGCGGCTCGGGGACGAGCTGCGGGCGCACGCGGCCGACACCGAGACGTTGCGCGCGGAGAACGCCCGCCTCCAGGCCCAGCTGTCCGCACTAGTCGGCGCCGACGCCGCCCGGCTGGCGCAGGAGGCGGAGCGGATCGGCCGCACCCATGCCGAGCGGCTGGGAGAGCTGGAGCGGATCGACGCCGTACTGGACGCCAAGGTGGAGGCAGCCGCCGTTCGTGCCGAGGGCGAGCTGCACGGCACCCGGCAGCGGCTGACCGAGATGGAGGCGCAGGCTCAGGAGGCCGAGCGCCGGCTCGCCGCCGCGCGCGGCGCGCTGGTCGTCACCGACGACCTGGCGCTGCTCCAGGAAGCGGGGATCTACGAGTACCGCCACCCGCTGGCGGACGCCGTCGCGTACAAGGCCGAGCTGGACCGGATCAAGGAGCAGTACAAGGCGCTGACCAAGAACGGCCGTGCGGTGGTCGGTGTCACCGAGTGGACCGTCAACGGCTCGGCCGCCGAGGGCCGGCGCATGGTGCGGGACTTCTCCAAGCTGATGCTGCGGGCGTACAACGCCGAGGCGGACGCCGCCGTGCGCGGGATGAAGCCGCACCGTCTCGCCTCCCTCGTCGACCGGCTGGTGAAGTCCCGGGAGACGATCGCCAAGCTCGGCAAGACCATGCAGATCCAGGTCACGGACCAGTACCACCGGCTGCGCGTGAAGGAATTGGAGCTGACCGCCGACCACCTGGCCAAGCAGGAGGCGGAGAAGGAGCGGCGCCGCGAGGAACGGGAACGGCAGCGGGAGGAGGAGCGGCTGGAGCGGGAGATCGCCCGTGAGCGCGCCCGCCTCGACAAGGAGCGCAACCGGCTCGTCCTGGCGCTGAACCGCGCCCGTACGGCAGGGCAGGCGGATGCCACCCAGATCGCCGAACTGGAGCGCAAGCTCACCGACCTGGACGCGGAGGAGGAGGCCATCGACCGGCGCGAGGCCAACCGCCGTGCCGGGTACGTGTACGTCATCTCCAACATCGGCGCCTTCGGCGAGTCCATGGTCAAGATCGGCCTCACCCGGCGGCTGGACCCCATGGACCGTGTCATCGAACTCGGCGACGCCTCCGTACCGTTCCGCTTCGACGTCCACGCCCTCATCTACAGCGACGACGCGGTGGGCCTGGAGCGGGCCCTGCACCAGGAGTTCGAGCCCCAGCGCGTCAACCGGGTCAACGCCCGCCGCGAGTTCTTCCACGTCACTCCCGGCCAGGTCCGCGACGCCCTGACCCGCCATGCGGGCCAGCACCTCCTGGAGTTCCACGAACAGCCGGACGCGCCGGAGTGGCGGGCGAGTGTGGCGGCGGGGCGGGAGTGAGGACACCTAGGGTCTGTCGTTTGGATCAGGTCGGCCGAGAGTGACTATGCCTCTTGGCCGACCCGAGCGGGGCGTGGTGCGTGCGGATGCAAGGCGGAGGAGGGCGTCAACGCGGAGCGTTGACAACCGACGACAACGCCGCAGACGTGCGTGCCACGCCCCGCGACGCCGGCATGATCCAAACGACAGGCCCTGGGCCCATGGCCGCGCCGTAACCGCGTTGTGGATCGCACCCCTCCTTGTTATCGTCAGTTCGACGTTAACGGGAGGGGTGGGGGCATGGTTGTCGCGGATGTGCTGGGTAGGCTGGTCGCGCCCTTGAATCGGCCGTTGTTCGAGCTGGGGCAGGACGCGGTCACGTGGGCCGAGTTGCTCGGGTTCGCCACCGGGGCGGTGTGCGTGTGGCTGTGTGTGCGGGCCAGTGTGTGGAACTTTCCGGTGGGGATCGCCAACAACCTGTTCTTCCTGGTGTTGTTCTGGAGTGCCCGGCTGTACGCGGACGCCTCGCTCCAGGTGGTCTACCTGGGGCTCGCCGCCTACGGCTGGCTGCTCTGGCTGCGGGGCGGGGAGCGGCGCACGCGTCGGCGCATGGGGCGCGCCTCCCGGACCGAACTGTGCGCTCTGCTGGCCCTGTTGGTGCCGGTCACCTGGGGCCTGACCCTGCTGCTGGCCCGCGCGCACGACTCCGCGCCCTTCTGGGACGCCCTGACCACCGCACTCTCGCTGGCCGCGCAGTGGCTGCTCAACGCCAAGCAGATCGAGAACTGGTACTTCTGGATCGCCGCCGACCTCGTCTACATCCCGCTGTACTTCAGCAAGGGGCTGGACCTCACCGGCATCGTCTACGTGCTCTTCCTGGCGATGTGCGTGGCCGGGTGGCGTTCCTGGCGGCGGGAGTTGGCGACCGATGTGACCAAGGCCGGCCAGGCGGTGGCCGCGTGAGCGCCCGCTTCGCCCACGGGCTGGTGATCGGCAAGTTCTACCCGCCGCACTCCGGCCACCACTTCCTGATCCGCTCCGCCGCCGACGCCTGCGACGCCGTCACGGTCGTCGTGATGGCGGCCGGCCAGGAGTCGATCCCGCTGGCGGAGCGCGTCGCCTGGATACGCGAGCACTGGGCCGACGATCCGCACGTCGCGGTCGTCGGTGTCGTGGACGACCTGCCGGTCGACTACGAGAGCGAGGTGGCCTGGGAGGGGCATGTCGCCCTGATGCGCGAGGCCCTGGCCCAGAGCCCGCACGCGCCCGCCGTCGACGCGGTGTTCAGCTCCGAGCCCTACGGCACCGAACTCGCCCGCCGCTTCGACGCCGCCCCCGTGCTGCTGGACCTCGACCGGGGCACCTTCGCGGTCTCGGGTACGAAGGTCCGGGCGGACCCCGTCGCCCACTGGGCGGAGATCGAGCCGCCGGTCCGGGCGTGGCTGGCCCGCAGGGTCGTCGTGGTCGGCGCGGAGTCGACCGGCACCACCACCCTCTCCCGCGACCTCGCCACCGCCCTGCGCACCCGGGGCGGCCCGCACGCGCTCACCCGCTGGGTGCCGGAGTACGGCCGCGAGCTGACCGTCGCCAAGCTGGCCCGCGCCCGCGCGCTGGCCGCCCCCGGCCTGCCCCGGCCCACCGTGGCGGACCTCGACTGGGACGACGCCGACTTCGAACTCGTCGCCCGCCGCCAGAACCGCACCGAACAGCAGGCCGCCCGTACCGGTGGCCCGGTGCTCGTGTGTGACACCGACGCCCTGGCCACCACGATCTGGCAGGAGCGCTACCGCGGCCGCACCACCACCCCCGTCCGGGACCTCGCACGCGCCGTGCCTCCACGCACCCTCTACCTGCTCACCTCCGACAAGGACGTCCCCTTCGACGACGACGGCCTCCGCGACGGCGAACACCTGCGCGGCTGGATGACCGACCGCTTCCGCGAAACCCTCACCACCTCCGGCACCCCCTGGCAGGAACTCCACGGCGACCGCACCACCCGTCTCACCGCCGCCCTCACAGCGGTGGACCGCCTCTTGACCGACGGCTGGCACCTGACGGACCCCCTCGGCTGAGCCGCTCAGCAGGGCGACGGCATCCAGGTGCCGAAGTCCGTACCCGAGCGGCCGATTTGGCCGATTCCTCCCCTGACGGCCGCCCCGCCGGCGGCACGCCGGTCGGCGGCGACGTTCCAGAACGCGAGACCCGCTCACTTCCCCGTGCCGCATCCCTTGACGCACCCCCCTCCGGAGGATTAACTCACGTCCTAAATTAAGCCCTGAGGAGCCCACGCGGGTTTCGGGGTTTCTCTCTCCCGGAAAGGGACCGCTGGAGTCATGCGCAGCATCCGAGCCGCGGCCACAGGCGCCGTCGTCATGTCTCTCGCCCTCGCGGCCACGGCGTGCGGAGGAGGTACGGACAGTGGGGACGGAGCCGGCGGCTCGTCCAAGACGCTCACCTACTGGGCCTCCAACCAGGGCGCCAGCGTCGCCGTGGACAAGCAGGTGCTCCAGCCCGAGCTGGACAAGTTCGAGCAGCAGAGCGGCATCAAGGTCAAGGTCGAAGTCGTGCCCTGGTCCGACCTGCTCAACCGCATCCTCACCGCCACCACCTCCGGCCAGGGCCCGGACGTGCTCAACATCGGCAACACCTGGAGCGCCTCCCTCCAGGCTACCGGCGCGCTGCTGCCCTGGGACGCCAAGAACTTCGGCAAGATCGGCGGACGGGACCGCTTCGTCGACCCCGCGCTCGGCTCCACCGGCGCCGAGGGCAAGGACCCGGCCGCCGTACCGCTGTACTCGATGTCGTACGCCCTCTACTACAACAAGCAGATCTTCGCCGACGCCGGGATAGACGGGCCCCCGGCCACCTGGGACGAACTCGTCGCGGACGGCGCCAAGATCAGGGCCAAGGGCAAGTCCGTGCTCGGCGCCGAGGGCTCGAACCTCTCCGAGAACATCCACCACGTCTTCGTCTTCGCCAAGCAGCACGACGCCGACTTCTTCTCCGCCGACGGCAAGCCCGACTTCACCAACCCCAAGGTGGTCGACGCCGTCAAGCAGTACGTCGACCTCATGGCCAAGGACAAGGTCATCCCGCCGGGCAACGCCGAGTACGCGCAGAACCAGTCCGTCAGCGACTTCGCCAAGGGCAAGCAGGCCATGCTGCTCTGGCAGTCCGCCGCCGCCAACCTCAAGTCCCAGGGCATGAAGGAAGACGCCTACGGTGTCGCCCCCGTACCCGTCCAGAAGGGTGCCCCCGGGCAGGGCGCCCAGGTCAACTCGATGGCCGCGGGCATCAACATCGCCGTCTTCAAGGACAGCCACAACCTCGACGGCGCCACCGAGTTCGTGAAGTTCATGACCAGCGACGCCGAGCAGAAGATCCTCAACAAGGCGTACAGCTCCATCCCGCCGGTCAAGGCCGCGCAGGCCGACGCCGCGTTCGACGGGCCGTCCACCGCCGTGCTGAAGGACACCCTGGCTAAGAGTGCCGCCGCGCTGCCCCAGGTCGCCACCGAGTCGCAGTTCGAGACGGCCGTCGGCACCGCGGTGAAGGACCTGTTCGCCGACGCCGCCGCCGGACGCGCGGTCACCACCGCCTCCGTCAAGGCCAAGCTGGAGAAGGCCCAGCAGCAGATGCCGGCGGCCTGACGTCCATGACCTCCACCGTTCTCAAGGAACCGGTGCGCGAGGACACCCCCGGTGCGGCGCGAGACCCGCGCCGCACCGGGCGGTCCCGCCGCACCGCGCTCCCGTACCTGCTCCTGCTGCCCGCCCTGGTCTTCGAACTCCTCGTGCATCTGGTCCCGATGGTCATCGGCACCCTGATGAGCTTCCGGTCCATCACCCGCTTCACGCTGCGGGACTGGAGCAACGCCCCCTGGACCGGCCTGCGCAACTACCGCGTGGCCGTGGACTTCGACGCCCCGGCCGGCGAGGCGCTGCTGCGCTCCTTCGCCGTCACCGTCGGCTTCACCCTGCTCTCGGTCGCCCTGTGCTGGGTGCTCGGAACCGCCGCCGCGATCTTCATGCAGGACACCTTCCGGGGCCGCGGCATCCTGCGCGCCCTGTTCCTGGTGCCGTACGCGCTGCCCGTCTACGCGGCCGTCATCACCTGGGTGTTCATGTTCCAGCACGACAACGGCCTGGTGAACCACGTCCTGCACGACCAGCTGCACCTCACCGACAAGCCGTCCTTCTGGCTCATCGGCGACAACAGCTTCTACGCCCTGCTCACCGTCTCGGTGTGGAAGGGCTGGCCGTTCGCCTTCCTCATCGTGATGGCCGGCCTGCAGAACATCCCGCGCGAACTCTACGAAGCCGCCGCCCTGGACGGCGCCGGGATGTGGCAGCAGATCCGCCGCATCACCCTGCCGTCGCTGCGCCCGGTCAACCAGGTACTGGTCCTGGTGCTGTTTCTCTGGACGTTCAACGACTTCAACACGCCCTACGTCCTGTTCGGCCGGGCCGCACCCGAGGCCGCCGACCTGATCTCCGTGCACATCTATCAAACCACCTTCCTCACCTGGGACTTCGGCACCGGCTCCGCCATGTCCGTCCTGCTGCTGCTCTTCCTGCTGGCCGTGACCGGCGGATACCTGCTGTTCACCTCACGCGGAAGGAGGGCCGGAAATGGCTGACTCGTCGCCCATGGCGCCGCCCCGCTCGTTCCTGTGGTCCCGCCGGATCTTCCTCACCCTGCTCACCGGCTTCGTGCTGCTGCCCGTCTACGTGATGGTCTCCAGCTCGCTCAAGCCGCTCGCCGACGTCACCGACAAGTTCCGCTGGCTGCCCAGCCGGTTGACGATCCGGCCGTACATCGACATCTGGTCCACCGTGCCACTCGCCCGGTACTTCGTGAACTCGCTGATCGTCGCGGGCTCGGCCACCATCTGCTCGGTCGTCATCGCCGTCTTCGCGGCCTACGCGGTCAGCCGGTACGACTTCCGGGGCAAGCGCGTCTTCACGGTCACCGTGCTGTCCACCCAGATGTTCCCCGGCATCCTCTTCCTGCTCCCGCTGTTCCTGATCTACATCAACATCGGCAACGCCACCGGGATCGCCCTGTTCGGCTCGCGCGCCGGGCTGATCCTGACGTACCTGACCTTCTCGCTGCCGTTCTCGATCTGGATGCTGATCGGGTACTTCGACTCGGTGCCGCGCGACCTCGACGAGGCGGCGCTGGTGGACGGCTGCGGGCCGCTCGGCGCGCTGTTCCGGGTGGTCGTGCCGGCCGCGGTGCCCGGCATCGTCGCCGTCGCCGTCTACGCCTTCATGACCGCGTGGGGAGAAGTCCTCTTCGCGTCCGTGATGACCAACGACACCACCCGCACCCTCGCCGTCGGACTCCAGGGGTATTCCACCCTCTACGACGTCTACTGGAACCAGATCATGGCCGCCTCGCTCGTGGTGAGCGTGCCCGTGGTCGCCGGGTTCCTGCTGCTCCAGCGCTATCTCGTCACCGGACTGACGGCGGGCGCCGTCAAGTGACCGACTCCCCGCACCTCGAAGGGACTTCCATGTCCGACCCCATCGACCTCGCCGCCTTCCCGGATAACTTCCGCTGGGGCACGGCCACTTCGGCGTACCAGATCGAGGGCGCCGTCGACGAGGACGGCCGCTCGCCGTCGATCTGGGACACCTTCTCGCACACCCCCGGCAAGATCGACGGCGACGACAACGGCGACACCGCCTGCGACCACTACCACCGCTGGCGCGACGACCTCGGCCTGATGCGCCAACTCGGCGTCGACATGTACCGGTTGTCCGTCGCCTGGCCGCGCGTGATGCCCGGCGGCGACGGCCCGGTCAACCCCAAGGGGCTGGCCTTCTACGACGAGTTGACCGACGCCCTGCTGGAGGCGGGCATCACCCCCTCCGTCACCCTCTACCACTGGGACCTGCCGCAGGTGCTCCAGGACCGGGGCGGCTGGCCGGAGCGGGACACCGCCGAGCACTTCGCCGCGTACGCCTCGGCCGTCGCCGAACGCCTCGGCGACCGCGTCACCCACTGGGCCACCCTCAACGAGCCGCTCTGCTCCGCCTGGATCGGCCACCTCGAAGGCAAGATGGCCCCCGGCTGGACCGACCTCACCGCGGCCGTCCGCGCCTCCTACCACCTGCTCCTCGGCCACGGTCTCGCCACCCAGGCGATCCGCGCCGCCGCGCCCGACGCCGAGATCGGCATCGTCACCAACCTCTCCACCGTGCACGCCGCCACCGACAGCCCCGAGGACGTGGCCGCCGCGCACCGCCAGGACGGCCACGTCAACCGCTGGTGGCTCGACCCGGTGCACGGCCGCGGCTTCCCCGCCGACATGGTCGAGGTGTACGGGGTGGAACTGCCGGAGAAGCCGGGCGACTTGGAGACCATCGCCACCCCGCTGGACTGGCTGGGCCTCAACTACTACATGCCGGCCCATGTCGCCGACGACCCCGACGGGCCTGCCCCCTACGCCCGTTCCGTGCGCCGTGAGGGCGTACCCCGTACTGGCATGGACTGGGAGATCGACGCGAGCGGCATCGAGACGCTGCTGCTGCGCCTCACCGAGGAGTACGGCGCCCGCAGCATCTACGTCACCGAGAACGGCTCGTCGTTCCCCGACCGGGTCGGCCCGGACGGCACCGTCGACGACCCCGAGCGCCGGGCCTACCTGGAGAGCCACCTCGCCGCCTGCGCCTCCGCCGTCGCCAAGGGCGCCCCGCTCGCGGGCTACTTCGCCTGGTCCCTGATGGACAACTTCGAGTGGGCGTACGGCTACGACAAGCGCTTCGGCCTCTTCCACGTCGACTACGCGACCCAGGCCCGCACGATCAAGGCCAGCGGACGCCGGTACGCGGAGATCATCGACACCCACCGCAAGCTCGGGCGCCGCGCCGCCTGACCCCCTCCGGGGCGGGCGCGCTCATCCCGCGTCCGCCCCCCGCCTTCCATGTGACACGCACCAGGCACCGAACTGTCCAGGCACCCCGCACCGCCGACAGATCCTTCCGAGGAGAGCCGCCATGCCGTCACGCACCCCCCGCACCCTGCTCACCGCCCTCGCCGCCGTAGCCCTGCTCGCCGGGACCACGGCCCTGACCGCCCCCGCCACCGCCGCGCCGGCCGCCGTGGCCGCCACCTGGGACACCGACCGCGCCGCCACCGCCTACGCCGCCAACCCCGCCGCCGTCACCGCCTCCGGCAGCGAGAACGCCGGCACCGCCGCCGCGCTCGCCTTCGACGGCAACGGCAGCACCCGCTGGTCCAGCAACTTTGCCGACGACGCCTGGGTACGCGTCGACCTCGGCAGCGTGATCCGCGTCGACCGCGTGGTCCTCGACTGGGAGGCCGCGTACGGCAAGAGATACGTGCTGGAGGTCTCCCGCAACGGCACCGACTGGACGCCGTTCTACACCGAGACCGCGGGCACCGGCGGCTCCGTCACCGCGCACACCTACCCGCAGGAGGT
This sequence comes from Streptomyces seoulensis, assembly GCF_004328625.1. Lineage (NCBI taxonomy): Bacteria > Bacillati > Actinomycetota > Actinomycetes > Kitasatosporales > Streptomycetaceae > Streptomyces > Streptomyces seoulensis. The sequence goes on from NZ_CP032229.1 coordinate 5,295,899, forward strand.
GACCGGCCGCTACGTCCGGATGCGCGGCCTCGAACGGGCCACGCCGTACGGGTACTCGCTGTACTCCTTCAAGGTCTACGGCGGTGAGCCCGCGGCCGCGTCCACCACCCGCACCAACCTCGCGCTCAACCACCCCGCGTACTCCAACCTCTACCAACACGCGGGCAACTCACCGGCATTCGTCACCGACGGCGGCTGGCCCGCCAACCTCAAGGGCGACAGCACCCGTTGGTCCAGCGACTGGAACGCCGACCGCTGGGTCTCCGTCGACCTCGGTGCCAGCTCCACGATCTCCTCCGTCGACCTCTACTGGGAGTCGGCCTACGCCGTCGACTACCTGCTCCAGGTATCCGACGACAACCGCACCTGGCGCACGGTGTACCAGCCGTCCGCCGCCGAGGTCTCGGCCCGCCGCGCCAACGTCCAGGCACCCGGCGACGCGGCCGGACTGCACGACACGGTCACCCTCCCGACCCCCGCCACCGGCCGCTACGTCCGCATGCTCGGCAAGGAACGCCGCTCCTTCTACAACCCGGCGCCCTACACCGCCCAATTCGGTTACAGCCTCTACGAGTTCCAGGTCTGGGGCACCGGCGGCAGCGCCTCGGCCGCGTACCCGGCGCTGCCCGGCGAGCAGTCCGGCAGCTACCAGACCACGTTCTTCGACGACTTCACCGGCACGGCTCTCGACCGCTCCAAGTGGCGTGTGGTGCGCACCGGTTCCGAGATGGGGTCGGTCAACGGGGAATCCCAGGCGTACGTCGACTCCACCGACAACATCCGTACCGAGAACGGGGAGTTGATCCTCCGGGCGAAGTACTGCAAGGGCTGCACCAAGGCGGGCGGCGGCACCTACGACTTCACCTCCGGCCGCATCGACACCAACACCAAGTTCGACTTCAGCTACGGCAAGGTCAGCGCCCGGATGAAGCTGCCGGTCGGCGACGGGTTCTGGCCCGCCTTCTGGCTGCTGGGCAGCAACGTGGACGACCCGTCCGTCTCCTGGCCCGCGTCCGGCGAGACCGACATCATGGAGAACATCGGCTACGGCGACTGGACCAGCTCCGCACTGCACGGGCCCGGTTACTCGGCGGACGGCAACATCGGCGCCCGCCAGACCTACCCGAACGGCGGCCGCGCCGACCAGTGGCACACGTACTCCGTGGAGTGGACGCCGACCGCGATGCGGTTCTACGTCGACGACCGGCTCGTCCAGGAGACCACCCGCAACAAGCTGGAGTCGACGCGCGGGAAGTGGGTGTTCGACCACAACCAGTACGTCATCCTCAACCTCGCGCTGGGCGGCGCCTACCCGGCCGGCTGGAACCAGGTCACCTCGCCGTACTGGGGGCTGCCGCAGTCCAGCGTGGACCGGATCGCCGGCGGGGGAGTGCAGGCGGAGGTGGACTGGGTGCGCGTGGAACAGAAGCGGTAGCCGATCGGCGGATACCCTTTCTGCGCAGGCCGGTTCCGTGATCCCGCGCATGGAGGAGTGTCCCGTGCAGATCGACACCAGCAAGCCCCATCCCGCCCGCGTCTACGACTGGCTGCTGGGCGGGAAGGACAACTATCCGGTGGACCAGCGGATAGGGGAGACGCTGCCCGAGCAGTCCCGGCGCAGCGCCGCCCGCAACCGGGAGTTCATGCACCGCGCCGCCGCGTGGCTGGCGGCGCGGGGCATCGACCAGTTCCTCGACATCGGCACCGGCATCCCGACCGAGCCGAACCTGCACCAGATCGTCCAGGCGATCCGCCCGGAGTCCCGCGTGGTCTACGTCGACAACGACCCCATCGTGCTGCGCCACGCCGAGGCACTCCTGGTCAGCACCCCGGAGGGCGCCACCGACTACATCCACGCCGACGTACGCCAGCCGGAAGCGATCCTCGCCCACGCCGGCCAACGCCTCGACTTCGAACGCCCCGTGGCCCTCTCCCTCATCGCCCTCATGCACTTCCTCCCCGACACCGAGAACCCCCACGCCCTCACCCGCACCCTCCTCTCCGCCCTCCCCTCCGGCAGCTACCTCGTCCTCTCCCACGGCACCGCCGACCAACACCCCGACCTCCGCCAACAGGTCGAAGACGCCTACAAAAAGGGCACCATCCCCCTCCGCATGCGCACCCGCTCCGAGGTAGAACCCTTCTTCGCGGGCCTCGACCTGGCCGACCCCGGCCTGGTCTTCGCCACAGAGTGGTACCAGGAGGAACCCGCACCGGTGCAGGAGCGGAGCGGGTTCTATGTGGGGGTGGCGCGGGTTCCCTAGGCTCAGCGGACGGCCAGTTCCAGCACCGCGGTCGGTGCGGCGGGCGTCTCCTGGGGCTGGACCTCCGGCGTGAAGGCGGTCGCCCGCCCGTGCCGCCACAGCCACACCACATCCCGTCCGAACGACCACACCAGTGACCCCAACGCCAGCAGGACCACGGTGAGTTCCGCCGGGTGGGGGAGGAGGGACGAGCCTGCTGTCAGGAGGGCTATGCCCTGGAGCGCGGCGACGGTCTTGCGGGCGAAGGACGGGGGGAGGGGGGCGTTCAGCCAGGGGGCGAAGTGGGCGGCGGCCACGAAGGCGTAGCGCATGGCGCCGATGAGGAGGACCCAGGGGCCCAGAAGCGTGGAGACGTAGACGCTGAGGACCAGGATGAGGAACGCGTCCACCTCCATGTCGAAGCGGGCGCCGAGCGTGCTGGAGGTGCCGGTGCGGCGGGCCACCTTGCCGTCGACGCCGTCCAGGAGGAGGGCGACGGCCGTGAGGCCGACCAGGAGGGTGACCGGGGGCGCGCTCTGGAAGGAGTCCGCGACCAGCGCGGTGACCCCGCCGACCAGGGTGGCCCGGCCGAGGGTGACCCGGTTCGCCGGGCCGAAGGAGCGCAGCGCGGAGCGGTGCAGGGCGCGCGAGAGGACCGCCCAGGTGGCGAACGCGAAGGCGAGCCCCGACAGCCAGCCGGCCACCCCCAAGCCGATGGCCGTGCCGAGCAGGGCGAGCAGCAGGATCTGTACGCCCGCTCCCACGGCCGTCTCCTGCTGAAGCCTCGCGTCATACGTGTTGTTCAGGGCCACCGCGCATCCTCCGGCCGAGTGACAGAGTCGATCAAGGCCGCGTACTGTGCGCGGCCTGTGCCCTTCTCGGTACGTGAGCAAGTTCCCGATCGTTCAGGAGGATGCCGATGAACCCCGCCGCCCGCGCGTTCTGGCTCAGGTCACCCGGCCACGGCGAGCTGCGCGACGTCACCCTCCCGGAACCCGCCGGGGACGAGGTCCTGGTGCGTGCCCTGTACTCCGGGGTCAGCCGCGGCACCGAGACCCTGGTGTTCCGCGGCGGCGTCCCGGAGAGCCAACACGACGTGATGCGCGCGCCGTTCCAGGAGGGCGACTTCCCGGCCCCGGTGAAGTACGGCTATCTGAGCGTCGGCGTGGTCGAGCGGGGTCCCGATGCGCTGATCGGGCGTACGGTCTTCTGTCTCCATCCGCACCAGAGCCGTTACGTCGTTCCGGCGAGCGCCGTGACCGTCGTACCCGACCGGGTGCCCGCCGCGCGGGCCGTGCTCGCCGGGACCGTGGAGACCGCCGTGAACGCTCTGTGGGACGCGGCGCCGCAGATCGGGGACCGGATCAGCGTGGTCGGCGGCGGGATGGTCGGCTGCTCGGTCGCCGCCCTGCTCGCCCGCTTCCCCGGCATCCGGCTCCAGCTCGTCGACGCCGACCCCGCCCGCGCCGAGACCGCCAAGGCCCTCGGTGTCGACTTCGCCACCCCCGAAGAGGCCGCCGGCGAGCGTGACCTCGTCATCCACGCCAGCGCCACCGAGCAGGGCCTCGCCCGCGCCCTGGAACTCCTCGCCCCCGAGGGCACCGTCGTCGAGCTGAGCTGGTACGGCGACCGGCGCGTCACCCTGCCGCTCGGCGAAGCCTTCCACTCCCGCCGGCTCACCCTCCGCGCCAGCCAGGTCGGCACCGTCTCCCCGTCGGCCCGCCCCGGCCGGGGCTACGCCGAGCGGATGGCCCTCGCCCTGGACCTGCTCGCCGACCCGGCGCTGGACGCGCTCATCACCGGCGAGAGCGGCTTCGACGAACTCCCGGAGCTGATGCCCCGCCTGACGAGCGGCGAGATCCCCGCCCTGTGCCACCGCATCCGCTATCCCGACCCGGCCTGACCTGAGAAAAGGGTGAGAGAGGGCTGAACACGGGGAAGTCAGGAGCCGTACTAGTCGGCAACCCCGGACCGAAACCTCCGGGGGAACCAGACGCGCCGCACCTGGAGGGTCGTCCGTTGTTCAGCATCACCGTCCGCGATCACATCATGATCGCCCACAGCTTCCGCGGCGACGTGTTCGGACCCGCGCAGCGCCTGCACGGCGCCACGTTCCTGGTGGACGCCACCTTCCGCCGTGAGCAGTTGGACGAGGACAACATCGTGGTCGACATCGGCCTCGCCACGCGCGAACTCGGTGCCATCACGGCCGAGTTGAACTACCGCAACCTGGACGAGAACCCCGAGTTCGCCGGGGTCAACACCTCCACCGAGTTCCTGGCCAAGGTCGTCGCCGACCGGCTCGCCGAGCGCATCGCCAAGGGCGCGCTCGGCGAGGGCGCGAAGGGCCTGTCCGCGCTCTCGGTGACCCTGCACGAGTCCCACATCGCCTGGGCGAGTTACGAGCGTGACCTGTGAGCGACCTGACCGTGGACCGGGCCCGGCTCGCCTACGTGCCCGCACAGCCCCTCGCCGCCAAGAACACCAAGAACACCGCCAACTTCGGGATCATCCCCATGTCGCTGCGCACCGTGCACTTCGTGATGCCGGGCGGCGTCGACGACCCGGCCGCGCCCAGCGGCGGCAACGCCTACGACCGCCGGGTCTGCCTGGACCTGCCCGGCTTCGGCTGGCAGGTCGTCCGGCACGCCGCCCCCGGCGCCTGGCCGGACCCGGACGCCGACGCCCGCGAGTCGCTCGCCCGCACCCTCGCGGGCATGCCCGACGACACCGTGGTCCTGCTGGACGGCCTGGTCGCCTGCGGGGTGCCCGAGATCGTCGTCCCCGAGGCCGAACGGCTGCGGATCGCGGTCCTCGTCCATCTGCCGCTCGGTGACGAGACCGGCCTGGACCCGGCCGTCGCCGCCGACCTCGACGCCCGCGAACGCGCCGTGCTGCGCGCGGTGCCCGCCACCATCGCCACCAGCGACTGGGCCGTACGCCGTCTGGTCTCGCACCACGGCCTGGCCCCCGACCGTGTCCACCTCGCCGCCCCCGGCGCCGACATCGCGCCGCTCGCGCCCGGCACCGACGGCATCTCGCACCTGGTGTGCGTCGCCGCCGTCACCCCGCGCAAGGGCCAGCACCGCCTGGTCGAGGCCCTCGCGGCGGTACGGGACCTGCCCTGGACCTGCTCGCTGGTCGGCGGCCTCGGCACCGACCCCGAGTACGTGGCGGCCCTGCGCGCCCAGATCGAGGGGTACGGCCTGGCCGACCGGCTGCGTCTGACCGGCCCCCGCACCGGAGCCGACCTCGACGCCAGCTACGCCGCCGCCGACCTCATGGTGCTCACCTCCTACGCCGAGACCTACGGCATGGCGGTCACCGAGGCGCTCGCGCGCGGCATCCCGGTCGTCGCCACCGACGTGGGCGGGCTGCCCGAGGCGGTCGGCCGCGCCCCCGACGGCGGGGTGCCCGGCATCCTCGTCCCGCCGGAGGACCCCGCCGCCATCGCCGCCGAACTGCGCGGCTGGTTCGGCGAGCCCGACGTGCGCCGCCGCCTCAAGGCCGCAGCGCGCGGCCGGCGCAGCGCGCTGGCCGGCTGGGCCGCCACCGCCCGCAGCCTCGCCGGGGTCCTCGGCAGGCTCCCCGGCGCCCCCAGGAGGGCCGCATGACCGACACAGCCGCCGCACAGGAGGAGCACCGGGTGAACGACGGCACCGAGCCCACCGGCCCCTCCGACGTCATCGCCGGCGCCGGTCCCGTGGGCCGTCCCGGCGAGCGGGCCACCGTACGGCTGCGCGAGGGGGAGGCCGACGAGGCGCCCCGGTACGCGCCCGAGTGGCTCCAGCTCCGGGAACCGGCCGACGCCGACGCGCGGGCGATGGGCCTGCTGGAGCCGCTGGCCAAGCGGTTCAGCGAACTCCCGCCGCGGGAAGGCGGGTTGGTCATCCACGACCTGGGCTGCGGCACCGGCTCGATGGGCCGCTGGCTGGCCGCCCGGCTGGACGGTGCCCAGCACTGGGTGCTGCACGACCGGGACCCGTACCTGCTGCACTTCGCGGCCGTGGCCTCCCCGCGCGTCGCCGCCGACGGCAGCCGGGTCACCGTCGAGACCCGGCGCGGCGACGTCGCCCGGCTCACCCCGGACGCGCTGTCCGGTGCCTCGCTGGTGACCGCGTCCGCGCTGCTGGACGTGCTCACCCGGCCCGAGATCGAGACACTGGCCGCCGCCTGCGCGGGCGCGGGCAGCCCCGCCCTGCTGACCCTGTCGGTCGCCGGGCGCGTCGAGTTCGCCTCCCCCGACCCGCTCGACACCGACCTGGCGGAGGCGTTCAACGCCCACCAGCGCCGGGGCGGCCTGCTCGGCCCGGACGCGGTCACGGCGGCCGGCGAGGCGTTCGCCGGACACGGCGCGTCCGTACGGGTGCACCCGAGCCCCTGGCGGCTCGGCCCGGAGCACGCGGCGCTCACCGCGCAGTGGCTGCGCGGCTGGGTCGGCGCGGCCGTCGAGGAACGGCCCGCCCTGCGGACCCGCGCCGAGGACTACCTGCGCGACCGGCTGGCCGCGTGCGAGGCGGGCGAGCTGGAGGTCGTGGTGCACCACAGCGACCTGCTGGCCGTGCCCCGGCCGGTGGAGGCGTGATGACCGGGCGGACGGGCGAGGCGGTCGCGGAGGCCCGCGACACCGGCCTCCCGGAGCCGGCCCGGCCGCCCGGCACCTCCGAGGGAAACGTCACTGCGCGCCGCCGGCTGCGCACCCACGTCGGCACGTTCGCCGGCGTCGCCATCCTCGGTGTGCTGCTGTGGCGGCTCGGCACCGGGCCCCTGGTCGACGGGCTGCGCCGGATCGACACGGCCACCGTGCTCGCGGCGCTCGGGATCGGCGCCGTCACCACCGTGTTCAGCGCCTGGCGCTGGCAGCTGACGGCGCGCGGCCTCGGCATCCGGCTGCCGCTGGGGCCCGCTGTCGCCGACTACTACCGGGCGCTGTTCCTCAACGCGGCCCTGCCCGGTGGTGTCCTCGGCGACGTGCACCGGGCGGTACGGCACGGACAGAGCGCCGGGGACATCCGGCGCGCCGTCAAGGCGGTCGTGCTGGAGCGGGTGGCGGGGCAACTGGCGCTCGCGGTCTGCGGAGCCGCGCTGCTGCTGACCCTGCCGTCCCCGGTCCGCGAGGACCTGCGGACCGTCGCGGTGCCGGTGGTGCTCGCCGGGGCGGGCGCGCTCGCGGTCGTCGTCGCGGTCCGTATGAACCGGGCGCCCGGCCGGCGTACCGGCTCGCTGCCGGGGAGCGGGCTGCTGCGGGAGGCGCGGCAGGGGCTGCTGTCGAAGGAGAGCGGGCCCGGGGTCGCGCTGTCCTCGGTGGCCGTCCTCGCCGGGCACCTCGGGATGTTCGTCGTCGCGGCCCGGGTCGCGGGCAGCGGGGCACCGGTCGCGGTACTGCTGCCGCTCGCGGTGCTCGCCCTCGTCGCCATGGGAGTGCCGCTCAACGTGGGCGGCTTCGGCCCCCGCGAGGGCGTCACCGCCTGGGCGTTCGCCGCCGCCGGACTCGGCGCGAGCAGCGGCGTCGCCGTCGCCGTGGTGTACGGCGTGCTCAGCTTCGTCGCCGCGCTGCCCGGCGCCGTCGTCCTCGTCGTCCGCTGGGCCGGCGTCCTGCGCGGCTATCCGCGCGGAGCGGTGGGCGCCTCGGGCGAGGTCAGCAGCCGGAAGTACGGCTCGAAGTTCTCCACCAGCCCGGCCAGCAGGCCCTTCCCCTTCTCCGCCGAGGCCAGGGACGGGCGGCCGATGACGCCCGACTCGGTGTAGGCGGACATACCCGTGGTGAGCAGATGACGGCGGTCGTCGGCGGTGAAGTCGGCCGACTCGTGGCCGGGGCGGAGGAATTCGGGATGAGCGTGCAGCAGGAGGGACGCCTCGATCTCCCCGGCGTGCATGTCGGTGAGCAGCGAGGTCTCCACACCCGCCCGCTGCCGTGCCTCCTCCCAGTCCTCGGCCGCCGGGTACAGCGCCATCCGCTCGCCCCGCGCCGACGCCTCCTGCACGACGTTCCCCAGCACATAGTTCCCGCCGTGCCCGTTGACCACCACGAGCGACTCCACGCCCGAGCGGCGCAGGGAGTCCGCGATGTCACGTACGACCGCATGCAGGGTAACCGAGGAGATACTGACCGTCCCCGGCCAGGCCGCGTGCTCGTGCGAGCACGCGAGGGTCACCGGGGGAAGGAGGTGCACCGGGTACGCGGCGGCGATCTCCCGCGCCACGGCGCAGGCCACCAGCGTGTCGGTCGCCAACGGGAGGTAGGGACCGTGCTGTTCGTAGCTCCCCACGGGAAGGACGGCGACCTGACGTGACCCACCCGCCCCCCGCGCCCGTACGTCCTCGGTGGTGTCCGCGGGCATCACCCCGTAGGCCGCCGGTCGCGCGCCCGAACCACTCATGTTTCCCACGGCCTTTCGTCTCTGCTTAGGAATCAGATCATGACAGAAAACATCGGCGCCTTCGGCGGGAAGAACCCGCGTCGTTCGGGCACGGAACGCGTCGTGAACACCCCGCTGCCCACCGCGTACGGGCAGTTCCAGGCAGTCGGTTACCTGGACCACGACCGGGGTGACGAACAGGTCGCCCTGGTGCACGGGGACATCGGGACCGAGAACGTCCTGGTGCGGCTGCACTCGGAGTGCCTGACCGGGGACGCCTTCGGCTCCCAGCACTGCGAGTGCGGCGAGCAGTTGTCGGCCGCGATGCGCGCGGTGGTCGCCGAGGGCGCCGGTGTCGTCCTGTACCTGAGGGGTCACGAGGGCCGGGGCATCGGTCTGCTGGCCAAGCTGCGGGCGATGGCGCTCCAGGCGGAGGGGCTGGACACGGTCGAGGCCAACCTCGCGCTCGGTCTGCCGGTGGACGCCCGTGACTACCGGGTGGCGGCGGAGATGCTGCACGACCTGAAGGTGCGCTCGGTGCGGCTGATGTCCAACAACCCGCGCAAGCGGGAGGCGTTGACCAAGTACGGCATCGAGGTCGCCGAGCAGGTGCCGCTGCTGATCGAGCCGAGCGAGAACAACATCACGTATCTGCGCACCAAGCGCGAGCGTCTGGACCACCACCTGCCCCACCTGGACGCGGTGGCCCACGGCTCCTGAGCCCCACCTTCCCCCATGCGAGACGTCCGGTCGGCATCCCCGGCCGGACGTCTCGTTTTCCGGCCGGGTTCAGTCCGTGACCGCCTCGTGCACCAGGCGGCGCAGGTCGGGGAAGATCTTGAGGGTGCGGGGGCGTACCTGGGTCATGAACTGCACGGTCAGGTCCAGTGCCGGGGCCACCCAGAAGGCGGTGGTGGCCACGCCGGTCCAGCCGAAGGTGCCGGGCGCGGAGGGGGCCAGGGTGCGGGCGGGGTCGGTGACGACGGAGACGTTGAAGCCGAAGCCGAGGCCGTCGTTGGGGCGCTCCTGATGGGCGGGGGCGCCGAACTCGCTCAGCACGGCGCCGCCGGGGAGCTGGTTACGGGTCATCAGGGCGAGCGTGGCGGGGGAGAGCAGGCGGACGCCGTCGAGTTCGCCACCCCTCCGCAGCAGTTCCATGAAGCGGTGGTAGTCGCCCGCGCTGGAGACCAGTCCGCCGCTCGCCGACAGGAACCGGGGCCGTCCGCGCACCGGCAGCCCCGGTACCGGGGTGATGCCGCCGTCCTCGGTCTCCCCGTACAACTCGGCCAGCCGGGGCTCCTGTTCGGGGGTGAGTTGGAAGCCGGTGTCGGTCATGCCGAGCGGGCCGAGAACGCGCTCGGCGAAGAAGGCGTCCAGCGGGCGGCCCGAGACGACCTCGATGAGGCGGCCCAGCACATTGGTGCCGACGGAGTAGTTCCACCGCGTACCCGGCTCGAACTGGAGAGGCAGGGAGGCGTACACCGCGATGGTCTCGGCGAGGTCCGCGCCGGAGGGTACGGAGGACTCCAGCCCGGCCGCGCGGTAGAGGGCGTCCACCGGGTGGTCGTGGTAGAAGGCGAAGGTCAGGCCCGCCGTGTGGGTGAGCAGATGCCGGACGCGGATCGGTCCTTCGGCCGGGCGGGTGCGTACGTCGTCCCTCGAACCGCCCACGTACACCCGGGGGTTGGCGAACTCCGGCAGGTACCGGTCGATCGGGTCGTCCAGGCCGAGCAGGCCCTCCTCGGCCAGCATCAGCACCGCGACCGCCGTCACCGGCTTGGTCATGGAGTAGATCCGCCACAGGGTGTCGCTCTCCACCGGGAGCCCGGCCGCGAGGTCGCGGTGGCCGTGGGCGGTCAGATGGGCGACCCGGCCGCCACGGGCCACCGACACCAGGAAGCCGGGCAGCCGGCCCTCGTCCACGAGACCGGCCACATGCTGGTCCAGCCGGTCCAGCGCCTTCGCGTCCAGCCCCACGTCCCGCGGGGCGACTTCCTGTCGAAGCTGTGCCATGGCTCTCCTCCGCTCCTGCCGGACCCCCACACACCCGGGCCGGCCTCAGCGCTCATCGTGACGCATGATCACCATCAAGTACCCCACCCACAGCCGATCTTGTGAGCGACACGACTCGGTGTCCGAGCCGACACCGCGATCTCGCGAGGAGTGACCGACCGGGCACCCTGAGTGGTGTCCAGGGTAGGCCCGGGAATGCCGGCCAGGGCTTCATCCGTTGACGCCGATATGACTAAGGACACGACACAGGCCGCGTTGCTGGCGCTGCTTTCCGAGGGGCATGGTGGGGTGCTGGTGACGCTCAAGCGGGATGGGCGTCCGCAGATGTCCAATGTCGTTCATGCCTATGACCCGGAGGAGCGGATCATCCGGGTCTCGGTCACCGATGACCGCGCCAAGACCCGCAACCTCCGCCGGGACCCGCGTGCCTCGTACTACGTCACCAGCGCGGACCGCTGGTCGTACACCGTCGCCGAGGGCACGGCCGAGCTGTCCCCGGTGGCCGCCGACCCGTACGACGAGACGGTGGAGGAGCTGGTGCGGCTCTACCGTGAGGTGCTGGGGGAGCACGAGGACTGGGACGACTACCGTGCGTCGATGGTCCGCGACAAGCGCCTGGTGGTCCGGCTGCACGTGGACCGGGCGTACGGCGTGCCGAAGCGTTAGCGCGTGAGGTACGCCAGCACCATGTCGGCCAGCATCGTGCGGTAGTGGTCTCGGCGGGTGGGGGCGGCCAGGTCGCGGTCGAAGAGGGCGTCGAAGGTGTGGCGGCCGGCGACCCGGTAGAAGCAGAAGGCGCTGATCATGGCGTGCAGGTCGACCGCGTCCACGTCGGCCTTGAAGATGCCCTGCTCCCGCCCGGCGTCCAGCACGCGGCGGAGGGTGTCCAGGCCGGGGGAGTCGATGCGGCCGAACCGGCGGGCGGCGGCGAGGTGTTCGCCGCCGTGGATGTTCTCGATGCCGACCAGGCGGACCAGGTCCGGGTGGCGCTCGTGGTGGTCGAAGGTGACCTCGGCCAGGCGGCGGACGGCGGCGGCCGGGTCCAGGTGCTCCAGGTCCAGCAGCTCCTCGACCTCGTGCAGCGCGCCGTAGGCCCGCTCCAGCACGGCCGCGAAGAGCTGCTTCTTGCCGCCGAAGTAGTAGTAGATCATCCGCTTGGTGGTGCGGGTGCGGGCCGCTATCTCCTCCACGCGGGCGCCGTCGTACCCCGCGCGGGCGAACTCGCGGGTGGCCGCGTCGACGATGTCGGAGCGGGTACGGGCGGCGTCCGGTAACCGCCGTGCGGGGTCCACCGGTTCGTCGACGCTCGTCATCGCGTTCCTTCCGGCCGTCGGGCGGGGCTCCTCCGGTCTCCCGGTGATTCTAGGAGCCCCGCCCGCGAACGCCTCAGGGCAGCCGGTTCCACTCCGCGATCACGGGGCGCCCGTGCTCGGTGGAGAGGCGGCTCACCGTGCCGGTGGCCAGCTGGAACAGCCGTCCGTCGCCGGGCGGCAGGCCCAGCCTGCGGGCCGTCAGCACCCGCAGCACGTGTCCGTGCGCGACGAGCAGCACATCACCGTTGTCCGCGTCCAGCGCCTTCTCCGCGCGGGCCAGCACCCGGTCGACGCGCGCCCCGATCTGCTCGGGCGACTCGCCGGGATGCCCCTCGGGGCCGGGCACCGCGCCGTCGGTCCACAGGTCCCAGTCGGGCCGGGTGCGGTGGATGTCGACGGTGGTGATGCCCTCGTAGCCGCCGTAGTCCCACTCGCGCAGGTCGGGCTCGGGGTCGGTGCCGGTCAGGCCCGCCAGTTCGGCCGTGCGCCGGGCCCGGGCCAGGGGGCTCGTCAGGGTGAGTGCGAAGGTCCGGCCGGCGAGGAGCGGGGCCAGCGAACGCGCCTGCTCCTCGCCGTGCTCGGTGAGGGGCAGGTCGGTCCAGCTCGTGTGCTGGCCCGACAGGCTCCACTCCGTCTCGCCGTGGCGGACCAGCAGAAGGTCCCCCACGGCGGGTCAGCCCTTCTTCTCGACGGCGTGGCCGCCGAACTGGTTGCGCAGCGCGGCGATCATCTTCATCTGCGGCGAGTCGTCCTGGCGGGAGGCGAACCGCGCGAACAGCGAGGCGGTGATGGCCGGGAGCGGCACCGCGTTGTCGATGGCGGCCTCGACGGTCCAGCGGCCCTCGCCGGAGTCCTCCGCGTAGCCGCGCAGCCCGTCGAGGTGCTCGTCGTCGTCCAGGGCGTTGACCGCGAGGTCGAGCAGCCAGGAACGGATGACCGTGCCCTCCTGCCAGGAGCGGAAGATCTCGCGGACGTTGTCCACCGAGTTCGCCTTCTCCAGCAGCTCCCAGCCCTCGGCGTACGCCTGCATCATGGCGTACTCGATGCCGTTGTGGACCATCTTGGAGAAGTGCCCGGCACCGACGCGGCCCGCGTGGACGTACCCGTACGGCCCGTCGGGCTTGAGGGCGTCGAAGATGGGCTTCAGGCGCTCGACGTTCTCCTTGTCGCCGCCGACCATCAGGGCGTAGCCGTTCTCCAGGCCCCAGACACCGCCGGAGACGCCCGCGTCGACGAAGCCGATGCCCTTGATGCCCAGCTCGGCGGCGTGCTTCTCGTCGTCCGTCCAGCGGGAGTTGCCGCCGTCCACCACGATGTCGCCGGGGGAGAGCAGGTCCTTCAGCTCGTCGACGACGACCTGGGTGGCGGTGCCGGCGGGGACCATCACCCAGACGGTGCGCGGCGCGTCGAGCTTCTCGACCAGTTCGGCGAGGTCCTTGACGTCGGTCAGTTCCGGGTTGCGGTCGTAGCCGATGACCTGGTGGCCCGCGCGGCGGATGCGCTCGCGCATGTTGCCGCCCATCTTGCCGAGGCCGATGAGTCCGAGCTGCATGTCAGTTCACTTCCTTGAGGGAGCGGTAGGCGGCGACGAGGGCCGTGGTGGAGGGGTCGAGGCCGGGCACCTGGGCGCCTTCGGTGAGGGCGGGTTCGATGCGCTTGGCGAGCACCTTGCCCAGCTCGACGCCCCACTGGTCGAAGGAGTCGATGTTCCAGACGGCGCCCTGGACGAACACCTTGTGCTCGTAGAGGGCGATGAGCTGGCCGAGCACGGAGGGGGTGAGCTCGGGGGCCAGGATCGTGGTGGTGGGGTGGTTGCCGCGGAAGGTGCGGTGGGCCACCTGCGCCTCGGCGACGCCTTCCTCGCGGACCTCTTCCTCGGTCTTGCCGAAGGCGAGGGCCTGGGTCTGGGCGAAGAAGTTGGCCATCAACAGGTCGTGCTGGGCCTTGAGTTCGTCGCTCAGCTCGTCCACCGGACGGGCGAAGCCGATGAAGTCCGCCGGGATGAGCTTCGTCCCCTGATGGATCAACTGGTAGTACGCGTGCTGCCCGTTGGTGCCGGGCGTGCCCCAGACCACCGGGCCGGTCTGCCACTCCACCGGAGTGCCGTCCTTCTGCACGGACTTGCCGTTGGACTCCATGTCCAGCTGCTGCAAGTACGCCGTGAACTTGGACAGATAGTGGCTGTACGGCAGGACCGCGTGCGACTGCGCGTCGAAGAAGTTCCCGTACCAGATCCCCAGCAGGCCCAGCAGCAGCGGCGCGTTCTCCTCCGCCGGAGCGGTACGGAAGTGCTCGTCCACGGTGTGGAAACCGTCCAGCAGCTCCCGGAACCTCTCCGGCCCGATCGCGATCATCAGCGACAGACCGATCGCCGAGTCGAAGGAGTACCGGCCCCCGACCCAGTCCCAGAACTCGAACATGTTGTCCGCGTCGATACCGAACCCGGTGACCTTCTCCGCGTTCGTGGACAGCGCCACGAAGTGCTTCGCGACCGCCTTGTCGTCACCGAGGACGTCCAGCAGCCACTTGCGGGCCGACGTGGCGTTGGTGATCGTCTCGATCGTCGTGAACGTCTTGGACGCCACGATGAACAGCGTCTCCGCCGGGTCCAGATCACGGATCGCCTCGTGCAGGTCCGCGCCGTCCACGTTCGACACGAACCGCACCGTCAGGCCACGGTCGGTGAAGGGACGCAGCGCCTCGAACGCCATCGCCGGACCGAGGTCGGAGCCGCCGATACCGATGTTGACGATGTTCTTGATCCGCTTGTCGGTGTGACCCGTCCACTCGCCCGAGCGGACCCGGTCGGCGAAGCCGGCCATCTTGTCCAGCACCGCGTGCACGGCGGGGACGACGTTCTCCCCGTCGACCTCGATCACCGCGTCCCGAGGGGCACGCAGCGCGGTGTGCAGCACCGCGCGGTCCTCGGTCGTGTTGATCCGGTCACCACGGAACATCGCGTCCCGCTGACCGAACACATCCGTGGCGACGGCGAGTTCCTGGAGCAGGGCCAGGGTCTCGTCGGAGACCTGGTGCTTGCTGTAGTCGATGTGCAGGTCGCCCACCCGGACGACATAGCGCTCGGCCCGGCCGGGGTCGGCCGCGAACAGCTCGCGCAGGTGCGGCTGACCGCCGGCGCGGTGGTCGGCCAGGGCCGTCCACTCGGGGCGCCGGGTGAGCTTGGGGGTGTCTGACGATGCGTCGGACATCAGGCGTTCTCCTTGGGTGCCTCGCCGGTCAGGGCGATGGCGTACATCTCGTCCGCGTCGAGGCGGCGCAGCTCCTCGGCGATCAGCTCCGAGGTCGGGCGGACCTTCAGGGCCAGGGTGCGCGACGGCTGGCCCGGCAGGGTCAGCGTGGCGAGCGGGCCGTCCGGGCGGTCGATGACGATCTCGCCCTCGTCGGTGCCGAGGCGCACGGCGGTGACCACCGGGCCCTCGGAGACGACGCGGTCCACCTTGACGTGCAGCCGGGCCTCCAGCCAGCGCGCGAGCAGCTCGGCGCTGGGGTTGTCCGCCTCCGCCTCCACGGCGGCCGACGTCACCCTGACCCGCGCCTGGTCCAGCGCGGCCGCGAGCATCGAGCGCCACGGGGTGAGCCGGGTCCAGGCCAGGTCGGTGTCGCCCGGGGCGTAGGTGCGGGCACGGGTGTCCAGCACCTCCAGCGGGTTGTCCACCGCGTACAGGTCGGTGATCCGGCGCTGGGCGAGCGCGCCGAGGGAGTCCTTGGCGGGGGCCTCGGGGGCGTCCACCGGCCACCAGACGACCACGGGGGCGTCGGGCAGCAGCAGCGGCAGCACCACGGAACCCGCGTGGTCGGACACCTCGCCGTAGGTGCGCAGCACGACCGTCTCACCGGCGCCGGCCTCGGAGCCGACCCGGACCTCGGCGTCGAGCCGGGAGCCGGTGCGGTCCCGCAGGCGGGCGTGGCGCTTGATGACGACCAGGGTGCGCGAGGGGTGCTCGTGCGAGGCTTCCTCGGCCGCCTTGATGGCGTCGTAGGCGTTCTCCTCGTCCGTGACGATGACCATCGTCAGGACCATGCCCACAGCCGGGGTGCCGATGGCGCGGCGGCCCTCCACCAACGCCTTGTTGATCTTGCTTGCCGTGGTGTCGGTCAGGTCGATCTTCATGGCCTGCGCCAGCTCCGTCCGTCTCGTGCGAGCATCTCGTCCGCTTCCTCGGGTCCCCAGCTTCCGGACGCGTACTGCGCCGGAGTGCCGTGCTCGTTCCAGTAGCGCTCGATCGGGTCGAGGATCTTCCAGGACTCTTCCACTTCCTGGGTGCGCGGGAACAGGTTGGCGTCGCCGAGCAGCACGTCCAGGATGAGCCGCTCGTACGCCTCGGGGCTGGACTCGGTGAAGGACTCGCCGTACGCGAAGTCCATCGACACGTCCCGGATCTCCATCGAGGTGCCGGGCACCTTCGAGCCGAAGCGGACGGTCATGCCCTCGTCCGGCTGGACCCGGATGACGATCGCGTTCTGGCCCAGCTCCTCCGTGGCGGTGGAGTCGAACGGCGAGTGCGGGGCGCGCTTGAACACGACCGCGATCTCGGTGACGCGACGGCCCAGCCGCTTGCCGGTGCGCAGGTAGAACGGCACGCCCGCCCAGCGGCGGTTGTCGATCTCCAGCTTGATGGCGGCGTAGGTGTCGGTCTTCGACTTGGGGTCGATGCCGTCCTCTTCGAGGTAGCCGACGACCTTCTCGCCGCCCTGCCAGCCGGTGGCGTACTGGCCGCGCACGGTGTGCTCGCCCAGCTCGTCCGGGAGGCGGACCGACTTCAGGACCTTCAGCTTCTCGGTGAGCAGCGAGTCCGCGTCGAACGCGAGCGGCTCCTCCATGGCGGTGAGCGCCATGAGCTGGAGCAGGTGGTTCTGGATCACGTCACGGGCGGCGCCGATGCCGTCGTAGTAGCCCGCGCGGCCGCCGATGCCGATGTCCTCGGCCATCGTGATCTGCACGTGGTCCACGTACGAACGGTTCCAGATGGGCTCGTACATCTGGTTGGCGAACCGGAGCGCCATGATGTTCTGGACGGTCTCCTTGCCCAGGTAGTGGTCGATCCGGAACACCTGGTCCGGCTCGAACACCTCGTGCACGACCTTGTTCAGCTCGTGCGCGCTCTCCAGGTCGTGACCGAACGGCTTCTCGATGACCGCGCGGCGCCAGGAGCCCTCGGGGGCGTCCGCAAGACCGTGCTTCTTGAGCTGCCGGACGACCTTGGGGAAGAACTTCGGCGGCACCGAGAGGTAGTACGCGAAGTTGCCGCCGGTGCCCCGGGAGGCGTCCAGTTCGTCGACGGCCTCCTTGAGCTGGTCGAAGGCGGTGTCGTCGTCGAAGTCACCGGGGATGAAGCGCATGCCCTCGGCGAGCTGCTGCCAGACCTCCTCGCGGAACGGGGTCCGCGCGTGCTCCTTGACCGCGTCGTGGACGACCTGCGCGAAGTCCTGGTCCTCCCAGTCGCGGCGGGCGAAGCCCACCAGGGAGAAGCCCGGCGGCAGCAGACCGCGGTTGGCCAGGTCGTAGACGGCCGGCATCAGCTTCTTGCGGGAGAGGTCGCCGGTGACACCGAAGATGACCAGGCCGGACGGGCCCGCGATACGGGGCAGCCGGCGGTCCTGGGGGTCGCGCAGCGGGTTGTCCCACTCGGCGGCCGCCGTGACCGGGACCTGGAGCTCCTCGGCCTCGCGGACCGCGGCGGGCTTCGCCTTGGTCCGCGTCCTGCGCGCCTTGGGCTCCGCCTCGGCGGCGGCCGGCTTCGGCTGCGCCTCGGGCTCGGCCTTCGGCTGCGCCTCGGGCTCGGCCTTGGCGGTGGCCGCCGCCTTCGGCTCGCCTGACTTGCTCGTCATTACGCGTCCACTCCCTTGCTCGTCAGGGACTCGGTCACGGCGCCCAGCAGCTCCAGCCAGGCCGCCTCGAACTTGGCGACGGCCTCGTCCTCGAGCTGCTGGACGACCTCGTCGTAGGAGATGCCCAGCTTCTCCACGGCGGCGAGGTCGGCGCGGGCCTGCTCGTAGCGGCCGGTCACCGTGTCGCCGGTGATGTCACCGTGGTCGGCGGTGGCCTTGAGCGTGCCCTCGGGCATGGTGTTGACGGTGCCGGGGGCGACCAGCTCGTCCACGTACAGGGTGTCCTTGTACGCCGGGTCCTTCACGCCGGTGGAGGCCCACAGCGGGCGCTGCTTGTTGGCGGCGGCGGAGGTGAGGGCCTGCCAGCGGGCGGAGGAGAAGACATCCTCGTACGCCTCGTAGGCCAGACGGGCGTTGGCGAGGGCCGCGCGGCCCTTCAGGCCGAGGGCCTCGTCGGTGCCGATCGCGGTCAGGCGCTTGTCGATCTCGGAGTCCACGCGGGACACGAAGAAGGACGCCACCGAGTGGATCGTGGACAGGTCGAGGCCGCGCTCCTTGGCCTTCTCCAGGCCCGCCAGGTAGGCGTCCATGACGGCGCGGTAGCGCTCCAGGGAGAAGATCAGGGTCACGTTGACGCTGATGCCCAGGCCGATGACCTCGGTGATCGCCGGGAGGCCCGCCTCGGTGGCCGGGATCTTGATCATCACGTTGGGGCGGTCGACCAGCCAGAACAGCTGCTTGGCCTCGGCCACCGTGGCGACCGTGTCGTGGGCCAGACGAGGGTCGACCTCGATGGAGACCCGGCCGTCGCGGCCCTCGGTGGCGTCGTACACCCCGCGCAGCACGTCGGCCGCGTCCCGCACGTCGGCGGTCGTCATCATCCGCACGGCCTCGTCGACCGTGACACCGCGCACCGCGAGGTCGGTGAGCTGCTCCTCGTAACCCTCGCCGGAGCCGATGGCGGCCTGGAAGATCGAGGGGTTGGTGGTGACGCCGACGACGCCGCCGTCCGTCACGAGAGCGGCCAGGTCGCCCGAGGTGATCCGCTTGCGCGACAGGTCGTCCAGCCACACCGACACGCCCTCGTCGGCGAGACGCTTGAGGGCTCCGGGGGTGCTGATTGCTTCAGTCACAGTGCTCATCTTTCTTCGTCGCGTAATTCTGTGTCGCGGGGGATCAGGCGCGCGCGGCGGCCAGCGAGGCGCGGGCGGCCGTGGCGACGTTCTCGGGGGTGAAGCCGTACTCGGCGAACAGGGCGTTCGCGTCGGCGGAGGCGCCGAAGTGCTCCAGAGAGACGATGCGGCCGGCATCACCCACATAGCGGTACCAGGTGAGGCCGATGCCCGCCTCGACGGAGACGCGGGCCTTCACGGCGGCCGGCAGGACGCTCTCGCGGTAGGCGGCCGGCTGCTGGTCGAACCACTCCACGCACGGCATGGACACCACGCGCGTGCCGGTGCCCTCGGCCTCCAGGGCGTCCCGGGCGGCCATGGCGAGCTGCACCTCGGAGCCGGTCGCCATGATGATCACCTCCGGGACCTCGGTCGAGGAGTCGGCGAGCACGTAGCCGCCCTTGGCCGCGTCCTCGTTCGGAGCGTACGTCGGTACGCCCTGACGGGTGAGGGCGAGACCGTGCGGGGCCGGGTCGCTGGCGTGCCGCTTCAGGATCTCGGCCCAGGCGATCGCGGTCTCGTTGGCGTCCGCCGGGCGGACCACGTTCAGGCCCGGGATCGCGCGCAGCGAGGCCAGGTGCTCGACCGGCTGGTGGGTCGGGCCGTCCTCGCCGAGGCCGATGGAGTCGTGGGTCCACACATAGGTGACCGGGAGCTGCATCAGGGCCGACATACGGACGGCGTTGCGCATGTAGTCGGAGAACACCAGGAAGGTGCCGCCGTAGATGCGGGTGTTGCCGTGCAGCGCGATGCCGTTCATCTCCGCGGCCATGGAGAACTCACGGATACCGAAGTGGACGGTACGGCCGTACGGGTTCGCCTCGGGCAGCGGGTTGCCCTTCGGGAGGAAGGAGCTGGTCTTGTCGATCGTGGTGTTGTTGGAGCCGGCGAGGTCGGCCGAGCCGCCCCACAGCTCCGGCAGCACCGGGCCGAGCGCCTGGAGGATCTTGCCGGACGCGGCGCGGGTGGCGACGGACTTGCCCTCCTCGAACGTGGGGAGCGCGTCCTGCCAGCCCTCGGGCAGCTCGCCCTTGGAGACGCGGTCGAACAGCTCGGCGCGCTCGGGCTGGGCGGTGCGCCACTCGGCGATCTTCTTGTCCCAGGCGGCGTGCGCCTCGGCACCCCGGTCCAGGGCGCGGCGGGCGTGGCGCAGGACCTCGTCGGAGACCTCGAAGGTCTGCTCCGGGTCGAAGCCGAGGACGCGCTTGGTGGCCGCGATCTCCTCGTCGCCCAGGGCGGAGCCGTGGGACGCCTCGGTGTTCTGCGCGGTCGGCGCGGGCCAGGCGATGATCGTGCGCATGGCGATGATGGAGGGGCGGCCGGTCTCGGCCTTGGCGGCCTCCAGCGCGGCGTGCAGCGCGGGGACGTCCACGTCGCCGTCGGCGGTCGGCTCGATGCGCTGGGTGTGCCAGCCGTACGCCTCGTACCGCTTGAGGACGTCCTCGGACAGCGCGGTCGCGGTGTCGCCCTCGATGGAGATGTGGTTGTCGTCGTAGAGGAAGACGAGGTTGCCGAGCTTCTGGTGGCCGGCCAGCGAGGACGCCTCGGAGGAGACGCCCTCCTCCAGGTCGCCGTCGGAGACGATCGCCCAGATGGTGTGGTCGAAGGGGGAGGTGCCCTCGGGGGCCTCCGGGTCGAAGAGACCGCGCTCGTAGCGGGCGGCCATCGCCATGCCCACCGCGTTGGCGGCACCCTGGCCGAGCGGGCCGGTGGTGGTCTCCACACCGGCCGTGTGGCCGTACTCCGGGTGGCCGGGGGTCTTGGACCCCTGGGTGCGGAACGCCTTGAGGTCGTCCAGCTCCAGCTCGTACCCGGCGAGGAACAGCTGGGTGTAGAGGGTCAGCGAGGTGTGACCGGGGGAGAGGACGAAGCGGTCACGGCCAGTCCACTCGGGGTCGGCCGGGTCGTGCTTCATCACCTTCTGAAAGATCGTGTACGCGGCAGGCGCGAGGCTCATCGCGGTGCCGGGGTGGCCGTTGCCGACCTTCTGCACCGCATCGGCCGCGAGAAGGCGGGCCGTGTCGACGGCGCGGCGGTCGAGATCGGTCCACTCGAAGCTCTCGGGTGTCTGCGTGCTCATCTTCAAGAAGTCCTCTTCGGAAGCAGGGATATGGATCAAACGCGTTCAAACTTAAAAGTCTGACTTTTTCGCGGAAAGGTCGGGGTGTGTCAGCCTGTGGTGAATCTGGGACACCGATCGCTTGATAGGAACGGCAAATCGAACATGGCGGACAGATCGCCTCAAGGTGTGGGTCACGGCACGGACGGTGACGGGATCAGGACCTTCCCCTTCCCGACCGAGCTGGCCGTGGGCGGTGTCGGCATGCAGGTCGGCGCCATGGGTGAGGACCGCACCTGGCATGCGGATGCCCCGCTGGACCGGGTCCACCGCATCGACTTCCACGTGGTGATGCTGTTCACCGAGGGCCCGGTCCGGCACATGATCGACTTCGCCGAGTACGAGGCCGGCGCGGGGGACGTGCTCTGGATCCGCCCCGGCCAGGTGCACCGCTTCTCCCGCACCAGCCGGTACCGGGGCACCGTGCTGACCATGCAGCCCGGCTTCCTGCCCCGCTCCACCGTCGAGGCGACCGGGCTGTACCGCTACGACCTGCCGCCGCTGCTGCACCCCGACCCGGCCCAGCGCACCGCGCTGCGGGACTCCCTCGCCCAGCTCGGCCGCGAGTACGAGGACACCGCGACCCTGCCGATCAGCCTGCACACCGCCGTCCTGCGGCACAGCCTCACCGCGTTCCTGCTCCGCCTCGCCCACCTCGCGGCCAGCTCCGCCGAGGCCAACCGGAGCCAGGCGGACACCACCTTCACCCTGTTCCGGGACGCGGTGGAGCGCGGCTTCCACTCCAACCACAGCGTCAACGCCTATGCGGACGCGCTCGGTTACTCCCGTCGCACCCTCGTCCGCGCGGTCCGCGCCGCCACCGGCCAGACCCCCAAGGGCTTCATCGACAAACGCGTCGTCCTGGAGGCCAAACGCCTCCTCGCCCACACCGACATGCCCATCGGCCGCGTCGGCGCCGCCATCGGCTTCCCGGACGCGGCCAACTTCTCCAAGTTCTTCCACCTGCACACCGGATTCACCCCGGTCGGCTTCCGGGCGGAACTGAGCTGACGCCCGTCGGGAGCCACCTGCGACGGCGGCGCCGGGCCTGGTGAGCCCGGCGCCGCCGCTCGCTTTCGTCAGTGCGCGAAGCTGAACCAGTTCACGTTCACGAAGTCGGCCGGCTGGCCGCTGCTGAAGGTGAGGTAGACGTCGTGGGTGCCGGTGACGGAGCTGATGTTGGCCGGGACGGTCTGCCAGTTCTGCCAGCCGCCGGTGCCGGACAGGGCGAAACTGCCGATGGGGGCGTTGGAGCGGCTGTCGAGCCGTACCTCGACCAGGCCGCCCACCCCGGACGCCGCCCCGCCGGCGACGCGGGCCTTGAACTGGGTGGCGGGCGTCGAGCCGAAGTTGACGCCCTTGTACTGCGCCCAGTCGCCGTTGGAGACGTAGCTGAGGTTCTGGCCGCCGCCGGAGTCCGTGGTGGTCTCCGTGTTCAGGCCGGACTGGCTGTCGAAGGACTCGGCCTGGATGGTGCCGTAGGCGTCGCGGTTGCCGGTGGGCGGGGGAGTGGTGCCGCCGCCGCTGCCGGACTGGAGCACCTGGACGTAGTCGACGGTCATCGGGTGGCCCGGGTCGGTGTCGGCGTAGGGGCCGCCGCCGAAGGCACCCGGGAAGCCGCCGCCCATCGCCACGTTGAGGATGAGGAAGTAGCCGTGCTTCGTGGCGTTGTTCCAGGTCGTGGCGTCGAACTGGTTCGCCCGCACGGTGTGCAGGTTGACCCCGTCGACGTAGAAGCGGATCTCCTCGACGGAGGTCGAGCGGTCCCACTCCATCGCGTAGGTGTGGAACGCGGACTGGCAGCTGCTGCCGGGGCAGGCCACCGAATTGCCCACGCCGGTGGTCTCGTTGCACGGGCCCCCGGGGTTGGTGCCGCAGTGGAACGTGGACCAGACGGTGTTCAGGCCCTGGACGTTCTCCATGATGTCCAGCTCGCCGACGCCCGGCCAGTTCTGGTAGTTGCCCCGGTACGGCGCCCCCAGCGCCCAGAACGCCGGCCAGTAGCCCTTGGCCGCCGCGCCCGTGACGTTCGGCATCTGGATGCGCGCCTGCACCCGCAGCTTGCCGCCCGCCGGGGGCTGGAAGTCGGTGCGGTTGGTCTCGATACGGCCCGAGGTCCAGCGGCCGGAGGAGTCGCGGCGCGGGGTGATCTGGAGGTTGCCGTTGCCGTCGAGCGCGACGTTGCTGGTGCTGTTGGTCATCGTCTCGACCTCGCCGGTGCCCCAGTTGGCGGCGCCGCCCGGATAAGAAGTCCCGGTGTCGTACTGCCAGTTGGCGGTGTTCACGCCGGAGCCGGCCGAGCCGTTGAAGTCGTCCAGGAACACCTGGGTCCAGCCGGACGGCGGCGTCGGGGCCGACGCGTCGGCGGGCGCGACACCGGCCACCGCGGCCGCGGCCGCGAGCCCCAGCGTGCCTATGGCGGCGACCAGCGCCCGCCGGACAGAACGCCGGCGTCTGCCGCCGGCCGGGGAGGTGCCGGAGGTTTCACTCATGGGGGTGCCTTCCGGGGTACGGGATGGGGTGCGGGGACCCCGTGAGCCTCTTGAGAGCGCTCTCAGGGTGCGTACAAGGTGCTCCCCGCACCTGCGGCCGTCAAGGGTTGAAGCAGGGAAAGTCCGTACCAGTCCGGGGAGTTCAGTGCGTGAAGGCGCGCGTACCGGTGCGGATCGCCCGCTCAGCAGGAGGTGGCCGGAGTGATCTTCCGGACCTCCGCCCCCGGCACGACGACCTGCCGTTCGGTGCCGCCCGTGGTGCGGATCAGTGTGACCTTGTCCGGCTGGTAGGCCACCAGTTCACCGCAGAGCGGCCCGGCCGGGGTGGTCACCTTCACCAGATCGGCCGACGGTTCCTCCGACTTGGTCCAGGAGACGAACAGGGCGCCGACGACCAGGGCCACCCCGAGGGTCAGCGCGACCGCGCTGACGTACACGGCTCTCCGCACCCGGCCGATCTCCTTCAGCGTCCACTCGCGCAGCACCTGCCCGCCCAGCCGCACCCGTTCGCCCGGCCTGCCGAAGGACGCGCGCACCGCGAACAGCGAGCCGGCCAGGAGCAGCAGGAAGGCCCCGACCAGCAGCCATACGGCCACCGTCCGCCAGGGTGTCTCCAGCGCGGACAGGTCGTCGCGGCCCTTCAGCGCGGTGACGACTGTGACCAGTGCGGTGAGGCCCAGCAGGCCGTTGCGCCAGCCCTCGGCCTGCTTGCGGAGTACGTCCAGCTGTCCGAACTCCAGCTCGCGCGCCAGCTCCGCCCACCGGCGGTCCGTGCCCGCGCTCATGTCCCGCTCCCCGAGGCGGGCTTGAGCCGCCAGTAGGCTCCGCAGCCCACGAAGAGGGCGCCCTCCGGCAGCCCGTCGTGGCCGAACCCGCATTCGCAGTACAGCACTTCGTCCGCGACCACCGCCGATCGCTTCTCCGGGGGCAGTGCCTTGTCGCGCTTCCACGGCAGGCCCTTCGAGCCGACGACACCGAGCGGGAAGTCCGTCGCGCTGGTGCCGTGGCAGCGCGGGCAGGGGCCGGTCACGGTGACCGTGCTCGACACCGAGGTCAGCTGGAACTCGCTCTCGTCCCTTACACCGAGGTCGAGTTGGGCGTAGGACAGGTCGAGGTTGTGCGCGGTCATGGGACGGGCTCCTCCTCCGGCTGTGGTGCGTCGCCGTCCTTGGGGACGCGCAGGCCGAACATCGGTGCGTACAGGGTGAGCCGGTCCGTGACCCAGGCGTCGTCGGTGTCGAGTTCGCTCGCCAGGGCGGCGATCCGCTCCGCCGGCAGGGTGCCGGAGACGGCGGGGGCGCGGCCGTTCAGCCCCTCGCTGAGCAGGATGAGGTCCTGCCACAGCGGGAGTTCGTCCGGCGCCTCGGGGGCGTCGACCACGATGCCGAGCGGTTCGTAGCAGCGGAGGCGGGCGTGGACCTCGCGGACGGTGCGGCCGGCGCGGGCGGCCACGGCGACGATCTCGAAGGGGGTGAGGACGGGGGACTCGCGGGGCTTCGCGCCGGTCATGCCTTCGGAGAGGGCGAGGATCTCGTACCGGTCCGGCTTGATCTGCTGGAGGAGCCGGCGCTCCTCCCCGGTCAGCTCCGGTACCGGAGCGCCGAGTGCGCGGTAGGGGGCGAGGCGGTCCAGTACGTCGCCGATGGTCAGGAGGGAGCGGAGCGCGTACTGGGCGATGTGGAGCGGGGCCAGAGTGATCCAGTCGGCCCGGATGGTGTCGGCGCTGTCGAGCTGGAGGATGTCGGTGAGCAGCTCGGAGTCGGCCTCGGTGGGGGTGAGCGACAGAGCCTCCGCGGTCAGCACGGGCGGCTGCTTGCCGAGGTGGGGCGCGTGCCTGGTGAGCCGCTCATGACTGTCCCGGAGCGACTCCCCGAGCCCGCCCGCCGTGTAGACCAGCGTGGCCGCCGTCCACGGTACGGCCGCGTCCAGGCTGCCGACGAGCACGGCCATCCGGTCACGCGGGGAGAGGTCGACCCAGTACCGCAGCGGCTCCAGGTCCTCGGGCACCTCCATGCCGAACATGGCCAGCCGTCGCACGCGCTCGACGAAGCGGTGCCACGGTTCGAAGTCCTGATCGGAACCGAGGCCGCGGAACGCCCCGCCGGGCGCGTAGCACAGTGCCAGCAGGTCCAGCGGCACCGAACGGGTGCGCAGGGCGGGCCCGTTGTCCCCGTCGACGGTGAGCAGTTTCAGATCCGCGCGGGCGAGCGGCGGCAACGGGTCGTTCTGCTGCGGGAGTTCGGGCAGCAGGCCGGCGGACGGTCCGGCGAGACCGCTGACGGAGCGCAGCACTTCCTCCACCGTGGTCTCCTGGCTCGCCGCCAGCGCCAGCAGGGACTGGAGACTCGGATCGGGCGTTCCGCTCTCCGGCTCCCAGAAGGTACGGAAGAGTTCCCACTGCTTGTCGCTGGGCGCGGCCGGGAGCAACTGGTCCTCGGTGGGCAGCCGGTACCCGTACCGCTCCCAGTGCCGCAGCTGCTCCAGCACATCGGCGCTCGTCGTGTCCAGCCGGTCGGCGATGCGGGCGATGTGCACGGGAAGCACCTCGGCGGGCAGCCCCCGGCCGGAGTAGCCGGCCCCGTGCTCCGTCCAGCCCGCCAGCAACTCGGCGTCCCGGACCGTGGCACGGTGTTCCAGCAGCGAGTCGGGCACGTGGGGGATCGCGAGGCCGAACGGCCGGTAGCGGGAGGCGCGTTGCAACAGGGTCCCGATGCCCGATTCCCTGGACGCCGCGATGGAGAGCAGAGCCCCCACGGCGGGTTGCCGCTCGGCCCGGCCGGGCTCGGCCCAGTCGGTCATCCAGTCGATCAGATCGAGGTCCACCGGCTGGGGAACGAAGTCCAGCTCGGTGGTGCCGTCGGGCGGGACCGCCGGCACCCGCAGCTCGGGCGTCAGCAGGGCGAACCGGCGCAGGGCACGCAGCACGTGTGCCACCGTCTGCCTGGTGCGCAGGGCGTGCACCACGAGGCTGCGGACCGAACCGGCCGCGTTGTCCAGCAGGGCGTTGTCGCCGGGGCGGGGGACCGGGTGGCCGCGCAGGTCCAGCGGCAGGACGTAGGTGTCCCCCTCCGGATTCGCGGCCGGTCCGGCTCCCTGGTCCCGCAGCACGGCTCGGCGCCACGCCGTCGCGAACTGGTTCCTGGGGCTCCTGCCGTCCTCGAAGCGGCGCGGCAGCAACGCCTTGTCGTCCGGGAACCAGCCCACCTCGTCGAGCGCCACCTCGGGCCGCTGATACTCGGCCGACCGGTACACGGGCAGCGTCAGCCCCCGGCCGGCCAGCCGCTCCGCGACCGCCCCCGCCAGCCCGACGTCCTGGCTCTCCAGCTGCCACAGCCACGCCATCTCCAGCCCCTCCCAGCCCGGCAGATCGTCGGCGGCGGCGCGGACCTGTTCCCCGGCCCACTCGCGGTCCCACTCCAGCATGCTGTTGCGGTTGACGCTGAGCTGGGGGACGTGGGCGCCGGAGAGGTTGATGACATAGCCGAAGGGCGTCGCGGAGGTGACGATGCCGTCCGAGAGCACCGCGCCGTTGCCCGACACCCACCAGACCGGCCCGCGCGCGTTCAGCGGTTCGGCCGGGGCGGGCTCGTCCTCGGCGGAAGGGTGGCGCAGTCGGTCGGGCTCGCGGACGAGCGGTTCCCGGCCGTCCTCCTCCAGCGTCAGCCGGTACTCGCTGAGCCGCA
Source organism: Streptomyces seoulensis (assembly GCF_004328625.1). Lineage (NCBI taxonomy): Bacteria > Bacillati > Actinomycetota > Actinomycetes > Kitasatosporales > Streptomycetaceae > Streptomyces > Streptomyces seoulensis. The sequence goes on from NZ_CP032229.1 coordinate 5,323,143, forward strand.
CCTGATGGTTCATCACCTTGCGGACGGAGAGCGCCTCGTCGTCCGCCTCGGGCTCGCAGAGCATCAGCCGGACCCGGGTGCCGCCCTCCCGCACGGGGTCGGGGTCGTTGTCGCTGTAGGGGCGGATGCGGAACAGGCCGCTGCTGCTGGAGATGTCGACGACCAGCGCCTGCCCGGCCGTGGTGCCGTTCGCGCGGACCTCGCGGGTCACCAGGGACACCTCGTCGGCGATCATGAAGTAGCTGAGCACGCCGATCCCGAACCGGCTGTACGGGTAGAGCCGCAGCTCCGGGTCCTCGGCCAGCCAGCGGGCCTGTTCCTGGCCGAAGGCGCGGGTCTGCGCGAAGCGGCGGCCGGCCCGGCTGAAGGTGTGCTCCAGGACGGACCGGCTCATCCCGACACCGTTGTCCCGGCACTCGATGTAGGCCCGGCCGAGCCGTCCGTCCGCCGTGGTCTCCCGGCCCTGGGTGATCCGGATCTCGCCCCGCCACGGGTACGGCTCGCGGTCGCTGCGGCCGAGGTACCGCCAGCGCATCGCCCGGTACCGGCAGGCGTCGGCGGCGTTCTGGTACAGCTCCCGCACCGCCAGCGAGCGGTCCCCGTACAACTGGTGGCCCATGAGGAGTTCGCGGATCTCGTCCTGCGCCAGGGTGAAGCGGAGCAGCGGGACGCTGTAGACGCGGTCCTCGGAGTTGTGCTGCCGCGCGGCCTGGAGATCGCGGGCGGTCACCCGGCCCGGCAGCCCGTCCGGCAGGGCACCTGGCTGCCGGTGCCGTGGGGAGGACAGGGCCCGCAGCACTTCGTCGGCGCGGTGTGTGACGTCCACCAGGCTTTCGTGCAGAGCGGGGTGGCGGCACACCATGTCGAGGTGCAGCCCGTCGTCCTCGCGGGTCCACCCCAGGTGCTGCTGGAGGTTGTACACCACATCGGCGGGCACGACGGGGTCCGCGACGCCCACATGGTCGGGGAGCACATCGGGGAACAGCCGTATGTCGGCGGCGAGCAGTCCGGCGACCCGTAGCTGACCGAGCAGGCCCCACCAGGGGACGGCGCCGGGGCCCTCGGCCGTCGTCAGGGTGGACGGCGAGCCGGCCAGCAGCTCGTCGTACTGGGCGGGGTCCAGCGGGTCGGTGGCGAGGAAGCGCACCGCGGCCGCCAGATGCCAGCGGAGCTGTTCGGCCTTGTGCGCCAGCTCGGGGCCGAGCAGGGCCGTGGCCAGGTGTTCGGCGAGTTCCACCCCGCCCGGATCGGGCGTCTCGGCCAGCTGCTCCGCGACCCAGCGGTGCGCCAGCCAGGCGGCGAGCGCCCGGTACTCCGCGTCCTCGCCGCGCCGCTGGTGTCCCCGGGCCTTGCGCAGCAGCTGCGGGTGGCTCTCGTGGATATTGCGCAGCTCGGTGCGCATCACCTGCACCGGGCCGTCGGTGTCCGGGGGGTCCTGGTCCAGGTCCCATGGGTCCGCCTCGGCGAGCCGGCTCAGCTTGCGTGCCCACATCGCCTCCCGCAGGAAGGGCAGCCCCGCCAGCAGCCCCTTCTCCAGCGGCGACCGGTCCTGGCCGGGCGGGAGCAAGGCGGGCAGGACCCGGCGCAGTACGCGCTCGGGCAGACCGGAGTCCTGCCAGGGGTCGGTGAAGCGGGCGCGGTCCCGGAGCACGGACACGGCACACCGGTGCGCGAACTCGGCGATCCGGTCGCGCATCGCGGAGTCCGGCCCCTCCTCGCCCACCGGCGCGCTCCAGATCTCCGCCCTCCGTACGGCCTCGGACCAGCGCAGCGGGATGTCCGTGCCGTCGCACAGCTCCGGGAAGCCCGCGAGGCCCTCGTCGTGCGGGGCCGCACTGATCACCGGTGTCTGCTGGTGGCCGCCGTGCCGGTGGGCCAGGGCGGTGGTGTGGGCCTGGGCGCGGAGGAACACCGCCTCCACCGTGCGCTCCGGGGAGAGCGGGTTCAGCGCCTCGGCCAGCGCGTGGGTGAAGTGGCTGCCCTCCTGGCCGTAGTGGCACCGCTGGCCCTTGGCGCAGCCGACGAGCAGCGCCAGTCTCCGGGAGGGGGCGTGCACGGTGGCCGCGCCGAAGCCGGCCGCGTCCTCGTCGGGCTGGTCGTCCCGGCAGGCGTCCACCACGAAGACGACGGACTCGGCCCGGCACCCGGTCAGATAGCGGGAGACGTCCAGGGGCAGCAGCGACTCGCGCATGCCGTCGGTCCACCGGCCGCCCGGCTCGGGCGCGCGGGCACTGGCGGGCACCAGATAGTCCCGGCCGTCCAGATGGATTCCGTGCCCGGTGAAGTACACCAGCAGCACCTCGCAGTCCCGCCGGGCGGCCGCCTCCAGGGCGGAGGTGACGGCGCCCTTGTCCACCGGGCGCTCCCCGTCGGGGCCGAGCGTCGTCACGCCGTAGCCGGACTCGGTCAACTGCTCGCTCATGACGGCGAGATCCCTCGTCACCACGTCCGTGAGGGAGGCGAACCTCCGCTGGGCTTCCGGCGTTTCACCGACGCCGATGAGCAGCGCGTGTCGTCTGACCGTCATCAGCCGGAGGTTAGCGTTCTTCGCCACGGTGGGGGAGCGTTTGCGTGGATCACGGCAACCGGCCGGCTCTCCGGCCCCGCATGCCATGATCGGACCAGGCGGGCCGGAAAGGGTGAGGCATGAGGCTGGCGATTCTGGGGGGCGGCGGGTTCCGCGTGCCGCTCGTGTACGGCGCGCTGCTGGGCGACCGGGGCGAGGGGCGGGTGTCCGAGGTCGTTCTGCACGACGTGGACGCCGGGCGGCTGGACGCGGTGACGCGGGTGCTGGCCGAGCAGGCGGACGGGGTGCCGGACGCGCCCGTCGTAAGGGCGACCACCGATCTGGACGACGCGCTGCGCGGGGCCGACTTCGTGTTCTCCGCGATCCGGGTCGGCGGGCTGCGCGGGCGCGCCGAGGACGAGCGGGTGGCGCTGGCCGAGGGAGTGCTCGGGCAGGAGACCGTGGGCGCGGGGGGCATCGCGTACGGGCTGCGGACCGTGCCCGTCGCCGTCGACATCGCCCGGCGGGTGGCCCGGCTGGCGCCCGACGCCTGGGTCATCAACTTCACCAACCCGGCGGGACTGGTCACCGAGGCCATGTCCCGGTACCTCGGCGACCGGGTCATCGGCATCTGCGACTCCCCGGTCGGCCTCGGCCGCCGCGTCGCCCGCGCCCTGGGCGCCGACCCGCGTGAGGCGTTCGTCGACTACGTCGGCCTCAACCACCTTGGCTGGGTACGCGGCCTGCGCATCGCCGGACGCGACGAACTCCCGCGTCTGCTGGCCGACTCGGACCGGCTCGGCTCCTTCGAGGAGGGGCGGCTGTTCGGCCCCGAGTGGCTGCGCTCCCTCGGCGCGATCCCCAACGAGTACCTGCACTACTACTACTTCAACCGCGAGACCGTACGCGCCTACCAGGAAGCCGAGTCGACCCGAGGCGCCTTCCTGCGCGACCAGCAGTCCCGGTTCTACACCGACGCGCTGCGCCCCGGCGGGTCCGCGCTGCGGGCCTGGGAGGACACCCGCGCCGAGCGCGAGGCGACGTACATGGCGGAGAACCGGGAGAGTGCCGGGGCCGGGGAGCGCGAGGAGGAGGATCTGTCCGGCGGGTACGAGCAGGTGGCGCTCGCGCTGATGCGGGCCATCGCCCGGGACGAGCGCACCACCCTGATCCTCAACGTCCGCAACCGCTCCACACTCGCCGCGCTGGACGCGGACGCGGTGATCGAGGTGCCCTGCCTGGTGGGCGCGGACGGCGCGCACCCGCTGGCCACGGACCCGCTGCCCGCCCATGCCACCGGACTGGTCTGCTCGGTCAAGGCGGTGGAGCGGGAGGTGCTGGCCGCCGTCGGGTCGGGATCGCGGGCAACAGCTGTGAAGGCGTTCGCGCTGCATCCGCTTGTTGACTCGGTCAACGTGGCCCGCAGGCTGGTCGACGGTTACACCGCCGCGCACCCCGAGCTGGCGTACCTGAAGTGAACACGGGTGAGGGGCCGCTCCGCCCAGCGGCCCCTCACACAGGTCGTACGAGGCTCAGCCGGTGAAACCGGCCGTGATCGAGGTGAACTGCCAGGTGCTCTGGTTGATGCCGGAGCAGTTGCTCACCACGCCCCCGCCGGCGCAGGGCCGGTCCCGGTTGACCGCCCAGTAGGCGAGCCGGGCGATGTGGTGCGAGTTGGACCAGTCGCGGATCTTGGTCCAGATCTCCGGTGTCGTGTTCTCCTGCTGGTCGGAGAGACCGTTCATGCCGGAGATGCCGATGTGGGAGTACGCGGTGGTGTCGTCCCAGCCGAAGGTCGACTTCAGCTTTGCCTTGAGGCCCTCGGCCGCGTTCACCGTGTTGCCGTACATGTCCGAGCCGCCGCCGAAGTCGAACGGCATGATCGTGAACACGTCGATGTCGGCGCCGATCGACTTGGCCTGCTCGATGAGCCGGTTGCCGTAGTAGGTCGGGCCGGTGGTCGTGGTGCCGAAGGTGACGATGGTCTTCAGGCCGGGGTTGTTCGCCTTGACCGTCTTCAGCGCGGTGAGGATCTTCGCCTGGACGGCCTCGTTCTCGAACTCGTCCGTGTTCTCGATGTCCATGTCGATCGATTTCAGCGAGTAGGCGTCGATCACCTTCTGGATCGCGCCGGCCAGCGCGCTCGCCGAGGAGCAGTTGGCGCCGAGCTTGCTGCCCTGCCAGCCGCCGAACGACGGCACGATGTCACCGCCCGCCGAGCGGATCTGGTTGATCGCGGTCTGGTCCGCCCCGCCGGTCAGCGGCCGGCTGCCGTCCCACGACGGGGTGCAGCCGCCGGAGTCCAGCACGAACGCCATGGTGAACCACTTCACCCCGGTCGCGTTCATCACCGTCGCCGGGTTCGGCGGGTCGCCCCAGCCCTCGTAAAGGTACGGCGCGGCCTGCTTGAAGCCGGTGCCGCCGCCCGAGCCCGCGTTCGTCGTGACCGAGACCGCGTTGGAGGCGCCGGAGGTGTTCCCGGCCGCGTCCCGCGCCTTCACGGTGAAGGTGTACGCGGTGCTCGGCGAGAGCCCGCTGACCGTGGCCGTCGTACCGGAGACGCTGAGCACCTGGTTGGAGCCGCTGTAGATGTCGTACGCGGTGACGCCGACGTTGTCGGTGGCCGCGTTCCACTTCAGCGAGACGCTGTCGGCGGTCTTGCCGGTCGAGGTGAGGCCGCTCGGCGTGCTCGGCGCCTGGGTGTCACCGCTGCCCCCGCCGCCGGGCCCGTCCAGGCTGATGTCGTCCGCCTGGTAGGAGCCCTGCGCGTACCAGCCGTGCACGTACACCTTGGCGCTGGTCTGCGAGGCGCCGGTGGTGAACGAGAGGCTGAGCCGGCTGTACGCCGAGGGGGACGAGGTCCAGGTCGATGCGCCGCCGTCCACCCCGAGGTAGACGTAGGAGCCGCGGACCCAGCCGCTGAGGGTGTACGTCGTGTTCGGCTTCACCGCGACGGTCTGCGCACACTGGGCGGTGTCGCTCGAACTCACCGCGCCCTGAAGCGCCTTGGAGCCGCCGTGCACGGGGGAGGAGACGACCGAGCCGAGGTTGCCGGAACAGGTCCACGGGGACAGGCCCCCCGACTCGAAGCCGGGGTTGGTGAGCACGTTGGCGGCCTCGGCGGTGCCCGGCAGGGCGACGGCCCCGCCGAGTGCCAGGGCGCCGGTGCCGACCAGGGCGAGAAGCCGGCGTCTGGGACGCCCGAGAAGGTGTCGCACGCGATCTCCCTGATGGTATGGGGACGTTCGGGAGTGCACCGGGGTGCGGGAAGTGCGGGACGAGCCTGCGGAGAGTGCGTCCCCCAAAGTGGTATGGACCAATCCAACTGTCAAGGGACAGCGCGGGATTGGTCCATACCGGGATGATGACGGGGTGCCGCGACGGGCTGCCGCGGACGGGGCGGGCCGGGGAGGGCCCTACAGCGGCAGCGCGGCTCCGGCTCCGGCCACGGCGGCCGACGCGGCGAGCGGGGCGGTGGCCGCGGGCAGGCGGACCGCCGCCTCCTCGGAGCCCTCGGGCTCCTGATCCGTGAAGGTCGGCGGGCCCAGCGGGCGCGGCCCGGAGACCACCGCGTAGTCCTGGCCCAGGAACGGCGGCTCGACCCTGCCGGGGTCCTCGCCCAGCGCCAACTGTACAGCGGCCCAAGGGGCGTTGACCCCGCACAACGAGAGCTGGTGCAGCCCGCCCGCCGCCCGCGTGTTGACGTCCAGCAGCACCGGCCGGTCGCCCAGCATGCGGAACTGGATGTTGGACAGATAGTGCAGCCCGAAGCCCTCCGCGATCAGCCGGGCCGGCTCCAGCCAGCGCTCGTCCAGCGTGAAGCCCCGACGCCGGCCGTTCTTGGTGCGGCCCACCATCAGCCGGACCCGGTTGTCCGGACCGGTCAGGCAGTCCACCGACACCTCCGGCTGCTCCAGCCTCGGCATCACCAGCAGGTCCACCTGCTCCTCGGCCTCCCGCAGCGCCGACACGGCGAGGTCGAGCTGCACGTACGGGCTCGGGAAGCCGCTCAGCTGCGCCAGCGAGAAGGGCGAACGGGTGATCATGCGGAAGCCGACCCCGCCCGCGCCGGAGGCGGGCTTGAAGCACGCGCGGTGACCGGCCGCCTCCAACTCCTCAACGGCAGAGAGGAGTTCGTCCGCCGTGCGGACCCGGAACCACGGCGGCACCGGCACGCCCACCGAGCGGACCGCCTCGTACGCGGTCACCTTGTCCTCGAACACCGCCACCGCCTCGGGCGTCGGCGCCAGCAGGGCCGTACCCGCTGCGGCGAAGTCGGCGCGGTGCGCCACGATCGCCGACTGGTGCAGCCGGGGCACGAAGACATCGATGCCACGCCGGGCGCACTGGTCGAGCGCGTACTCGACGTACCCGGCCGGGGACAGCCCCTCCGGCTCCAGCGCGGCGGTGTCGGCGGCGGCCAGCACGGGGGAGTCCGGGTCGCCGTGCGTCGCGTGGATCTCCACCGCGCGGTCGCTCGGGTTTCTCCGGAGCTGATCCATGAAGAACACGTTCTCCGCGTACGTGCGGTTGAGCCAGACGCGTACGCGAGAGACCATGCGGGCCGCCTTTCGGGGGTTTTCGGGCAGGACTCAGCGGTCCGCGCCCGGACAGGAGGAAGGAAGGGTCACCAAACCGCCCTGGGAAAAGGGGCGTTGGGCGGTGAGTGATGGGGCGATCATACGGCCTGCGCGGAGTGGTTCGTGCAACGCGCGTGTTACGGATTCGCCGGGCGCGTCGGCCCCCGGAGAGGGCCGCTCTTGCCCGTGCCCCGGCGATGTGCTGTCGTGGTGCCGCGCCGCACTGTCGTGGGAGGTCGGGTACCCGGTGATCGAGGAGCTGCTGCCGGACACGGTGGTCGCCGTGGAGTCCTGCGGCGTACCCGACGACGACCCGGACACCGCGCTCTTTCCCGAGGAGCGGGCGCTGGTGGACCGCGCGGTCGCCAAGCGGCGCCTGGAGTTCACCTCCGCCCGGGTCTGCGCCCGGCGCGCGATGGAGAAGCTCGGCCGGGCGCCCGCCGCCGTGCCGACCGGCGAGCGCGGCGCACCCGTCTGGCCGGACGGCCTGCTCGGCAGCATGACCCACTGCGACGGCTACCGGTGCGCGGCCCTGGCCCGCGCGGGCGACCTCGCCTCGCTCGGCATCGACGCCGAGACGCACGAACCGCTGCCCGAGGGCGTGCTCGACGCCGTCTCCCTGCCCGCCGAGCGCGACCGCCTCCGCGCGCTGACCGCCACCCACCCCGGTGTGCACTACGATCGGCTGCTGTTCAGCGCCAAGGAGTCCGTGTACAAGGCGTGGTTCCCACTGACCCGCGCCTGGCTGGACTTCTCCGAGGCCGACATCGAGCTGGTCCCCACCCACGCCGGCCGAGGCACCTTCCACGCCCGGCTCCTCGTGCCGGGCCCCCTGGTGGGCGGGGTCCGCCTGACCGGGTTCGACGGCCGCTGGCGCACCGGGGACGGACTGGTCCTGACGGCGGTGACCGTACCGGCGCCCTGAGCCAGGCGCCACTTTCCGGACACGACCTAGGCCGTGTCCGGAAAGTGGCGCCTGGCTCGCGACGCCTGGCACGTTCCCCCAAGCTCTGCGAGCAGGGGGGACCCCCAGCGGCGTTGTCGGGGTCGCCCTCGTACGCCCAGTACGAGGGCGACCCTCCGCCTTGCGAGCGCACGCACCAGACGCCGCGAGCCCTGCCCTCCGGGCAGACAGCGCCACTTTCCGGACACGGCCTAGGGGCACCACGCCCGCAGCAGTTCGAAGAACTCGTCCTCGTTACCCGCGAGACCCGCTCCGGCCAGCGCCCGTTCGGCCTCCGCCAGTACGGCCGGCGGCACCATGGCGGGAGCCGCGTCCGGCGGGCCGTCCAGGGTGGCGCGCACGGTGTGCAGCAGCCGCAGATACGCCTGGACGGCGGTGCGCTCACGGTCGGTCAGTACGGCGGTCGGCATCGGTCGGCTCCCCGGTCGGCGGCACGGTTCACGCACGCTGGCGCCGCGTACCGCCCCTCGCGGCACGCAGGGTTCCAGCTTGCCGCCCACCACTGACAACGCGTCGGTTCCGGGCCGCCCGGGGTCGCCCGTACGGCTCAGGAGGCGTCGCCCGCGTCCTCAGCCCTGCGGCCCCGGATACCCCAGCGACGTCCCGATCCGCCCCGCCACGTCGTCCCGGCGCACCGGGCCGCTCAGCGACGAACCCCGCATCCGGGTACGGCACTTGCTGGCCAGCAGCAGGCCGAAGGTCTCGGCGTCCCGCTCCTCGTCCTGGTCGAACCGGGTGCGCGCGGCGACCCGGTGCACGGCCGCCCACAGCGCGTCCCGGTCGGTGTCGTCCGTCAGCAGCCGGGTGGCCACGCCCACCCCGAGGCCGTCCGCCCGGTGGGCGGCGTGGCCGGTCTGCATGTGCCACAGCTCATGGCCGAGGATCACCAACTGGTGGTCAGGAGCGGTGCGTTGCTCCACCACGACCAGATCGCGGTCGCTCATGTCCAGCCACAGCCCGCTGGCGGTGCCGGGCGGGAAGACCGACGTACGGAAGTGCACCGGACGGCCGCGTCTGCGGCTCATCGCCGAGCACAGCGAGCGGTACAGCTCCTCGGGCGGCACGGGCGCGGGCCGCCGGTCCAGTTGTCCGACCAGTTCGGCGCACAGCCGCCGCATGCCCTTGGCGATGTTCTTGGACCCCATCCTGTTCACGACCCCGGCTGCCGGACGCTCTCCAGCAGCATGTCCAGCCACTCCGCGACCTTGTCGCGGTGCTGGTCGGTGGGGAGTTGGGCGGCCCGCCAGGCGATCCCGCGCACCCCGTGGTCCTGGAGCAGCCGCTCCAGCGGGTCCTGCGCGGTCCCGGAGGCGGCCCGCTCCCGGTCCGCCAGCTTCTGGAGCAGTTCCTGTTCGGTGTGCTGGAGGACGCCCGCGAGCGCCTCGGGGTCCTCCGCCGTGAGGAAGCCGGCGTGCACGTGGAAGAAGCGCTGGAGCGCGTCGCAGTGCTCCATCGTGGGGCGCCGGTCGCCGTTGATCAGGGCGCCCGCCTGCTGCCGGGACATGCCGGCGCCGTCCGCGATCTCCTGCTGGGTGTATCTGCGCCCGCCGGGCTTGAGCCGGGTGCGGCGCAGCAGGTCGAGGCGTTGCAGGAAGCGGGCCTGTACGTCCGGTTCACCGGCCGGGCGGCCGGTCAGCAGCGCTCTGACCACGGGCTCCGGGACCCCGCTGCCGACCGAGAGCCGGGCGGTGTCGAATACCTCGGCGTGCGGGACACCGAGCCGGTCGGCGAGCGCGGTGACGCGGGCGACGACGGCCGGAAGCTGGACGGTCGCCGTGGCGCCCGGATTCCCGTAGCCATCCGTCACCGACAGAACTCCTACGTCTTGGGGGGGCCGCGCGAGATCGGGCGCGCTTGTCACCCCCGGCCGCCGTGAACATCCCGGAGAGTAGCCCGTGGTTCGAACTCGCATCCAGGTCTCGCCACAACTGTGGCGAATTTCAGCCGTCAACCGGCATGAAATGCCACGATAGTTGACACGGCTCTCGTCGGAGCAGCAGGATCGCAGCGCCGCGTGCAGGCGGCCAGGGCAAGAGGGGTGACCACCCGATGGCACATCAGGCGGGAGGGCGACGGCCGGTATCCCGGTCCGTCCCCGAGAGCTGTGAGGCGCGGGAGTATCTGGACGACTACGCCGCCGTGGTGGAGGCTGCCCCGTTCCCCTCGCTCGTGGTCGACCACCGCTGGAACGTCATTCTGGCCAACGACGCCTTCGCCGCCCTCTTCGGGGAGGTCCGGCACCACCCCACCGCGATGCCCGGCGACAACTTCCTGCGCTTCGTCCTCTTCCACCCCGACGCCGGCCGGGTACTCGGCGAGCACGAGCCGGGCTGGTGCCTGCCGATGCTGGCCCAGCTCAAGACCGCGATGGAGGGCTACGGCCACGACCACGAACTCCAGGCGATACGCCGGGACGTGGCCCACGACCCGATCATGGATGCCGCCTACCGGCAGGGCCTGCCGTACTGGATACACACGGTCGGCGAGCGCGCGGCCCGGCTCGACGGCGCCGTACGCCTGCTGCACCACCCCGACCCGCGCCGGGGCACCACCGAGTGCCGGGTCGTGGACGAGACCCCGCCGCTGCTGCGCGACCTGGGCCACCGCCGCCTGACGATGATCCCCCGGCAGCCCTCCGCCACCGCCCGGCGCGCCCACCTGATGGTCGTCCCCACCCCCTAGACCTGGCCCGGCCCCGTCGGTGTTCAGGTCATCGACGGCGCCGGGTCATCCGCACCCGCACATCTTTTACGCAAGCTGCTTGCGTAGCTTGCGCTACCCTTGCGCTCATGACGCGACGACTTGCGGAAGTGGCGAAGAAGGTCGGGGTCAGCGAGGCCACGGTCAGCCGGGTGCTCAACGGCAAGCCCGGAGTCTCCGACGCCACCCGGCAGTCGGTCCTCACCGCTCTGGACGTACTGGGCTACGAGCGCCCCACCCAGCTGCGCGGGGAGCGCGCCCGCCTGGTCGGCCTGGTCCTGCCGGAACTCCAGAACCCGATCTTCCCGGCGTTCGCCGAGGTCATCGGCGGCGCGCTCGCCCAGCTCGGGCTGACCCCGGTGCTGTGCACCCAGACCAAGGGCGGAGTCTCGGAGGCGGACTACGTCGAACTCCTACTCCAGCAGCAGGTCTCCGGCGTCGTCTTCGCCGGCGGGCTGTACGCGCAGGCCGACGCCCCGCACGACCACTACCGCCGGCTCGCCGACCGCAGCATCCCGGTCGTGCTGGTCAACGCGGCCATAGAGCACCTCGGTTTCCCGGCCGTCTCCTGCGACGACACGGTGGCCGTGGAGCAGGCGTGGCGCCACCTCGCCTCCCTCGGCCACGAGCGCATCGGCCTGGTCCTCGGCCCCGGCGACCACGTGCCCTCCGCCCGCAAGCTCGCCGCCGCCCGCGCGCTGGCCGGCGATCTGCCCGACGCCCACGTGGCCCGCGCCATCTTCTCCATCGAGGGCGGCCACGCGGCCGCCTCCCGGCTCATCGACCGGGGTGTCACCGGCATCATCTGCGCCAGCGACCCGCTCGCCCTCGGCGCGGTGCGGGCCGCCCGGCGCAAGGGACTCGACGTGCCGGGCCAGATCTCGGTGGTCGGCTACGACGACTCGGCGTTCATGAACTGCACCGAGCCCCCGCTCACCACCGTCCGCCAGCCCATCGAGGCGATGGGCCGGGCCGCCGTGGAGCTGCTGAACGCGCAGATCGGCGGCACCGCCGTCCCCGCCGAGGAGCTGCTGTTCGAGCCCGAGCTGGTGGTCCGGGGCTCCACCGCGCAAGCGCCGCGCGACTGAGCGCAGCGGAGAGCCGTTCGTCTGTCAAATAATTACAGATTCTGCGCGACATCTTGCGGCCAGGTGTCGTCGGTGCTTGAGTGTGCGGCGCCCACCGCTCCTGCCTTGAGGGGTCCACCGATGAGAAGCACCGGGTTCCGCCGCACCGTCGCCGCGATCGGCGTCTGTTCCTCGCTCGCCCTCACCGCAGCAGCCTGCGGTGAGGGCGACGACAGCTCCGCGGGCGGCAAGACCCGCATCACCGTCAACTGCGAACCGCCGAAAAGCGCCAAGGTCGACCGCCGGTTCTTCGACGAGGACACCGCCTCCTTCGAGAAGACCCACCCGGACATCGACGTGGTCGCGCACGACGCGTTCCCCTGCCAGGACCCCAAGACCTTCGACGCGAAGCTCGCCGGCGGTCAGATGGAGGACGTGTTCTACACCTACTTCACCGACGCCCGGCATGTGGTCGACATCCACCAGGCCGCCGACCTCACGCCGTACGTCAAGGAACTCAAGAGCTACGGCACCCTCCAGAAGCAGCTCCGGGACATCTACACCGTCGACGGCAAGGTCTACGGCATCCCGCGCACCGGCTACTCGATGGGCCTGATCTACAACCGCGCCCTGTTCAAGAAGGCCGGCCTGGACCCCGACAAGCCCCCGGCCACCTGGGACGAGGTCCGCGCCGCCGCCAAGAAGATCGCCGGACTCGGCGACGGCACCGTGGGATACGCCGACTACAGCGCCCAGAACCAGGGCGGCTGGCACTTCACCGCCGAGCTGTACTCCCAGGGCGGCGACGTCGTCAGCGCCGACGGCAAGAAGGCCACCGTCGACACCTCCGAGGGCAAGGCGGTGCTGCGGAACCTGCACGACATGCGCTGGACGGACGACTCCATGGGCAGCAAGCAGCTCCTGGTCATCAACGACGCCCAGCAGATGATGGGTTCGGGCAAGCTCGGCATGTACCTCTCGGCGCCGGACAACATCCCGATCCTGGTCAAGGAGAAGGGCGGCTCGTACAAGGACCTGGCGCTCGCCCCGATGCCCGGCGGCAAGGGCACGCTCATCGGCGGCGACGGCTACATGTTCAACAAGAAGGCCAGCCCCGCCCAGATCCGCGCCGGCCTCAAGTGGCTCGACCACATGTTCCTCACCCCCGGAGCCGGCTTCCTCGGCGACTACGCCCGCGCCAAGAAGAACGACGCACCGGTCGGCCTGCCCGAGCCGCGCCTGTTCACCGGCGCCGCCGACGCCAAGGACCAGCAGGTCAAGAAGGCCAACGCCAACGTCCCGGTGGAGAACTACCAGTCCTTCCTGGACGGCAACCAGAGCCTGGAGATGAAGATCGAGCCTCCGCACGCCCAGCAGATCTACTCGGTGCTCGACGGCGTCGTCTCCGCCGTCCTCACCAAGAAGGACGCGGACGTCGACCAGCTCCTCAAGGACGCCGGCGGCAAGATCGACAGCATCCTGGCCCGGGGCTGACCACCATGACCAAGACGGCCGAGCGGCTGCCCACGGCCGCCACGCCCCCGGCCCCGCCCCCCGCCCCGGCGGGCGGCGGCCGGGGCCGCCGGGCCCTCGTCGACCAGGTCCGCGCCTACGGCTTCCTCCTCGGCGGTCTGATCTGCTTCGCCCTGTTCTCCTGGTACCCGGCGATCCGCGCCGTCGTCATCGCCTTCCAGCGCTACACCCCGGGCTCCGCGCCCGAGTGGATCGGCACCGCCAACTTCCGCCGGGTGCTGCACGATCCGGAGTTCGGCGCGGCCTGGCGCAACACCCTCACCTTCACCCTGCTCGCCCTCCTCGTCGGCTTCGCCGTCCCCTTCGTGCTCGCCCTCGTCCTCAACGAACTCCGGCACGCCAAGGCGTTCTTCCGGGTCGTGGTCTACCTCCCGGTGATGATCCCGCCGGTGGTCAGCGCCCTGCTGTGGAAGTGGTTCTACGACCCCGGGGCCGGCCTCGCCAACGAGACGCTGCGCGCCCTGCACCTGCCCACCTCGAACTGGTCCAACGGCACCGACACCGCGCTGGTCTCCCTGGTGATCGTGGCCACCTGGGCCAACCTCGGCGGCACCGTCCTCATCTACCTCGCCGCCCTCCAGTCCATCCCCGGCGAGCTGTACGAGGCCGCCGAACTCGACGGGGCCAACCTGCTCCAGCGCATCCGGCACGTCACGGTCCCGCAGACCCGGTTCGTGATCCTGATGCTGATGCTCCTTCAGATCATCGCCACCATGCAGGTGTTCACCGAGCCGTTCGTGATCACCGGCGGCGGCCCGGAGAGCGCGACCGTCACCGTGCTCTACCTGATCTACAAGTACGCCTTCCTCTACAACGACTTCGGCGGGGCCTGTGCCCTCAGCGTGATGCTGCTGGTGCTGCTCGGCGCCTTCTCCGCCCTGTACCTGCGGCTCACCCGCACGGAGGGCGACGCATGAGCACCCGTACCCTCATCTCCCCGGCCACCCTCGCCCGCCCGCGCGGAAAGGCCATCTACTGGACGGTCTTCGGGTCCGTCGTCGTCCTCTTCGCGCTCGCCTTCCTGTTCCCGGTGTACTGGATGGCGTCCGGCGCGATGAAGTCCCCGGACGAGATCGCCCGGACCCCGCCCACGCTCGTCCCCGAGCACTGGCACCTGGACGGCTACACCGACGCCTGGGACCTGATGCAGCTCCCGCAGCACCTGTGGAACACCGTGGTGCAGGCGGCCGGTGCCTGGGCCTTCCAGCTCGTGTTCTGCACGGCCGCCGCGTACGCGCTGTCCAAGCTGAAGCCCGCCTTCGGCAACGTGATCCTCGGCGGCATCCTCGCCACCCTGATGGTCCCGGCGCAGGCGCTCGTCGTACCGAAGTACCTGACCGCGGCCGACCTGCCGCTGATCCACACCAGCCTGCTCAACGACCCGCTCGGCATCTGGCTGCCGGCCGTCGCCAACGCCTTCAACCTGTACCTGCTCAAGCGGTTCTTCGACCAGCTGCCCCGCGATGTGCTGGAGGCCGCCGAGATCGACGGCGCGGGGAAGCTGCGCACCCTGTGGTCGGTCGTGCTGCCCATGTCCCGGCCGGTGCTCGGTGTGGTCTCCATCTTCGCGCTGGTCGCCGTCTGGCAGGACTTCCTCTGGCCGCTGATGGTCTTCTCCGACACCGACAAGCAGCCGATCAGTGTGGCGCTCGTCCAGTTGTCGCAGAACATTCAGCTCACCGTGCTCGTCGCGGCCATGGTGATCGCCAGCATCCCCATGGTGGCGCTCTTCCTCGTGTTCCAGCGGCACATCATCGCCGGGATCAGCGCGGGCAGCACCAAGGGCTGACCCGGCCCCCTCGACACACTCGACAGAAAGGGCACGCACCGTGGCACAGCCCAGCCATGCCCGCAGGCAGGCCGACTGGTGGCGCTCGGCCGTCATCTACCAGGTGTACGTACGCAGCTTCGCGGACGGCGACGGCGACGGCACCGGAGACCTCGCCGGGGTCCGCGCCCGGCTGCCCTACCTCGCCGAACTCGGCGTGGACGCACTGTGGTTCAACCCCTGGTACCTGTCCCCGATGAAGGACGGCGGCTACGACGTCGCCGACTACCGCACCGTCGACCCCGCCTTCGGCACCCTCGCCGAGGCCGAGAAGCTCATCGCGGAGGCCCGTGAGCGGGGCATCCGCACCATCGTCGACATCGTGCCCAACCACGTCTCCGACCAGCACCCCTGGTTCCGGGCCGCGCTCGCGGCCGGCCCCGGCAGCCCGGAGCGCGACCTGTTCCACTTCCGCCCCGGACGCGGCCAGGACGGTGAACTCCCCCCCAACGACTGGCCGTCGCAGTTCGTCGGCTCCACCGAACCGGTGTGGACCCGGCTGCCCGACGGCGACTGGTACCTGCACCTGTTCACCCCCGAGCAGCCCGACCTCAACTGGGCCCACCCGGCCGTCCACCGTGAGCACGAGGACATCCTGCGCTTCTGGTTCGAGCGCGGTGTCGAGGGCGTCCGCATCGACTCCGCCGCCCTGCTCGCCAAGGACCCCGACCTGCCCGACCTCGCCGGTGCCCCCGACCCGCACCCCTTCGTCGACCGCGACGAACTCCACGACGTGTACCGCTCCTGGCGCGCGGTCGCCGACGAGTACGGCGGGGTGTTCGTCGGCGAGGTCTGGCTCCCCGACGCCGAGCGCTTCGCCCGCTACCTCCGCCCCGACGAACTGCACACCGCCTTCAACTTCGCTTTCCTGTCGTGTCCTTGGGACGCGGACCGGCTGCGCGCCGCCATCGACTCCACCCTCGCCGAGCACGCCCCGGTGGGCGCTCCCGCCACCTGGGTGCTGTGCAACCACGACATCACCCGCACGGTCACCCGGTACGGTCGCGCCGACACCGGCTTCGACTTCGCCGCCAAGGCGTTCGGCACCCCCACCGACCTCGCGCTCGGCACCCGCCGCGCCCGCGCCGCCGCCCTGCTCTCCCTCGCCCTGCCCGGCTCGGTCTACCTGTACCAGGGGGAGGAGCTGGGCCTGCCCGAGGCGGACATCCCGGTGGACCGGATCGAGGACCCGATGCACCACCGCTCCGGCGGCACCGACCCCGGCCGCGACGGCTGCCGGGTCCCGCTGCCCTGGTCCGCCGACGCCCCGTACGCCGGCTTCGGCTCGCGCGGGGAGCCCTGGCTGCCGCAGCCGGCGGGCTGGGCGGAGTACGCGGCCGACCGGCAGGAGCGCGACCCGCACTCCATGCTCACCCTGTACCGGGAGGCGCTCGCCGCCCGTCCCGCGTTCGGCGAGGGCCCGCTGACCTGGCTGCCCGCCCCCGAGGGCGTTCTCGCCTTCGCCCGCGCCGACGGCGCCCTGTGCGTGGTGAACCTCGCCGCCACCCCCACCGAACTGCCCGCGCACTCCGAACTCCTGCTAAGCAGCGGCCCCTTGGACGAGTCGGGCCGGCTGCCGCAGGACACGGCGGTCTGGCTGCGCGCCTGAACCGTCCCACCTCCGCACCTGCTATCCCCGGCGCCCCCACCCCTGAAGGGATCAGCACATGCACAGCAGCACCGCCCGACACCTCAAGAGCCTGCCCGCCCTCTGCGCGGCCGTCGCCCTCGCCGCGGGCATGACCCTCGCCCTGGCCCCGGCCGCGCAGGCCGCCTCCGGCGCCGCCCTCCCGTTCACCTCGGTCGAGGCCGAGTCCGCGTCCACGACCGGCACCAAGATCGGCCCCGACTACACCCAGGGCAGCCTCGCCTCCGAGGCGTCCGGACGGCAGGCGGTACGCCTCAACTCCGGTCAGCGCGTGGAGTTCACCGTGCCGCGCGCGGCCAACGCGGTGAACGTCTCCTACAGCGTCCCGGACGGCCAGTCCGGCGCGCTCGCGGTGTACGTGAACGGCGCCCGGATCGCCAAGACGCTTCCCGTGACATCCAAGTACAGCTATGTCGACACCAGTTGGATCGCCGGGGCGAAGAGCCACCACTTCTTCGACAACGCCCGCCTCCTGCTCGGACAGAACGTCCAGGCGGGTGACAAGGTCGCCTTCGAGTCCACCGGCACCCAAGTCACGGTGGACGTGGCCGACTTCGAGCAGGCCGCGGCCGCAGCAACCCAGCCCGCCGGTTCGGTGTCCGTCGTCTCCAAGGGCGCCGATCCCAGTGGCGGTGGCGACTCCACCCAGGCGTTCCGCGACGCGATCGCGGCCGCGCAGGGCGGCACGGTGTGGATTCCGCCGGGCGACTACCGGATCACGTCCTCGCTGAGCGGGGTGCAGAACGTGACGCTGCGCGGCGCGGGGCACTGGTACTCGGTCGTGCACACCTCCCGCTTCATCGACCAGTCCAGCTCCTCCGGCAAGGTCAACCTGCGGGACTTCGCGGTGATCGGCGAGGTCACCGAGCGTGTCGACTCCAGCCCGGACAACTTCGTCAACGGCTCGCTCGGCCCCAACTCGTCGGTGTCCGGCATGTGGGTCCAGCACATGAAGGTCGGCCTGTGGCTGACGGGCGACAACGACAACCTGGTCGTGGAGAACAACCGCATCCTCGACACCACCGCCGACGGCCTCAACCTCAACGGCAACGCCCGAGGGGTCCGCGTCAGCAACAACTTCCTGCGCAACCAGGGCGACGACTCCCTCGCCATGTGGTCCCTCAACGGCCCCGACAGCAACTCCAGCTTCGAGAACAACACCATCTCGCAGCCCAACCTCGCCAACGGCATCGCCATCTACGGCGGCACCGACATCTCGGTGAAGAACAACCTGGTCTCCGACACCAACGCCCTCGGCAGCGGGATCGCCATCTCCAACCAGAAGTTCCTGGACCCCTTCTCCCCGCTGGCCGGCACCATCACCGTCTCGGGCAACACCCTGGTCCGCACGGGCGCCGTCAACCCCAACTGGAACCACCCGATGGGCGCGCTGCGCGTCGACTCCTACGACAGCGCCATCAACGCCACGGTCAACATCACCGACACCACGATCACCGACAGCCCGTACTCCGCCTTCGAGTTCGTCTCCGGCGGCGGACAGGGCTACCCGGTGCGCAACGTCAACGTGACCGGAGCGACGGTGAAGAACACCGGGACCGTGGTCGTGCAGGCCGAGGCGCAGGGCGCGGCCACCTTCAAGAACGTCACCGCCACCCAGGTGGGCGTCGCCGGGATCTACAACTGCCCCTACCCGGCGAACTCCGGCTCCTTCGCGCTCACCGACGGCGGCGGCAACTCCGGCTGGAACAGCACCTGGGCGGACTGCTCGACCTGGCCCCAGCCCGGCCAGGGCAACCCCGACCCCGACCCGGGCCGCAACCTGGCCAAGGGCCGTCCTGCCACCGCGACCGGCTCCCAGGACGTCTACACGCCCGGCAAGGCGGCCGACGGGGACGCCAACACGTACTGGGAGTCGGCCAACAACGCCTTCCCGCAGTCCTGGACGTCCGACCTCGGCTCCGCCTACCCGGTGCGCCGCGTCGTCCTCAAGCTGCCCCCGTCCTCGGCCTGGGGCGCCCGTACCCAGACCATCGCCGTCCAGGGCAGCACCGACGGCTCGAACTTCACCACCCTGTCCGCCGCCAAGGGCTACCGCTTCGATCCGGCGAGCGGCAACACCGTCACCGTCTCCCTCCCCAGCGGCACCAGCCTGCGCCACCTCCGCCTGACCGTCACCGCCAACACCGGCTGGCCGGCGGCCCAGTTCAGCGAGGTGGAGGCGTACCAGACCTCCTGACAGCCCCCATACCGGCCCGCTCCCCAAACGGGGGAGCGGGTTCCGGTGTGTCCGGAACCGTGCCGATTGTCGGCTGAACGCCTATCGTCGTGTCGTGACCTACGCAGCTTCACGGGACGCGGACCCCGAGTCCAACTGGCCGCGCGGCAGCTACCTCGGCCGGCTCACCGAGGCCGCGCTCGGGGATCTGCTGACACTCGGGCGTCCGCGCCGCTTCGGCGCCAGGGACCTGCTGGTCCGCCAGGGCGACACCGACCGGCACACCCTGCTGCTGCTCACCGGCTTCACCAAGGTCACCGCGACCGCGCAGAACGGGCGGGAGTCGCTGCTGGCGATCCGGCTGGGCGGCGACATCATCGGCGAGATGGCGGCGGTCGGCGACATGCCGCGCACGGCCACCGTCACCGCCTGCGGCCCGGTCACCGCGCGGGCCGTGCCCCACGAGACCCTGCGCGCCTTCCTGCTCCGCCGCCCCGACGCCGCCCTGGAGCTGACCGGCATCGTCTCGGAGCGGCTGCGCTGGGCCAACAACCGGCGCCTGGAGTTCCGCGGTTACAACGTGAAGGAGCGGCTGGCCCGCATCCTGGTCGACCTCGCGGCGAGCCACGGACGGCCCGGCCGGGACGGGGTGGAACTCGGATTCACCCTCACCCAGCCGGAGTTGGCGGCCCTCACCGGAGCGGCCGAGCCGACCGTGCACAAGGCGCTCAAGGAGCTGCGGGACGCCGAGCTGATCGCCACCGGTTACCGCACCACCACCGTCCTCGACCTGGACCTGCTGCGCGAGGAGGCCCGGCTGCTGCCCTCGGACCTCGACTGACCCGGCCCCGTCAGCCGGTGAACGCCCGCAGCAGCACACAGAGGCCGGCCGTGATGGCCATCGCCGCCGTGCACGCGATGGCGCCGGCCGCGTAACGGCACTTGGTCACGGTGATCGCCGCCATGAACCGGCACGCCTCCCACAGCTCCGCACTCTGCGGGCCGGGCTGTGCGATCGGCGTGGGCGCGGTGCGCGACAGGGCGCGCACGCTGAACCGGTTGAAGGAGGCCGGGCGCCACAGCCGGGGCCGCAGCACCAGCGCCAGGCACCCCACGCCGGTCACGAAGGCCACCGCGAACAGCACCACCAGCGTGTCCAGCAGCACCCCGCTCGCCGCGTGCTGCGCCCAGGCCGAGCGCGCTGTACGCACCCAGGGTCCGAAGGAGACCACCAGGGCGGCCTGCACCCCGGCGAGCACCCCGGCCTTGCCGTCGGCGAGCTGGTGGGTGGTCTGGAGTGAGGTCAGCATCACGGCCGCGTCCTGCGGTCCGTCCTGCGCCTGGTGGTTCATGCCGTCTCCTCGGTGACGCGCGAGCCCCGAGCCGGGGTGCGACCAGTAACGCGCGCTGGGGCGGAAGCCACCACCTAATTCGACGGGTTCCGGGAAAGGAGCCCGCATCCCGTATTTGTACGGGGTTCCGGGTCGCGCCGGCTGATACGACATATTCCGTGGCGGTCGAAACAACACCGGACCCGAGGCTGTTTCTGTCTCGTTTTCGCAACAGAGGTATCCGTCGATGGGCGGGAATGCAATGCTGCTTGCCCCATCTCGATCGAGGCGTTCCGACGTGCGGGATTCGATCACGTTTCCGAAGGAATAGAACATGAATCGAATGAAAGGATTCTCGCGCCGCCCCCTCTTCTCGGTGGACGCGGAAGGGTACGGCCGGAGCCATCCGAGGCGTCAGCACTGGATGCAGGAAGCCATCCACCAGGTGCTGGGTCAGGCGGCCGTGGAGGTCGGCTTCGAGCGGGAGGCGTGGCAGACGCAGCTCGCGGGGGACTCCGCCTTCAGCGTGCTGGGCGCCGACGAGTCCGAGCCGGTGCTCGTGGACGACTTCGTCCGCCACCTGGACTCCGGTCTGCGCGATGTCAACGACGGCCGCGAGGCCGGGGCCCGGCTGCGGCTGCGGGCCGCGTTCCACTACGGGGTGGCCGTCCCGGCGCGCGGCGGCTTCTCCGACCGGGGCGCGGTGGAGACCGCCCGCATCCTGGACTGCCGGCCGCTGCGGGAGGCGCTGCGGCTCAGCCCGGCCGCGATGCTGGCCACGGCGGTCTCCCGCGAGGTCTTCCACACCGTGATCGGCGGCGCGTACACCACCCTGCGCGCCGAGGAGTTCCGCGAGTTCCGGGTGCGGTCCAAGGAGTTCGACGACGCGGTGTGGATCAGGGTGCCGGGCGGGGACGTGCACGCGCTCCCGCTGCCGGGCGGCGACGAGCCTCCCGCGGCCCCCGCTCCGGCGCCCGCGCGGGCCGACGCCCCGGCGCGGACGCCCGTACCCGGCCAGCACTCCGAAATGGTTTTCGAAGCCCCGGTGCACGGTCCTGTCATCGGCATCATGAATCAGTACCGCCCATGAACAGTGCCGTCCCGTCCCCCGGGAACCCGCCGTCCGGGCCGGCCCCGGACGGGGAAGTGAACAGCTCCATTCCGCCCGCCGCCGGAACCTGGAAAACACCGGGAGCCGAGAGAGAACCCGGCATGGATAAAGTCCAGGGCGCCGATAAAAGGGAATCCGCGCACCCGGTACGCGATACGGAGGCACCGGCCGGGAATTCCGCGACCGCTGGGACTCGGGAGACGGGTGATACCCCCCGAGAGCCGGGAATCCCGGAATCCGCGCAGCCCGGCGCCCGGGAGGTACCGGGCCCGGAACCGGTGGACACCTCAAAAACCCGGGCCCCCGCCGAGGCCGACGAGCAGGTGTCCGCGCTCCACTCCACCTACACCACGGTCAACCAGTACCTGTACGGCAACGTCGGCCGGGGCGGGGTGACCGGGATCGCGGGCGCCGCTGCCGTCCCGATGGGCAGGGCCACCGGGCCCATGCGGCCCGAGGAGATCACCGGGCTGCTCGAACGTTACGCGGAGCCCGAAGCGTTCGCGGACGCCCTCGCCGCCCTCCGCGCGGATCATGTGGTGACCCTGACCGGCGAGTCCGGGACCGGGCGGCGCTCGGGCGCCGTCGCCCTGCTGAAGAAGGCGATGGCCGGAGACGGCCGGGTGATCGTGCTCTCCCCGGACAGCACCCTCGACCAGCTCGCGGACCGCCGCTTCGACGCGGGGAACGGCTATGTGGTGCTGGACCGCGTCCACGACGGCTCCCTCAACGACGCGCAGGCCGACTTCGCCTGGCGCAGGGTGCAGGAACGCGTCCACGACAGTGACGCCCATCTGGTCGTCACCACCCGGCCCCGGCTGGAACGCCGGCTCCCCACGGCGGTCAGCCATGTGCCCTGGGCCGCTCCCGCCACCGAGCAGGTGCTCCGCCTCAGGCTGCGGCTCGGCGGGGTCGCCGAGGAGACGATCGCCGAGGCGGTCAAGCTGATCCGGGTCAACTGCCCTGTCGCCAAGGCCGCCGAGGTCGCCGACGGCATCTGCGCGGGCGGCGCCCCGGAGGAGGTGTGGAACGACTACGACACCGGCACCTACGACACCGTGCGCCGCTGGTTCCACGCGCCCGGCCGCACGATGCGGGAGGTCCTCCAGGTCACCACGGTGGCCTTCGCCGCCGGCAACGGCATCCGTGCCTGCGAGGAGCTGTTCGCGCTGCTCGACGGCCATGTGGGCCGCCAGTTCGCGCGGTCGGCGGCGGGCGGCACGACCAACGCCGTCTCCGTACCGGTCGCCTCCGGCGCCGCGCAGAAGGGGAACGATCTCACCGGGAAGCACGTGAACGGCGCCGAGTCCGCGCTGTACGACAGCCGCCGGGCCATGCTGGACATCGAGCTGCTGACCCTGCGGCAGGTCCCGGTGGGCGCGGTCGTGCGCGAGGTCGTGGAGTTCGCCGCCCCTTCGCACCGGCGCTGGGTGTTCATCGTGCTGTGCTCGCTCTTCGGCTCCGAGTTCTGGAACGGCGTGCAGAAGTGGCTCAGCGGCGTGCTCAGCGAGCCGGACGCGCCCTGCCCGCCGGGCACCGTCTCCGGTGACGAGTTCGAGGTGTCCCTGGCCGCGGGGCTGGCGATGCTCGCCACCAAGGACTTCGAGGAGGTCCTCGGCAAGTACCTGATGCCCTGGGCCCAGGGGCAGGCGGGGCAACGGGGACAGGCCATGGCCGTCTACGTGCTCTGGTACATGTGCCAGAGCGACCTGGGACTGGACACCACCGCCCTCGACATCGCACGCGGCTGGGCACGCTCCACGTCGCCCGAGCTGCGGGGCACCGCCGCGCTGGCCTTCAGCGGCTGGCTCGGAGTGCGGTTCCCCACCGACGCCGTGAAGTGGCTGTGGCACCTCATCGCCAACGAGAACGGTCAGGGTCTGGCCGCCGCCGCGCTGGCGAACCTCTTCGCGCTGCTCGTGTTCCACGACGAGGACACGTCGAGGGTGCTGGGCCTGCTCACCTACCGGCTGGACAAGCACACGAGCAGGTCCGGCCGCTTCCCGCTGAAGACGCTGACCTACGAGGTCGTGGTGATGATCCTCAGCATCCGGGACGCCTCCGGCAGGCCCGTCGCGCTGCGCCACTTCGTGCTGCGGCCCGCTCGGGGGAGTGCGCTCCTGACCCTGTGGGCCAGGGCCTTCTGCTACTGGCCTCTCCGCCCCATGGCCGTCAAGGCGTTCGCCGACCATCTCGGCGCACTCTCGACGCTCACCGATTCGCCCGTGGACATGGGCCGCGCTCTCGGCCGTGGTCTGCGCGAGCGGATGCCCGATCCGAGGGCGCGGCGCGCCCTGTGCATGGACCTGAGGCGGCTCACCGCCAAGAAGCAACCGCAGGACGCGATCCGTGCCCTGCTGGTCGAACTGTGCAAGTGATGAAAGGTGTTCAGATGAGCGACGCCTCGCCCGCACCGTATCCGGTCGTCACGACCCGGACCCTGGAACCACCGGCCGCCCGTGGCTGGCGCGGCATGGGCACCGCCCGGCGCGAGCGCTCGGAGCTGCCCCGCCTCGAACCGCACCAGGTCGCCGTGTACCGGGTGGGGGAGGACTGGGTGGAGAGCCACGGCGACCTCGACCTCCGCTCGGAGACGGCGGTACGGGCCACCTCCGTGGCCGTGGTCGACCGGCGCCGGGACGTGCCGGTGGAAGCCATGATCACCGTGCCCTCGGCCGACGGCACCGACTGCGCCGTACGCGTCCGCTTCCGCTGCACGGCCGAGGACGCCGTGGAGCTGATGCGCGAGGGCGGACCGTCCGACGCCTCCACCGCCCTCGTCTCCTACCTTCAGGGATGCCCGGCGCTGGCCGGGGAGTACGTGCCCCACGGGGACGCGCAGCTCGCCGAGGCCGGGAAGCGGATCTGCGCCAACGTCACCGCCCACGCCCTCACCCAGCCGCCCCGGCTGCCCGGCATGGCGGTCGAGCTGGTCAGCGTCGACCTGCTCAGCCCGGGGCAACTGCGTCAACTCCAGCAGCAGTTGGCGGAACTGGAGTTCACGCGGCAGCGGGACGCCGTGGAGCAGGCGGTCGTCCAGGAGCGCACCCGGCGGAAGCAGGAGCACGAGCAGGAACTCGCCCTGCTGACCCAGCAGCACCAGGAGGAACTCCAGCGGCGCGAGCAGGAGGCCGAGCTGAACCTCGCCGAGCAGCGGGCCGCGTACGAACGCGAGCAGGAGGCGCTCGACGTCGGCCAGGAGGAGCGGTTCGGCTCCCGCTTCGCCCTGTGGCGGGCCTACCGGCGCAAGGAGCTGACGGCCGAGCAGCTCGCCGACCGGCTGGGCAGCGCCGAGCGGGACGTGCGGGATGCCGAGGAGCGCCGGAACGAGACCCAGCGAGCCCTTCAGGAACGGCTGGACAAGCTGCTGCGCGAGGACCTGCGCATCGAGACCGAGCGGGCCGACCGCCGCTGGGAGGTGAAGCGGCAGGAGAAGGCGCGGGAGCTGGAGGCCAACCGCGAGGAGCGGCAGCGGCGCGACCAGCAGCGCCGCGAGGACGCCCTGCGCAAGGAGCGCGACGACCGGCAACGGGTCGATCGCCGCCAGGAGATGAAGTTCGAGCTGTACAAGCGGCTCGTCCACGAGGGCCACACCGCGACCATGCCCATCGACATGCAGCGACTGCTGGAGGAACTGCTCGGCGGCACCCTGGACAGCGTCTCCGGCGATGTCCGCACCGAGGTCGAGGCCGGCGAGCCCACCCCCGACGTTCCTCCGGCGGAGGCCACCACGGACGCGTCCCCTTCCGGGACCGCGAGCGGCGGCGCACGGGACTCCGCCGACGGCGAGCGGTACCCGGAGGACGAGCACGACCCCTACGACGTCGGTCCCGCGGGGAGGGAGGAATATGGCGACTGACCCGGGCACCCGCGGCCCCGGCCGCCTCCTGCGCGCCGGCATAGGCGTCCACGAACCGGTCCTCGACACCGTCCCGTCCGAGCGCCCCGTCTACACCCGATACGGCGGCCTGGTGCTGGCCACCGCGCTGCTGGGCGGGATCTCGGCGGCGGTGGCCCTGGACGCGCTGCTGCAAGGCGCGTCGGTGTGGGCCATGGTGGCGGGCGGGGCGGTGTGGACGGCCTTCGTCTTCCTCGTCGACAGCTGGCTGGTGTCCAGCACCCACGGCAAGACCGGCCGGTCCCGCAACCGGGCCCTGCTGCCGCGCCTCCTGCTGTCCGTCCTGATCGGACTGGCCCTGGCCGAGCCCCTGTTGTTCCAGGTGTTCGCCCCCGAGATGGACAAGTACCTGACCGAGGGCCGGGACCGCGCGGTCGAGACGTACTACGGCCGTCTGCTGGCCTGCAATCCGGTCGACGGCACGACCACCCTGAGCCGGGCGGGCTGCGCCGAGTACCAACTCGGGGTGCGTGGCGCTCCGGTGGCGCTCAAGAACCAGATCGACGCCGTCGAGGCGCAGTTGGGGAAGCTCACCCGGCATGTCGCCGAGGTCGACCGACGGCAGGCGAAGCTGGACGCCGTCTCCAACGAGCTGTGCTCCAAGAAGAACTACAAGCGCGTGCCCGGCGGTCGGGACGTCACCGAGCAGTGCGAGATCGCCCGCAGGCAGGCCGCCGCTTACAGCTCGGGCAACGACATCGACACCGAACGCGCCAAGGCGACGGCGCTGCGCAACCGGATGGACACCCTCACCGACCGGATGAAGCAGTCCACCGAGGAGTACCGCGCCAAGGTGATGGAGAAGGCGCGGGCCGAACGCGCCGACAAGGCGCGGGACTTGCGCGACACCGGACTGCTCGACCGCGCCGAGGCGCTCTGGGCCGTGATGACGAGCGCGTTCTACCCCTGCTATTTCGCCATCGTCCTCCATCTGCTGCTGCTCGTGTTCGACTCCCTGCCGGTCCTGGTGAAGTTCATGGCCGGGGTCAGCGCCTACGACATCGCCCTGCACGACCACCTGGCCGGCGCCCGGCGCGAGCGGGAGGCCGATCGCCGGGCGGACGAGGAGCAGGCGCGGGAGCGGCGGCGCACCGAACTGGCCCTGCTGCGCGCCCGTACCGCGGACGAGCGGGAGGTCGCCGAGCACGAGCTGGCCCAGTCCCGGGTGCGGCGCGAGAAGGAGCGTCGTGCGCTGGTCGAGGAGCTGACCCGCGCCCTCCTCGCCGACCGCCCGGACCGGAATATCCCGGTCCAGGAACAGAATGGTCAGGTACGGATCAAGCCACGGTAAGGTGCCCCGGTGACCACGCAATCGAACATTCCCGCAGGCTCGTACCCCGACGCGGACGGTACGCCCGGCGGCACTCTCTTCACCGAGCCCGTGCTCGTGGTGAACCAGAAGGCCAAGCTCATCGAGCTGACCAACGAGTACAAGGTCATGGACCAGAACGGCCGTGAACTCGGTGCGGTGGTCGAGGTCGGGCAGGGTGTGCTCCGCAAGATCCTGCGGTTCGTCTCCAGCTGGGACCAGTTCCTCACCCACCGGCTGGAGATCCGGGACACCACGGGGCAGCCGCAGCTGC
The DNA here is from genome assembly GCF_004328625.1 of Streptomyces seoulensis. Taxonomy (NCBI): domain Bacteria; kingdom Bacillati; phylum Actinomycetota; class Actinomycetes; order Kitasatosporales; family Streptomycetaceae; genus Streptomyces; species Streptomyces seoulensis. Next base: position 5,350,068 of record NZ_CP032229.1, read on the forward strand.
TGCTCACCCGTCCCGCGAAGATCTTCAAGTCGCGGGTGCTGGTGGCCCGTCCGGACGGTTCGCCGGTCGGTGAGATCGTCCAGCGGAACATGATCGGCAAGATCAACTTCGCGATGAACGTGGACGGCCGGCAGGTCGGCGCGATCAAGGCGGAGAACTGGCGGGCCTGGAACTTCGCCATCGTGGACGACGCGGGCACCGAGATCGCCCGGATCACCAAGACCTGGGAAGGTCTGGCGAAGACGCTGTTCACCACGGCGGACAACTACGTCCTCCAGATCCACCGCCCGCTGCCCGAGCCGCTGCGCAGCCTCGTCGTGGCGACCGCGCTCACCGTGGACACCGCGCTGAAGCAGGACTCGCGCGGCCTGGGCTGACAAGGCCGTACATGGGTAGGGGCGGCCGGCGCTTCGAGCGCCGGCCGCCCCTTCGCGTCTACAGCCGCGTCAGCCGTCGTGGCCTCGACCGCCGCCGGGTCAGCCTCGGCTCCCGCGTCGCCGTGCCCGGCTCCAGCGCCAGCACCGCCGCCACCGGATGCTCGTCGTCGTCCGGTCCCGGCGCGGGCGCGGGTACGGGTGCGGCGGCCGGGGTCGCGCGGGTCAGCAGGACCACGCCCCAGGCCGCGAAGGCCGCCCCGGCGAGGGCCAGCAGGATGCCGACGACGCCGCCGTGGAGGCCCTGGCCGAGCAGGGTCAGGCCGATGACCGAGGCGGCCAGCGGGTTGGCCAGGGTGACCACCGCGAGCGGGGCGCCGAGCCCGCCCCGGTAGGCCGTCTGCGACAGCAGCAGGCCACCCGTGGCGAACGCGGCCACCAGCACCGCGACCACGATCACCAGCGGGCTCAGCGCCGGGCCGGTGCCCTCGGTGGCCGCCACCGTCGCGGTCTGGGTGAGTGCGGAGGCGACACCCGAGGCGAACCCGGACGCGGTCGCGTGCCTGAGGCCCGGCCGGGCGCCGGGACGGCTCAGGGCGCCGATCACGGCGAGGGTCGTCGCGGCGACCGCCAGCGCCGAGGGCAGGCTCAGCGCCCGCACCGGCGCCGGACCGGAGGCCGCCATCAGCAGCGCGCCGAGACCGAGCAGCGTCAGCGCCGTACCGCGCCACTCCAGCGCGGTGACCCGGCGGCCGGCCGCCCGTGCGCCGAGCGGCACCGCCGCGACCAGCGTGAGGGCGCCGAGCGGCTGGACCACGGTGAGCGGGCCGTACCGCAGGGCGACGACGTGCAGCAGGGCGGCGCCCGCGTTCAGGCCGACCGCCGACCACCAGGCGCCGGTGCTCAGCATCCGCAGCAGGCCCGCGCCGAGGTTCCGGGAGGCGAGGCGCTCCTGCGCGACGGCCGCCGAGGCGTAGGCGACGGCCGATATCAGGGACAGGCCGACGGCGACCAGCAGCGCGCCGCTCATCGGGCCGGTCCCGCGAGCGCGGTGTCCTGCGGGAGGAGCCGGAGGCGGGGGGTGCCCGCGCTTCCCGGGCCCGCCGTGCGGTGCGGGGAGGGGACCACGGCCAGCGCGGTGACCAGCAGGGCCGTCGCCACGATCGAGTCCAGCCAGTAGTGGTTGGCGGTGCCCACGATCACCGCCAGGGTGATCAGCGGGTGCAGCAGCCACAGCCGGCGCCAGCGGGACCGGGTCGCGGCGATCAGGCCGACGGCCACCATCAGCGCCCAGCCGAAGTGCAGCGAGGGCATCGCGGCGAACTGGTTGGAGAGGTGGTCGCTCGACGGCGGCCCGTACACCGAGGGGCCGTATATCCGGGCCGTGTCCAGCAGGCCGGTGCCGCTCAGCATCCTCGGCGGGGCCAGCGGGAAGGTGAACGCCAGCACCAGCGCCGCGCTCGTCACCAGCGCCAGGACCCGGCGGGCCCAGACGTAGTGGGCGGGGCGGCGCAGATACAGCCAGACCAGGAAGGCGACGGTGGCCGGGAAGTGCACGGTGGCGTAGTAGGTGTTCGCCAGGTGGACCAGGGTGTCGCCGTGCAGCAGCGCGGACTGGACGTCCGTCTCGGCGGGCAGATGGACGGCGCGCTCCAGGTGCCAGACCCGGTGGGCGTCGCGGAAGGCGTCCGAGGTGTGGCCGCCCGCGATCTGTCGCCCGAGCTTGTAGACCAAGAAGAGTCCCGCGACGAGCAGGAACTCCCGCAGAAGCGGAGGCCGGAGCGTTGAGTCCGGTTCCGTTCCGGCGGGCTCGGATCGGGCGTTCATCCCCCGGCCCCCTTCACTGACGGTGGTGCGTGCTGGGTCCGGACGGCTTCCGAACTCAGCGATACGTTTCCGTACCGATACGCCAGTGTACCGATACGGTCGAGTACCGGTACACTGGCGTATCGGTACAGTGCGACACACTGGGATCGGGCAGCACACGCCGGGGACGAGTGAGGGGAAGCCAGGTATGACGTCGCAGGCCGCGGACGAACCGGAGACGGTCGTCGCCTCGCGCCGCTCCAAGCTCACGCCCGAGCGTGAGCAGGAGTTCTTCGACGCCGTGCTCGACCAGATCCGCCACTGCGGCTACGAGTCCGTCACCATGGAGGGCGTCGCCGCCAGCACCCGGTGCAGCAAGTCCACGCTCTACCGGCAGTGGAAGACCAAGCCCCAGTTCGTCGCCGCCGCGCTGCGCGCCAGCCGCAAGGTACGGTTCGCCGGGATTGACACCGGTTCCCTCACCGAGGACCTGCGCCAGGCCGCGCGGGCGGCGGGGGACTGGTCGGGCAAGGACACCCGGCTGCTCCAGTCCCTCGGGCACGCCGTCACCGACGACCGGGAGCTGGCCGAGGCGCTGCGCGAGGCGCTGGTCCACCCGGAGATCGCCGCGCTCCAGGAGATGCTGGAGCGGGGCGTGGCGCGGGGCGAGGTCCCGGCGGGCCACCCCGCGCTGGAGTACGTACCGGCGATGATGTTCGGCGTCCTGCGCGTACGTCCCGTGCTGTGCGGGCAGTACGCCGACTCCGACTACCTGGCCGGGTTCGTGGAGGCCGTCGTGCTTCCCGCGCTCGGTCTGCCGAGAGACACGGCCGAGTAGGCCGGAACAGACCCCAGGCCGCCGTTCACGGGATGACTGAACGGTGACCTGGACGCGCCGCACCGTGGGGACGGGGGCGGCGCACGCCCAGGCCGGGCGGGGTTCCCCTTGAGCGGAGGGGAATTCCGCCCGGCCCGGACTTCTTCAGCGCACTTGTATGGCGGGCCGGGCTCAGACGTCCTGGCCGTTCCCCCCGCCGGACGACACCTTGATCCCCTTGAGGATCTCGTCCATCACCCCCGTGGACTGCCCCACGTCCAGCCCGAAGCGCACCACCAGCATCCGGCTCGGATCGGCGGGCGAGGGGAAGGCGGCCGACTCCACATACCCGTCGGCGCCCTTGCGGGTGACCGCCTTCCAGCGCACCAGATAGCCCTTCTGCCCGGCCACCGTCACCGCCCGCGAGGCCAGCACCTGGTGCGAGGTGATGCCGCCGTAGGAGTTCCCGCTGTACGACTCCTCGGCGCCCGCCGCGACATCCGCCTTGGCGACCGCCTCGGCCGTCTCGCCGCGCGTGCCCAGAGCGCGGGCCGGCGCCGAGTACGCGCCGCCCGCCGTGCAGTTCTTGGAGGTGTCGCCGGGGCACTTGTAGGACTTGTCCGAGGTCACCTGGGCGCCGATGGCGAACGCCTGCCCGGTCCAGCCCTCCGGCACCGGCATGCTGATCCCGTTGACCGGGTCCGGCAGGGTGCCGCCGCCGCGCACCTTGGGCGCGGCCGACCGGTCGGGGGACGGCGACTTTCGAGGTCCGCCCGGTCCCTCCTGCCGGGGCTCCTGTCCCTGCCGGGGCCGCGAGCCGGCCCGGTCGCCGCCGCCGGGGTCCTTGGCCAGCGCGTACACGCCGACCCCGACGCACGCCAGCACCGCGGCCGCCGCCGCGACGGCTATCCCGGTGCGCAGCGCGCGCCGGTTCCCGGCCGGGGGCTGGGCGGGGTACCCGCCGTAGGCGTACGGAGGGTAGGCGGGCGGGGGAGCGGCCTGGGCCGTCCCGGCCGGACGGACCTCGGCCGTCCAGGCGTTGCCGTCCCACCAGCGTTCGGTGGGCGGGGCGTCGTGCGTCTGTCCGGGGTCGGGATACCAGCCGGGAGGAGTCACCTGCGTCATGGGCATACCGTATGAGGAGTCGGTGAAAGCCGGATGAGAGCACCCCGCCGACGGGGCACGCCGCAGGGCCGTACCGATTCAGAGGTTTATCGGAATCGTGGTCAATAAGTGCTCAGCTGAACAGAGTTGACGGATACAAAGGCACAAACCGGCCGGTCGGGTGGGGTGTTCGTCAGCCGGGCCGGAACCCGGCTCACCCAGCGGGGCAACACCTGCCCGGAGCAGGCGCCAATGGCCCGTTCGGGCGGCTACGCTCGTTCTTCGTACGCCGTTCGGACTACCTGTGGAGGTAACGGGATGACGGAGGAGCGGCCACAGGCGGTCGCCTCGGGCTACCTGTGGGAGCGGGAAGCGGAGATCGCCACCGTCACCGAGGCGATCGAGCTGCTGTGCGCCGACCAGTCGTCCGCCGGCAGCCTCCTCCTCTTCCGCGGCGAGGCCGGACTCGGCAAGACCGCCCTGCTCGCCGAGATACGCCGGGTCGCCGAACGCCGGGGCTGCGTGGTCTGGTCGGCCCGCGCGGGCGAGACCCTGGAGTCCGTCCCGTTCCACGTCCTGCGCCAGCTCCTCCAGCCCGCGCTCGCCACCCTCACCCCGGACGAGACCCGCGAACACCTCGCCTCCTGGTACGACATCTCCGGCCCCGCCCTCGGCATCGTGGAACCCGGCGAGGGCAGCCCCGACCCGAGCTACGTGTGCGACGGACTCGTCTACGCGGTGCGCCGCCTCGCCGCCCGCGCCTACCCGCTGGTCCTCCTGATCGACGACGCCCACTGGGCCGACCTGGAGACGCTGCGCTGGCTCGCCGCCTTCGCCCAGCGCATGGCCGACCTGCCCGTGCTCGTGGTGGTCGCCCGCAGGCCCGGCGAGGCCCGGGGCGAGAGCGCCCGCCTGCTGGAGGACATCGCCGCCACCGGGCGTCCCGTCACCAACCTCAGCGCGCTCACCCCGGAGGCCACCGCCGGACTCACCCGCGCCACCGTCGGCCCGCAGGCCGACGACCCGTTCTGCCGCGAGGTCTGGGCCGTCACCGGCGGCAACGCCTACGACACCGTGGAACTCCTCGCCAAGGTCCGCGACCGCGAACTCCAGCCCAGCGAGGACCGCGCCGCCGAACTGCGCGACCTCAACCGCTCCGCGCGCGGCGGCGGACTCGTCAGCCGGCTGCGCGAACTCGGCGTCGAGCCGACCAAGTTCGCCTGGGCGGCCGCCATCCTCGGCACCGGCAGTCCGGTCGGCCTCGTCGCCCGGCTCGCCATGATGGACGCCGGCACCGCCGCCCGCTGCGCCGAGCTGCTCTGCGGCGCCCGTATCCTCGCCGAGGTCGCGCCCGACCCGGCCGCGCCCCAACCGCAGGACACCGCGGTGGAGTTCGTGCACCCGCTGATCGCCTCCGCGGTCTACGACTCCATCACGGACGCGATGCGCACCGCCATGCACGGCATCGCCGCCAACATCGTCACCGAGACCGGCCGCAGCGCCGCCGAGGCCGCCAGGCACCTGCTCAAGGTGCACCCCGAGGGCGACGAGACCCTGGTCGAGCAACTGCGCGAGGCCGCCCGCGAACACCTCGCCGTCGGCGCGCCCGACGCCGCCTGCTCCTGCCTCGAACGCGCCCTGAAGGAACCCCCGTTGCCCGAAGTGCGGGCCCAGGTGCTGTACGAACTCGGCCGCGCCAGGCTGCTGTCGGCACCCGCGCTCACCATCGAGCACCTCCGCGACGCCCTCGCCGCCCCCGGACTCGACAGCGCCCAGCGCGTGGACGCCTCCATCCGGCTCTCCCAAGCCCTCCTGCACAACGACCAGTTGGAGGAGGCCGTCCGCACCGTGGAGGCCGAGGCCAACCGGCACGCGCCGGGCCCGGTGCGGATGCGGCTCCAGGCCGTGCAGTTCACCTGGGAGGCCGTGCACGGCGAGACCGTCTCCCCGGAACGCTCCCGGCGCCTGGCCGAACTCGCCGCCACCTGCGCCGGACGCGACAACTCCGAGCGCGCCCTGCTGATCCTGCGCGGCTTCGACGCCATGACCCACGGCGAGAACGCCGAGCAGGTGGTCGAGCTGTGCGACCGCGCCCTGGTCAACGGCCGCCTCGCGCCCGGCCTCGGCTGGACCGACGACGAGTGGGGCGTCGAACTGCTGATGATGCTCGGCAGCGCCTACGCCCACACCGACCGGCTCGACCGCGCCGAGAGCCTCTTCTCCGAGGCCCTGCGCGCCTACACCCGGGCCGGCTGGCACGGCGGCCACCTCTCGCTGGCCAACGCCTACCTCGGCCTCGCCTACCGCAGGCAGGGCAAGCTCCAGGACGCCGAGGCCGCGCTGCGCGAGGCGCTCCGGCTGGCCGAGCGGGTCGGCCGGGGCCTGCCGCTGTACTGGTCGGCGACCTGCGGCCTGGTCGACACCCTGCTCGCCCGCGGCCATGTCGCCCAGGCGTGGACCGTCGCCGAGAATTACGGCTTCGCCCCGCCCTACCCGTCCACCATCGTGCTGCCCGACATCCGCTCCGTACGCGGACGGCTGCTGCTCGCCGTCGGCCGCACCGAGGAGGGCATCAACGAACTGGAGGCGGCCGAGAAGGCCGCCGCCTCCCGGGGCGGCCACAACCCGGTGCTCGCCCCGTGGGCCGTCGACCTGGCCCGCGCTCTCGCCCCGCACGACCCGGAACGGGCCCGTACCCTCCTCACCGACGCCCGCCGCCAGGCCGAGCGGTTCGGCACCGACACCGCCATAGGAGAGGCCCTGCGCTGCGCCGCCGCTCTGGAGAGCGGCCCGCGCGCCGAACGCCTCGCCGCCAAGGCGGTCGCCTACCTGGAGGCGTCACCCTGCCAGTACGAGCACGCCGCCGCCCGCGTCGAACACGGCATCCTCGCCCGCTCGCGCGCCGAACTCACCCGGGGTCTCGACCTGGCCCAGGCGTGCGGCGCCGACGGACTCGTGGCCCGCGCGAGCGGAGAGCTGGAGCACCTCGGCGACTGAGGCCCCCTCACGCCCCGGGGGCACCGCCCAGGATCTCTGCCAGGTCGTAGCGCACCGGCTCCTCCAGCTGGGCGAACGTACAGCTCTCGGGGGTGCGGTCCGGGCGCCAGCGGCGGAAGCGGGCGGTGTGCCGGAAGCGGCGGCCGTTCTCCATGTGGTCGTACGCCACCTCCGCGACCCTCTCCGGACGCAGCGGCACCCAGGACAGGTCCTTCTTGCCCGACCAGCGGCTCGGCGCCCCCGGCAGCCGGGCCGTCTCGTGCGCCGCCTCCTCCGCCCAGCGCGCCCACGGATGCCCGCTCACGTCGTCCATCCTGAGCGGCGCCAGTTCCTCCACCAGCTCCGCGCGCCGCTTCATCGTGAACGCGGCGGCCACGCCAACGTGCTGGAGCGCGCCCTCGTCGTCGTACAGCCCGAGCAGCAGCGAGCCCACCACCGGGCCGCTCTTGTGCAGGCGGTACCCGGCGACCACCACGTCCGCCGTCCGCTCGTGCTTGACCTTGAACATGGCCCGCTCGTCCTGGAGGTACGGCACCGTCAGCGGCTTGGCCACCACCCCGTCCAGACCGGCGCCCTCGTACTGCTCGAACCAGCGGCGCGCCTCGTCCACGTCCGTCGTCGCGGGCGCCAGGTGCACCGGCGGGCTCACCCCGGCCAGCGCCCGGTCCAGCAGCGCCCGCCGGTCGGTCAGCGGCACGTCCAGCAGGGCGTGGTCGTCCAGCGCCAGCAGGTCGAACGCGACGAAGGACGCCGGGGTCCGCTCGGCCAGGGTGCGCACCCGCGAGTCCGCCGGATGGATGCGCTCGGTCAGCGCGTCGAAGTCCAGATGGCCGTTGCGGGCGATCACGATCTCCCCGTCCACCACGCAGCGGGCCGGCAGCCGCTCCTTCAGCGCCGCCACCAGCTCGGGGAAGTACCTGGTCAGCGGCTTGCCGGTCCGGCTGCCCAGCTCCACCTCGTCGCCGTCGCGGAACACGATCGCCCGGAAGCCGTCCCACTTCGCCTCGTAGTGCATGCCCGGCGGGATCTTCGCCACCGCCTTGGCGAGCATCGGCTTCACGGGCGGCATCACCGGCAGGTCCATACGCCGATTCTGCGCGCCCCCACCCGCCACCGCCCGGTGTGCGGGCCGCCCGGGGTACGCCTACGGTGGCCGCATGGGCGATGCGGTGGAACTTCAGGTGGGCGGCCGGACCGTACGGCTGACCCACCCGGAGCGGGTGTTCTTCCCCGCGCACGGCTACACCAAGCTCGACATCGCCGAGTACTACGCGGCGGTCGGCCCCGGCCTGCTGCGCGCCCTGCGGGACCGCCCCACCACCCTCCAGCGCTACCCGGAGGGCTTGGAGGGGGAGTGGTTCTACCAGAAGCGCGCCCCGAAGAACATGCCGTCCTGGATTCCCACCGCCCACATCACCTTCCCCAGCGGACGCAGCGCCGACGAGATGTGCCCCACCGAGGAGGCGGCCGCGGTGTGGGCCGCCCAGTACGGCACGCTCACCTTCCACCCCTGGCCGGTGCGCCGCGACGACGTCGACCACCCCGACGAACTCCGCCTCGACCTCGACCCGCAGCCCGGCACCGGCTACGAGGACGCGGTCCGCGCCGCCTTCGAACTCCGGGCGGTCCTGGAGGAGTTCGGCGGTCTGCGCGGCTGGCCCAAGACCTCCGGCGGGCGCGGGCTGCACGTCTTCGTGCCCATCGAACCCCGCTGGACCTTCACCCAGGTGCGGCGCGCGGCCATCGCCGCCGGCCGGGAACTGGCCCGCCGGATGCCGGAGCACGTCACGGTGAAGTGGTGGAAGGAGGAGCGGGGCGAGCGTATTTTCCTGGACTACAACCAGACCGCTCGGGACCGCACCATCGCCTCCGCGTACTCCGTCCGCCCGCTGCCCGACGCCACCGTCTCCGCGCCGCTGCGCTGGGACGAGGTCGCCGACGCCCGGCCGCGCGACTTCGACATCGTCACCATGCCGCGCCGGTTCGCCGAACTGGGCGACGTGCACGCCGACATGGACGACCACCGCTACTCCCTCGACGGCCTGCTGGACCTGGCCCGCCGTGACGAGGCCGAGCACGGGCTGGGCGACCTGCCGTATCCGCCGGAGTACCCCAAGATGCCCGGCGAGCCCAAGCGGGTGCAGCCGAGCCGGGCGCGGGGGGACCAGGCGCCCTCCTGAGCCCCGAACGGCGCCGGGCCCCGCGGCTATCCTGATCACAGCCGCCGATGAGGAGCACCGAGTGAGCGAGGCAGTGTCGCGTCCCACGCTGGAGGCAGTGGCCGCGCGGGCCGGGGTCTCCCGCGCCACCGTCTCCCGGGTCGTCAACGGCGGCGACGGCGTACGCGACTCGCTCGTCACCCGCGTCCGCCAGGCGGTCGACGAACTCGGCTACGTCCCCAACCAGGCCGCCCGCAGCCTGGTCACCAAGCGGCACGACGCCGTCGCGGTCGTCATCGCCGAACCCGGCACCCGCGTCTTCGCCGACCCCTTCTTCGCCGCCCAGTTGCGCGGCATCAGCAAGGAACTCACCGCCCACGACAACCAGTTGGTGCTGCTGCTCACCGAGGGCCGGGACGACCACGCCCGGGTCGCCCGCTACCTCGCCGGCGGCCATGTCGACGGCGCCCTGGTCTTCTCCCTCCACCTCGACGACCCGCTGCCCGGCCTGATCCGCGACGCGGGCGTCCGCACGGTCTTCGGCGGCCGCCCCGACTGGGACGACGGGGACAGCGGCGGCGCGGTGTACGTCGACAGCGACAACCGGGGCGGCGCCCGCGACGCGGTACGGCACCTCGTCGGCCTCGGCCGGACCCGGATCGCGCACATCACCGGCGCCCTGGACCAGACCTCCGCCGTCGACCGGCTGGACGGCTACCGGGATGTGATGGGGGACGCCGACCCCGAGCTGGTCGTGGAGAGCGACTTCACCCCGGGCGGCGGCGAACACGCCATGCGCGAACTCCTCACCCGCCGCCCCGACGTCGACGCCGTCTTCGCCGCCAACGACCTCACCGCCCTCGGCGCGCTGCGCGTGCTGCGCGCCGAGGGGCGCCGGGTACCCGAGGACGTCGCAGTGATCGGCTTCGACGACATGGCCCCGGTGGCCGAACAGACCGACCCGCCGCTCACCACGGTCCGCCAGGACATAGAGGAGATGGGCCGCATCATGGCCCGCCTCCTCCTAGGCGGCGGCCCGGCCGGCGGGGTCATCCTGCCGACCACGATCGTCCGCCGGGCGTCCGCCTAGGCGGTCTGCGCCGGGTCGCCCTTGATCACCGCGAACTCGTACCCGTGCGGGTCGGCGAGGCGGGCCAGCCGGCCCACGCCGGGGACGCTGGTGGCGGGGAGGCGGACCGACCCGCCGAGCTCAGCAGCGCGGGCCACCAGGGCGTCGGTGTCGTCCGCGCCGAAGTACGGGAGCCAGGAGGCGGCGGTGTCGGCCGGGTCCTCGAAGGTGGGGACGATGCCGCCGAACATGGCGTCCTCGTCGGCGCCGCCGGGGTACAGCGAGGTGTAGACACCGCCGGGGAACTCGACACCGGAGGTCTCCACGCCGAGCACCCGGTGATAGAAGGCCGCGGCCGCCGCCACGTCCGGGGTGTGCAGCTCGACCCAGCAGAGGGCGCCCGGCTCGGTCGCCACGTCCAGGCCCTCCACCGGGTCCGGCTGCCAGACGCGGAACGCGGCACCCGCGCGGTCCTTCAGGCCCGCCACCCGGCCGAGTCCCAGCAGCTCCGTCGGCCAGAACACCACCGTGCCGTGCGCCACCCCGGCGGCCTCGGCGGTGCCCAGCGCGTCCGCGCAGCGGAAGTACACCGTCCAGCCCGCCCGGCCACGCTCCGGGTCCAGCGCCATCGCCCCGGCGACCGTCCTGCCGTCGCGCTGGAGGAGGACGTAACCGCCCGTCTCCGGGCCCGCGGGCGCGGGCTCCCAGCCGAAGAGGCCGCCGTAGAAGGCGAGGCTCGCGGGCAGATCGGGGGAACCGAGGTCGATCCAGTTGGGAGCGCCGTCGGGGAAACGGGTGGTGAGCATGCGTGCCCTCCTCGGGGACCGTGCCGTCCTTGGCCCCGACGAGTCTTCCACCGGCCGGGGAGGATCGCCCCGCGCGCCGCCGTGCGCGGGCGTGTCCGCCCGGAGGATCATCGGGACGGCCCACACGGCGCTTGTCGACACGGCGTTGATCAAACGTTTTTCGGCACCCGGCACGATCCTCGCCATGCACATCGAGACGATCACACCGGCCGATCCGGCCTGGCAGGGCCAGGCCCTGTGCGCGCAGACCGGGGCGGACTTCTTCTTCCCCGAGCCCGGCAGTTCGGTGCGCGAGGCCAAACGGATCTGCGCCCTGTGCGAGATCCGCCCCGCCTGCCTCGACTACGCCCTCGCCCACGACGAGCGCTTCGGCGTCTGGGGCGGCCTCTCCGAACGCGAACGGCTCGCCCTGCGCCGTACGGCCCGCTGAAGCACGGGCCGTACGGGTTTCAGGGCCGGCCTCAGCCGGCCGCCCGCGCCGCCATGCGCGCCTTGCGGGCCGCGAGGCGCTCGTCGAACTTGGCGGCCTCCGAGTCCAGTCCGCCCATGTACACGCCCAGCTCCTCCTGGGCCTTCAGGCCCTCCGGGCCGAGGCCGTCGATCTCCATGATCTTCAGGAAGCGCAGGACCGGCTGGAGCACGTCGTCGTGGTGGATACGGAGGTTGTAGACCTCTCCTATGGCCATCTGCGCGGCAGCGCGCTCGAAGCCGGGGATGCCGTGGCCCGGCATGCGGAAGTCGACCACGACGTCACGGACCGCCTGCATGGTCAGGTCGGGCGCCAGCTCGAACGCTGCCTTCAGCAGGTTCCGGTAGAAGACCATGTGCAGGTTCTCGTCGGTGGCGATGCGGGCCAGCATGCGGTCGCAGACCGGATCGCCGGACTGGTGGCCGGTGTTGCGGTGCGAGATCCGGGTGGCCAGCTCCTGGAAGGCGACGTAGGCGACCGAGTGCAGCATCGAGTGCCGGTTGTCGGACTCGAAGCCCTCGCTCATGTGCGACATCCGGAACCGCTCCAGCGCGTCCGGGTCGACCGCGCGCGAGGCGAGCAGGTAGTCGCGCATCACGATGCCGTGCCGGCCCTCCTCGGCGGTCCAGCGGTGCACCCAGGTGCCCCAGGCGCCGTCCCGGCCGAACAGCGAGGCGATCTCGTGGTGGTAGCTCGGCAGGTTGTCCTCGGTCAGCAGGTTGACGACCAGCGCGACCCGGCCGATGTCGGTGACCTTGGACTGCTCCTTGCCCCACGCCTCGCCGTCCTCGAAGAGGCCCGGGAAGTTGCGCCCGTCGCTCCACGGCACGTACTCGTGCGGCATCCAGTCCTTGGCGACCTTCAGGTGCCGGTTCAGCTCGGTCTCGACCACCTCTTCCAGCGCGAACAGCAGCCGCGCGTCGGTCCAGGCGGACGGGCTGCCGAGGTGAGGGGAGGTGATCGTCACGGGGGTACTCCAAAAAACGGCCGAGCAGAAAAGGGAGATTCGTCGACATAGCCACCCAGAAGGACGGCGTCACGAACCTACGGCTTCGTAGCCTACGTGTCCGTAGGTTACGAAGCCGTAGGTTAAGGCGGGCGTAAGGACCGCCGCCGGTCAGCCGATCTCCTCCCGCGCGGCGTCCCGCAACTCCCCGTCGGCCACCAGCAGCCAGCGGGTGATGCCGATCGAGTCCAGGAACGGCAGATCGTGCCCGGCGACGATCAGCGCACCCTCGTACGACTCCAGCGCCGAGGTCAGCTGGCGCACGCTCGCCATGTCCAGGTTGTTGGTCGGCTCGTCCAGCAGCAGCAGTTGCGGGGCGGGTTCGGCCAGCAGCAGCGCGGCGAGCGCGGCCCGGAAGCGTTCGCCGCCGGAGAGGGTGCCGGCCAGCTGATCGGCCCGTTTGCCCCGGAACAGGAAGCGGGCGAGCCGGGCGCGGACCCGGTTGGGGGTGGCGCCCGGCGCGAACCGGGCCACGTTCTCCGCGACCGTCGCCCCGTCGTCCAGCACGTCCAGCCGCTGGGGCAGGAAGCGCAGCGGCACATGGGCCTCGGCCAGCCCGGCCACCGGGGGCAGCTCCCCGGCGATCGTCCGCAACAGGGTCGTCTTCCCGGCCCCGTTGCGCCCGACGAGCGCGATCCGCTCCGGGCCCCGCAGATCCAACAGGCCCGGCACGCCCGGACCGTGGACCGTCTTCAGCTTCTCCAGCGTGAGCACCTGCCGGCCGGGCGGCACCGCGGTGTACGGCAGGTCGACGCGGATCTCGTCGTCGTCCCGGACCGCCTCCACCGCCTCGTCCAGCCGCTCCCGGGCCTCCGCGAGGCGCTCCTCGTGCATGATGCGGTGCTTGCCGGCGGACTCCTGGGCGGCGCGTTTGCGGGCGCCCATCACGATCTTCGGCTCGCGCTTGGAGTCGGACATCTTCTGCCCGTACCGCTTGCGGCGGGCCAGCTTCATGTGGGCGTCGGTGAGTTCGCGGCGCTGCTTGCGGACGTCGGCCTCCGCGGCGCGCACCGTCCGTTCGGCCGCTTCCTGCTCGACGGCGAGGGCCTCCTCGTAGGCGGAGTAGTTGCCGCCGTACCAGGCGACCTCGCCGGCCCGGAGGTCGGCGATCTGGTCGACCAGGTCCAGCAGTTCGCGGTCGTGGCTGACCACGACGAGGACGCCGGGCCAGGAGGCCACGGCCGCGTGCAGCCGGCGGCGGGCGTACAGGTCGAGGTTGTTGGTGGGTTCGTCCAGCAGCAGGACGTCGGGGCGGCGCAGCAGCAGCGCGGCCAGCCGGAGCAGTACCGACTCGCCGCCGGAGACCTCGCCGACCGTGCGGTCCAGGCCGATGTGGCCGAGGCCGAGTTCGCCGAGGGTGACCAGGGCGCGCTCCTCCACGTCCCAGTCCTCGTCGAGGGTCTCGAAGTGCTCCTCGGCCGCGTCGCCCGCCTCGATGGCGTGCAGCGCGGCCCGCTTGGCGGCGATGCCCAGGGCATCGTCGACGCGGAGGGCGGTGTCCAGGGTGACGTTCTGCGGGAGCAGGCCGACCTCGCCGGACACCCTGACCGTGCCGCCGGTGGGGACGAGCGCGCCGGAGAGCAGTTTCAGCAGGGTGGACTTGCCCGAACCGTTGGCGCCGACCAGCCCCGTGCGGCCGGGGCCGAAGGAGATGTCGAGGCCGTCCAGGACGGGGGTGCCGTCCGGCCAGGCGAAGGTCAGGGAGGTGGCGGAGAGGGAAGACGCGGGTGATGACATACGGGCCTCACGGGTGCCGGGTGCGGTCTGGTCGGGGGAGCTGACGAGACACCGCGGGGCGGAAACCGGAAGCCTTCAGGCACGGGGGGGCCGGGAAAACTGGGCCCGGAGGCCGAGAAGAAGGGCCTGTGCCAGAGGGACGGCTCGTACGCCGAGGTCGAACGCCACGCACACCTCACCGGTGTGAACGCGATGTCTCATGACCTCAGACGAGCAACGTCCTTCTCCTATCGACGGCAACAGAACCGCCGTACACGCTACGAACGGCTGTGAAGCCTGTCAACGCGATTAACGCGGGACCGGTCAGCCCGAGTCCCGCATCAGCTCGGCCAGCCCCCGGTCCAGGTCGAGCTGCAGATGCTCCAGACCCACCGGCACCAGCTCCCCGGCCGCCCGCAGAAAGCGCCGGATCTCTCCGGAGCGCACATGCACCACGGCGGTGCCCTCCGGCGCGTGGAACTCCAGCACGGTCCGGTCGTAACCGTAGGGCCGCACCCGTACGTCCCCCTCGCCCTGCGGCTCGTGCAGCCCGGCGGACAGCAGCTCGCGGGAGAAGGTCCAGCACACCTCCACGCCCGCCAGGGTGGCCGGGGCGGGGAAGGTCATCCGGACGGCGTAGGGGTCGCGCCGGTCGTAGTGCAGGGCGGCGGGAATGCTCGGCATGCGGGGCGCGGCGGCGACCAGACGCGCCTCCACGATTGCCTCGATCACGGTGGACAAAGCCTGTGCTCCCTCGGACGGCTGGACACTGCTCCTCGGCGGGTGGCGGCCCGACACCGGGAGAGACGTCGGAAGCCCTCGTTCCGTGCACACCCGGCCGGAGTGACCTCGGTCACGGTCCGGGGGTGCGAAACGGGTCCGAATCCGGGTACTCGCGTCCCTACCGGACAGCCCGCGAGGGCCGCAGGGCGACGAAGGGAGCGACCATGCCAGCCGGTTCCAGCCCCAAGCGTGAGCGGCAGTACGAGCACATCAAGGAGAGCGAGCTGGACCAGGGGGCGAGCGAGGACCGCGCCGAGGAGATCGCCGCGCGCACGGTCAACAAGGAGCGCGCCCGCGCCGGTGAGTCCAGGACCGCGAGCCGTTCCTCGACCGAGGACATCTCCTCCGGCCGGCGCGGTGGCCTGCGCTCCGGCAAGGGCCCGCAGGGCCCGACGTACGACCAGCTCTACAACGAGGCGAAGCAGCGCGGCATCCACGGCCGCTCCGACATGAACAAGGAGCAGCTCCGGCGCGCGCTGGACGAGAAGAAGTGAGCGGGAGCGGGGTCAGCCCGCGTTCTGCCGGTACCGCGCCAGCTCGGGCGCCGTCTTGGTGGCGGTGAACTCGGTGACGCGGTACTCGCACACCCCGGCGGTGACGAACGGGTCCGCCGCGACGACCGCCTCGATCTCCGCCCGGCTGTCCGCGGCGGCCAGGATCACCCCGCCGTCGCGGGGGTTCTTGCGGCCGGAGGCGAGGAACAGCCCCTTGTCGTACTGCTCGTCCAGCCAGGCCACATGAGCGCTCAGGGCGGCGTCGACGGCGTCGAGCGGGGCGGTGTACGTCAGCTCCAGTACGAACATGATCGCGAGCCTACCCCGGCGCTCGGTATCGTCGGGGCCACCATGATCACCGCAGAGGTTCCCGCCGACTGGCCCGCCACCGAGGCGGAGGCCCGCGCCGTCCAGGACGCCCTGCGCGGCCGTGTCGTCCTCGACGAGCCCGGTCCGCCGCCCGGCACCGGCCATGTCACCGGCGTGGACGTGGCCTACGACGACGCACGCGATCTGGTCGCGGCGGCGGCCGTGGTCCTGGACGCGGCCACCCTCGCCGTCGTCGCCGAGGCGACCGCCGTGGGCCGGGTCGCCTTCCCCTACGTCCCCGGTCTGCTCGCCTTCCGTGAGCTGCCGGCCGTACGGGCGGCCCTGGACGCGCTGCCCTGCCCGCCCGGCCTGGTCGTCTGCGACGGCTACGGCCTCGCCCATCCCCGCCGCCTCGGCCTCGCCGCCCACCTCGGCGTCCTGACCGGGCTGCCCACGATCGGGGTGGCGAAGAACCCGTTCACCTTCACCCACCCCGCCCTCGCCCCGGCGCGGGGGAGCACGGCTCCGCTGCTCGCGGAGGACGAGGAGGAGGTGGGCGCGGCCCTGCGTACGCGCAGTGAGGTCAAGCCGGTCTATGTGTCGGTCGGACACAGGGTCTCGCTGGAGACCGCCGTCGCCCACACTCTCGCCCTCACCCCGAAGTACCGCCTCCCGGAGACGACGCGCAGGGCGGACGCGTTGTGCCGAAGGGCGCTGCGGGATCTCAGCCCGCCGGCTTGATCAGCGGGGCGTCGCGGGACAGCTCGCGGAACCCCAGCCCGTAGTAGAGCCCGCGTGGCTCGGGGCGCCGAGGCAGACGACCGTCGCATGGGTGGCTCCGGCCGCTCGGGCCAGGTGCATTCCGTGGAGCATCATCGCGTGGGCCAGGCCGAGGCGGCGGTGGGCGGGGTGGGTGCCCACCGGTTCGAACTCGACGGTCTGGTTCATGTGGTCGAGCCACATGATCGTGGAGGCGGCCATGGTGCCGTCGAGGGCCTCCACCAGAACGTGCAGGTCGGCCCGGTAGGCCGCCGTCCGCCGGACGCCCTCGTAGCTCTGGGCCGTGTAGGCCGAGGGGGACCAGGCATCCAGGTGGGCCCGCACTGCGGCCCGGGGCCCCGCCTCTTCGGCGGTGCGGAAGCGGAAGCCGGGCGGCAGGACGGGCTGCTCCAGATCGGTGAGGTCCCGCTGGTTGAGCTGGGTCCAGTCGCCGTCGTCGGCGAGCGCCTGGGCGTCGGGCAGGTAGCCGTGGGCCGCCCAGCGGGTCAGGCCGAACTCGTCGGCGGTCGTCGGCAGGGCGGTGCGCTCCAGGGCGGCCGCCACCGTGTCGTACCAGTCGATCACCTCGTCGACCAGCCCCGCGTGATCGGGATGGACCTGGTGGCTCAGCGAGGCGCCGGTGACATCGGTGACCGACCCGTCGTCGCGCCGGACCCGGTGGGGGAGGAAGGCCCAGGCCCACGCCGCCAGCTCGCCACCGGAGAGCCACAGTCGGCGGCGCCAGGTGGAGCCCTGGTCGGCGTGGCCCTTGCCGTACACCCAGGCCAGTTCGCCGTACGAGGCGCCCGCGCCGATCAGGTCCGGGCGGAGGGCGGTGACGCGCTGCGCCAGGCCCTGCATGAGCGGGATGTCCGAGGCTGCCAGGGGCGCGGAGTCCGTCATGGGGCGCCACTGTGCCAGGCCCGGCGGCGCCCCAGGAACCGGTTTTCGCTCAGACGCTCCGCTCGGCCACCACCCGGAACCCGATCCCGGCCGCGCGCAGCCGCTCCAGCAGCGCGTCGCCCATCGCGGTGGCCGGGGTGAGCTGGCCGGAGCGGCCCGGGAGGTCGTCCGTCGCCAGGGACAGGGCCGCCTCCGCGAACATCTTCGCCGTCTCCCCGTAGCCCGGGTCGCCGCCCGTGACCTCGGTGAACACGCGCCGGCCGCCGCCCTCGCCGACGAAGCGGACGCGGAACCAGCTCCGGGCGCGCTTCTCGGCGTCCGGGCCCTCGCCGGGCTGGAGCCGGCCGGAGAGCCAGGAGCGGACGGGGGTGAGCTGGGCCGCCACCGCGAGGACGCCCACGCCCGCGAGCCCCGCCGCCGCGACCGGGAGGTGCTCGACCGCCGCGTAGTGCCGGTAGCGGAAGTCGGGGCCGTAGCGGTCCAGGGACTTGGCGGAGCGGTACACGATCTGCGGGTCGATGGTGGGCAGCGGCAGCGCCCAGGCGCCGACCTCCCCGGCGAACCGGGGCGCGCCCGTCGGGGCGGAGACCCGGCGGTCCATCAGGCGCGGTTCGTGCCGGGCCCGGTCGCGGGCCGCCGCCCACATGCTCCCGGCCCGCGCGAACTGGTTCAGCGCCGAGGCGAGCGTGCCCCCGGAGAAGGTGGCGTTCGCCGTGACGAACCCGTCCACCCGCAGCGGCACCCCCTCGGGAAGCTGCCGCACCGTGAAGTAGGCGCCGAGGTCGTGCGGTACGGAGTCGAAGCCGCAGGCGTGCACCAGCCGGGCCCCGGTCTCGCGGGCGCGGGCGTCGTGGCGGATGAACATCAGGTCCACGAACTCGGGCTCGCCGGTGAGGTCGAGGTAGTCCGTGCCGCTGTCGGCGCAGGCGGCGACCAGTTCCTCGCCGTAGGTGATGTACGGGCCGACGGTCGAGGCCACCACGCGGGACTGTTCCGCGAGCGCCCGCAGGGTGGCGGGCTCGCTCACGTCGGCGCGGAGCACTCCGATGGCCGAGCCGCCGGGCAGTCGCTCGCGCAGCGCCTCCAGCCTGCCGGTGTCCCGGCCAGCGACGGCCCAGCGCAGGCCCTCGGGCGCGTGCGCGGCGAGATACTCCGCCGTCAGCGTGCCGACGAAGCCGGTGGCGCCGAACAGCACGATGTCGTAGGGGCGGTCCGTGTCGGAGGGACGGTCCGTCGATTTCAGCCTGCTCATGACACTCCTTGCCGTGCAGCCCGCGCGACTGTCGGGGGCCGAGGCTAGCGTGAACGGTGCGGGGCCCGGCAGGCGCCCCGTGCGGTGTGCCCGGGGAATCGGGGCGCACCGGGGCACTTCGCTAAGCGCCCGCTCGTTCAGGTCTTGTGCCGGGTGCCCGGTGTTCCTAGCATCACCGGTGTTACATCGTTTGTGTCATACGCGCTTGGGGGCATGACGGCATGACGACGGCAACGACGCCGGGGCAGGGCCCGCTCAGCGGGGTGCGGGTGGTCGAGCTGGCCGGGATCGGCCCCGGCCCCTTCGCCGCGATGCTCCTGGCCGACCTGGGCGCCGACGTGGTCCGGGTGGACCGCCCCGACGGCCCCGGCCTCGGCATCGACCCCGCGCGGGACGTCACCAACCGCAACAAGCGCTCCGTCGTCGTCGACCTCAAGGCCTCCGACGGCCCCGCCCGGGTGCTCGACCTCGCCGAGCGCGCCGACGTCCTGATCGAGGGCTACCGCCCCGGTGTCGCCGAGCGCCTCGGCGTCGGCCCCGCCGACTGCCACGCCCGCAACCCCCGCCTGGTGTATGGCCGGATGACCGGCTGGGGCCAGGATGGACCGCTCGCCGACCGCGCCGGGCACGACGCCTCCTACATCGCCGTCACCGGCACCCTCGGCATGATCGGCCGCCCCGGCGAACCCCCGGCCCTGCCCGCCAACCTCCTCGGGGACTACGCGGGCGGCTCCCTCTATCTCGTCGTCGGCGTCCTCGCCGCCCTGCACCACGCCCGCGCCACCGGCACCGGCCAGGTGGTGGACGCCGCCATCGTGGACGGCACCGCCCACCTCTCCGCCATGATCCACGGCATGCTCGCCGCCGGCGCCTGGCAGGACCGCCGCGCCGCCAACCTCCTGGACGGCGGTTGCCCCTACTACGGCACCTACGAGACCGCCGACGGCGAGTACATGGCGGTCGGCGCCCTGGAACCCCGGTTCTACGCCGAGTTCCTCCGCCTCCTCGGCCTCGACGGCCTGGCCGGCGCCCACCACGACCCGGCCCGCTGGCCCGAGCTGCGCGAACGGATCGCCGCCCGCTTCAAGTCCGGTACGCGCGACGACTGGACCGCCCGCTTCGAGGGCACCGACGCCTGCGTGGCCCCCGTACTGAGCCTGCGCGAGGCCCCACACCATCCCCACCTGGCCGCCCGCGCCACCTTCACCGAGCACGACGGGCTGGTGCAGCCCGCCCCCGCCCCGCGTTTCTCCGCCACCCCCACCCGCGTCCGCACCGGCCCCGCCCTGCCCGGCACCGGCGCCCAGGACGTGGCCCGCGACTGGGACCTCCCCGAAGCCACCGCCTGACACCCTCCCGAAAGGCACACCAGTGACCACCGAAGCGTTTGTGTACGACGCGATCCGCACCCCGCGCGGCCGAGGCAAGGCCAACGGCGGGCTGCACGGCACCAAGCCGGTCGACCTGGTCGTCGGCCTGATCCACGAGATCCGCGCCCGCTTCCCCGGTCTGGACCCGGCCGCCATCGACGACATCGTGCTCGGCGTCGTCGGCCCGGTCGGCGACCAGGGCTCCGACATCGCCCGTATCGCCGCCGTCGCCGCCGGGCTGCCGGACACCGTGGCGGGCGTACAGGAGAACCGCTTCTGCGCCTCGGGTCTGGAGGCCGTCAACACCGCCGCCGCCAAGGTCCGTTCCGGCTGGGAGGACCTGGTGCTGGCGGGCGGTGTCGAGTCGATGTCCCGGGTGCCGATGGCCTCGGACGGCGGCGCCTGGTTCAACGACCCGATGACCAACCTCGCCACCAACTTCGTCCCGCAGGGCATCGGCGCCGACCTCATCGCGACCATCGAGGGCTTCAGCCGCCGGGACGTCGACGAGTACGCGGCCCTGTCCCAGGAGCGCGCCGCCCATGCCTGGAAGGAGGGCCGCTTCGCGCGCTCGGTCGTCCCGGTCAGGGACCGCGCGGGCCTGACCGTCCTCGACCACGACGAGCACCCCCGCCCCGGCACCACCGCCGACTCCCTCGCGGGTCTGAAGCCGTCCTTCGCCGACATCGGCGAGCTGGGCGGGTTCGACGCGGTCGCGCTGCAGAAGTACCACTGGGTGGAGAAGATCGACCACGTCCACCACGCGGGCAACTCCTCCGGCATCGTCGACGGCGCCTCCCTGGTCGCCATCGGCTCCCGCGAGGTGGGGGAGCGGTACGGGCTCACCCCCCGCGCCCGGATCGTCTCCGCCGCCGTCTCCGGCTCCGAGCCCACCATCATGCTCACCGGCCCGGCCCCGGCCACCCGCAAGGCGCTCGCCAAGGCCGGGCTGACCATCGACGACATCGACCTGGTCGAGATCAACGAGGCGTTCGCCGCCGTCGTCCTGCGCTTCGTCAAGGACATGGGCCTGTCCCTGGACAAGGTCAACGTCAACGGCGGCGCCATCGCGCTCGGCCACCCCCTCGGCGCCACCGGCGCGATGATCCTCGGCACCCTCGTGGACGAACTGGAGCGCCAGGACAAGCGGTACGGCCTGGCCACCCTGTGCGTCGGCGGCGGCATGGGCATCGCCACGATCATCGAACGCGTCTGAACTCCCAGCGGAAACAAGCGACTTCTACGGAGACGACTGTCATGACCGAGAGCACCACCATCCGCTGGGAACAGGACGACACCGGTGTCGTCACCCTCGTCCTCGACGACCCCGGCCAGTCCGCGAACACCATGAACCAGGCGTTCCGCGAGTCCCTCGCCGTGATCACCGACCGGCTGGAGGCCGAGAAGGACTCGATCCGGGGCATCATCCTCACCTCCGCGAAGAAGACCTTCTTCGCGGGCGGCGACCTGCGCGACCTGATCCGGGTCACCCCCGACACCGCCCAGGACCTCTTCGACGGCGGCCTCGCCATCAAGCGGAACCTGCGCCGCATCGAGACCCTCGGCGTACCCGTGGTCGCCGCCATCAACGGCGCGGCCCTCGGCGGCGGCTTCGAGATCGCCCTCGCCTGCCACCACCGGATCGCCCTCGACGCCCCCGGCTCCAAGATCGGCTGCCCCGAGGTCACCCTCGGCCTGCTCCCCGGCGGTGGCGGCGTCGCCCGTACCGTCCGGCTGCTCGGCATCACCGACGCGCTGCTGAAGGTGCTGCTCCAGGGCACCCAGTACAACCCGCGCCGCGCCCTGGACAACGGGCTCGTGCACGAGGTGGTCCGGACGCCGGAGGAACTGACCGCGCGGGCCCGCGACTTCATCGACGCCCACCCCGAGTCCCAGCAGCCCTGGGACAAGCCCGGCTACAAGATCCCCGGCGGCACCCCGGCCACCCCGAAGTTCGCCGCCAACCTGCCCGCCTTCCCGGCCTCGCTGCGCAAGCAGACAGGCGGCGCGCCCTACCCCGCGCCGCGCAACATCCTCGCCGCCGCCGTCGAGGGCGCCCAGGTCGACTTCGAGACCGCGCAGGTCATCGAGGCGCGGTACTTCGTGGAGCTGGCCGCCGGGCAGACCGCGAAGAACATGATCCAGGCGTTCTTCTTCGACCTCCAGGCCGTCAACTCCGGCGTCAGCCGCCCGGGGGGCGTCGAGCCGCGCAAGGTCCGCAAGGTGGCCGTGCTCGGCGCGGGCATGATGGGCGCCGGGATCGCCTACTCCTGCGCCCGCGCGGGCATCGAGGTCGTCCTCAAGGACGTCTCGCTGGAGGCGGCGGCCAAGGGCAAGGGCTACTCCGAGCAGTTGTGCGCCAAGGCCGTCGCCAAGGGCCGCACCAGCCAGGAGAAGGCCGACGCCCTGCTGGCCCGGATCACCCCGGCCGCCGACGCGGCCGACCTCGCGGGCTGCGACGCGGTGATCGAGGCGGTCTTCGAGGACACCGCGCTCAAGCACAAGGTGTTCCAGGAGATCCAGTCCGTCGTCGAACCCGACGCGCTGCTCTGCTCCAACACCTCCACGCTGCCCATCACCGCGCTGGCCGAGGGCGTCGAGCGCCAGGGCGACTTCATCGGGCTGCACTTCTTCTCGCCGGTCGACAAGATGCCGCTGGTCGAGATCATCAAGGGCGAGCGCACCGGGGACGAGGCGCTGGCCCGCGCCTTCGACCTGGTCCGGCAGATCAACAAGACGCCGATCGTGGTCAACGACTCGCGCGGCTTCTTCACCTCGCGGGTGATCGGCCACTTCATCAACGAGGGCGTCGCCATGGTCGGCGAGGGGCTGGAGCCCGCGTCGGTGGAGCAGGCGGCGGCCCAGGCGGGCTACCCGGCCAAGGTCCTCTCCCTGATGGACGAGCTGACCCTCACCCTCCCGCGCAAGATCCGCGCCGAGACCCGCCGTGCCGTGGAGGAGGCGGGCGGCACCTGGACCCCGCACCCCGCCGACGAGGTGGTGGACCGCCTGGTCGACGAGTTCGGCCGCCCCGGCCGCAGCGGCGGCGCCGGCTTCTACGACTACGAGGACGGCAAGCGCGCCGCCCTCTGGCCGGGCCTGCGCGAGCACTTCACCA
The DNA here is from genome assembly GCF_004328625.1 of Streptomyces seoulensis. Classification (NCBI taxonomy): domain Bacteria; kingdom Bacillati; phylum Actinomycetota; class Actinomycetes; order Kitasatosporales; family Streptomycetaceae; genus Streptomyces; species Streptomyces seoulensis. The sequence continues at coordinate 5,373,379 of NZ_CP032229.1, forward strand.
AGCCGGGGTACGAGATCCCGTTCGAGGACATGCAGGAGCGCATGCTCTTCGCCGAAGCCCTGGACACCGTACGGCTGTTGGAGGAGGGCGTCCTCACCTCCGTCGCCGACGCCAACATCGGCTCCATCCTCGGCATCGGCTTCCCCGGCTGGACCGGCGGCGTCCTCCAGTACATCAACGGCTACGAGGGCGGCCTGCCCGGCTTCGTGGCCCGTTCGCGCGAGCTGGCCGAGCGGTACGGGGAGCGGTTCACGCCTCCGGCGCTGCTGGTGGAGAAGGCGGAGAAGGGCGAGACCTTCACCGACGCGCGCTGACGCCTTCCGCAAGGTGCGCCCTCCGGGGAGCCAGGCCCCCCGGAGGGCGCCCCTTGCCGCTCACGCGAACGTGCGCCGGTAGGTCTGGGGGCTGACGCCGGTGGTGCGCTTGAAACGGTCGCGGAAGGTGGTGGGGGAGGCGAAGCCGACCTGATGGCCGATGCGTTCGACGGAGTGGGCCGTGGTCTCCAGCAGGTGCTGCGCCTGGCGGACGCGGGCGCGGTGCAGCCATTGCAGCGGGGTGGTGCCGGTCTGGTCGCGGAAGCGCCGGATCAGGGTGCGCGTGCTGGTCCCCGCGCGCTCCGCGATGTCGGCGAGGGTGAGGTCGCGGGCCAGGTTCTCCCGCAGCCAGGCGAGCAGCGTCTCCCACTCGGAGCCCTGCGGGGTGGGAACGTGGTCGTGGACGATGAACTGGGCCTGGCCGCCCTCGCGTTCCAGCGGCATCACCGACAGGCGGGCCGCGTCGGCGGCGACGGCCGAGCCGTAGTCACGGCGGATCATGTGCAGGCACAGGTCCAGGCCGGCGGCCGCGCCCGCCGAGGTGAGGAACTGCCCGTTGTCGACATAGAGGACGTCCGGGTCGACGTCGACGGCCGGGTAGGTGGCGGCCAGGAGGGCGGCCGCACGCCAGTGGGTCGTGGCGCGCAGGCCGTCCAGCAGACCGGTGGCGGCCAGGGGGAAGGTGCCCACGCAGACGGAGGCGATCCGCGTGCCGTCGGCGGCGGCCGCGCGCAGCGCGTCCCGTACGGCGGGGGAGAGCGGGGCGGTGGGTTCCGCGACACCCGGCACGATGATCGTGTCCGCGCCGTCGAGACCCGCCAGCCCCCAGGGGGCGCGTACGGCGAAGGCCCCGGCGTCGATCTCCTCGCGCTCGGCGCACACCCGGACCTGGTAGCCGGGCCGCCCGTCCGGCAGACGGGACCGGGAGAACACCTCGATCGGCGTCGACAGGTCGAACGGGATCACCCGGTCCAGGGCCAGGACGGCGACGGTGTGCATGGCAAGAACGTACCTCTCCGCAGCCTGGACGGTGTCGCTGCCTTCTCGGACAACCCATGTTCAGCGCCCTGAGGAGCCCGCCGAAAGCCTTTGGCGTTTTCCCGTCGAACCTTGTCATTAGTGCCACTGGGCGATCACGGCGGCGACCGGTTGACTTCGGGTGTCCGAAGGAGAACGACCCGAGGGGACCCCCCATGCACGCCCAGATCGTCCTGTTCGACGGCTTCGATCCGCTCGACGTCATCGCCCCCTACGAGGTGCTGTACGCCGGCGGCACGGCGTCGGACGGCGCGGTGACCGTCGAGCTGGTCTCCGCCGAGGGTCCCCGCGAGGTGGTCAGCGGCACCGGAGGGCTGACCCTGCGCGCCACCGGAGCCGTCGACCTCGAACGCGCGGACCTGCTCCTGGTACCCGGCGCCTCCGGGCGCGTGGGCGAACCCGGCGAGGTGCCGGACGAGGAGTCGGCCGAGGAGAGGGCCGCCGGTGAACCGGAGCGGGACGAACTGAGCGCCGTACTGCTGGCCCGCACGCTGACCACCGGGCTCCCCGCGCTCCTCGGGCGCGCGATGGACGATCCGGGCATCACCGTGGCCACCGTCTGCGGCGGCTCGCTGGTCCTGGCCATGGCGGGCCTGCTGGAGGGGCGGCACGCGACCACCCACCACCTGGGCCTCGACCTGCTGGACGCCACCGGCGCCCACATGGTCCGCGCCCGCGTCGTGGACGACGGCGACCTGATCACCGGCGCCGGGGTCACCTCCGGGCTCGACCTGAGCCTGTACCTGCTGGAGCGCGAGGTGGGCCCCCGCATCGCGCACGCCGTCGAGGAACTCTTCGCCCACGAGCGGCGCGGCACCGTCTGGCGGGCCAAGGGGCCGACCCCCGCCGCGCTCTGAGCTTCGCCCTCCCCGCACCATCAGAAGGAACATCAGCATGTCCGTAGCAGGCACCTGGCATCTGTCCGTCTCCACACCCGTCGGCCGGATCAAGGCCGTGGTGGACCTCCACGAGCGGGACGGACTCCTGACCGGCGTCGCCCGGGGAGCCGGCGAGGAAGTGCCGCTCCGTGACGTCACGCTCGACGGCGACCGGCTCACCTGGAAGCAGGCCGTCACCCAGCCCCTGCGGCTGAACCTGGCGTTCGACGTCACGGTCGACGGCGACACCCTCCGGGGCACCTCGCGGGCCGGCCGCCTCCCCTCCTCGAAGGTCACCGGCGAGCGCCGTCCGGACGGGGAGCAGCCGGCATGACCAAGGTGCTCCTCTCCCTGCACGTCCTGGCCGCACTCCTCGCCGTGGGGCCGGTCGCCGTCGCCGCGAGCATGTTCCCCCCGACGCTGCGCCGTGCCCTCGCGGGCCCCGACGACGGCGAGGGCACCGCCCGGACGACCCTGCGGACCCTGCACCGCATCTGCCGCGTCTACGCGGGCATCGGCGCCGCCGTCCCGCTCTTCGGCTTCGCCACGGCGGGCAGCCTCGGTGTCCTCGGCGACGGCTGGCTGATCGCCTCGATCGCGCTGACCGCGGCGGCCGCCGCACTCCTGGCCCTGTTGATCCTGCCCGCCCAGGACCGTGCGCTGGACGGGGACCCGAACCCCGTGGCCCCGGGCCGGCTCGCCATGCTCACCGGCGTCTTCAACCTGCTGTGGGCCACGGTCACCGTCCTGATGATCATCCGCCCCGGCTCCACCACGGGCGCGTGAGCCGGGCCGGCGCCTAGGGGGTGTCCGGAAAGTCGTTGAGCCAGAGGCGGAGGCAGGCAAGGGTGACCATGGCCCGGTAGTGAATGGCTCGTTTGTCGTAGCGTGTGGCCAGGGCCCGGTTCTGCTTGAGGCGGCTGAAGCAGCGCTCGATGACGTTGCGCCGCCGGTAAGCGGCTTTGTCGAGGCGGCAGCGGCTCTCGCCGCGGCGGATGCGTCCGTTGATCTGGTCGATGCGTTCCGGGATCGCTGCCGCGATGCCGCGTCGTCGCAGGTAGGCGCGGATCTTGCGGGCCGAGTAGCCTTTGTCCGCGACGACGCGGCCGGGCCGGGTGCGCGGCCGGCCCGGCCCAGGACGCGCGATCTTGATCTGGTCCATGACCGGCTCGAGCTGAGTGCAGTCGTTCACGTTCCCGCCCGTCAGCGTGAACGCCAGGGGCCGGCCCAGGCCGTCGCAGGCCAGGTGGATCTTGCTGGTCAGGCCGCCCCGCGACCGGCCGAGCGCCTCGCCTTCCCAGGGCCCCCTTTTCGGGCCCCGGCGGCGTGCTGATGGGCCCGGACCGTGGTCGAGTCCACGCACACAACCGTCCAGTCGACCCGCCCGACGGCGTCGGAGTGCTGCTGGACGTGGGCCAGCAGACGGTCCCACGTGCCGTCGGCGGACCAGTTCCGGAACCGTTCGTAGACCGTCTTCCAGGGCCCGTACCGCTCGGGCAGGTCACGCCAGGCAGCCCCGGTGGACAGCTTCCACAAGATCCCGTTCACCACCTGCCGCCGGTCCCGACCAGGCCTGCCCATCCGACCCGGCGCCAGCAACGGAGCGATCAACGCCCACGACTCATCGGTCAGTTCATGCCTACGCACCACGAACGGACCAACGAGCCACCGACTTTCCGGACACCCCCTAGGGGGTGTCGTTTGGATCAGGTCGGCCGAGACTGACTGCGCCTCTCGGCATGATCCAGCGACAGGCCCTAGGTGTATTGACCCGCAGCGTTGTTGACGCGGCTGATCGGTGGGTGGCCTCCGAGTGCGGTGTGGCAGCGGTGGTGGTTGTCGGTGTGGAGGAAGTCTGCCAGGGCGTCGGTGCGTTCGGTGTTGGTGGTGTAGGGCCGCTGGTAGGCCCATTCGTCGAGCAGGGTGCGGTTGAAGCGTTCGACCTTGCCGTTGGTCTGCGGCCGGTAGGGGCGAGTCAGCTTGCCGGCCGCACCGATCTCGGTGAGCACCTTTTTCCAGGCCAGGCCCTTGCGGTAGGCCCAGGCGTTGTCGGTCAGGACCCGCTCGATCCGGTCGATGCCCTGGGCGTGGAAGAAGGCGGCCGCGCGGGTCAGGAAGCCCGCGCAGGTCGCGGCTTTCTCGTCGGGGTGGATCTCGCTGTAGGCCAGGCGGGAGTGGTCGTCGACGGCGGAGTGGACGTAGTCGAAGCCCATGCCGCGGATCGGGCGGCCGGCCTCGCGGCCGTTGGTCTTGTGGCCGCCGCCGTCGGGGATCCGGCCCAGCTTCTTCACGTCCACGTGGATCAGCTCGCCCGGCCGGTCACGCTCGTAACGGCGGATGACGGTGCCGGTCGGCCGGTCGATCCAGGCCAGCCGGTTGAGGCGGTGGCGGGTCAGGATCCGGTGCACGGTCGAGGTGGGAAGGCCCACGATCGGGCCGATCCGGGCCGGGCCCAGCTTGCGGCTCTGCCGCAGGTCGCAGACGCGGTCTTCCACCGCGGACGCGGTCCGGTGCGGTGTCGTGTGAGGCCGGCTGGAGCGGTCCTGCAGTCCCGCCTCGCCCTCGGTCCGCCACCGGCGGATCCATTTATGGGCGGTGGCGCGGGAGATACCCATCTCGGCGGCCACATGAGCGACCGGACGGCCTGAGCGGACACGTTCGACCAGCAGCCTCCTACCGAAGACGGTCAGCCGGGCATTACGGTGGGGCACGAAGACCTCCGTGCGGTGAGTTCCTAGACAGCTCCCACCACACCGGAGGTCTTCGCCATGTTCAAGACCACAGCCGTGTCAACAACGCTCGTGATCAATACACCTAGGGGGTGTCCGGAAAGTCGGTGGCTCGTTGGTCCGTTCGTGGTGCGTAGGCATGAACTGACCGATGAGTCGTGGGCGTTGATCGCTCCGTTGCTGGCGCCGGGTCGGATGGGCAGGCCTGGTCGGGACCGGCGGCAGGTGGTGAACGGGATCTTGTGGAAGCTGTCCACCGGGGCTGCCTGGCGTGACCTGCCCGAGCGGTACGGGCCCTGGAAGACGGTCTACGAACGGTTCCGGAACTGGTCCGCCGACGGCACGTGGGACCGTCTGCTGGCCCACGTCCAGCAGCACTCCGACGCCGTCGGGCGGGTCGACTGGACGGTTGTGTGCGTGGACTCGACCACGGTCCGGGCCCATCAGCACGCCGCCGGGGCCCGAAAAGGGGGCCCTGGGAAGGCGAGGCGCTCGGCCGGTCGCGGGGCGGCCTGACCAGCAAGATCCACCTGGCCTGCGACGGCCTGGGCCGGCCCCTGGCGTTCACGCTGACGGGCGGGAACGTGAACGACTGCACTCAGCTCGAGCCGGTCATGGACCAGATCAAGATCGCGCGTCCTGGGCCGGGCCGGCCGCGCACCCGGCCCGGCCGCGTCGTCGCGGACAAAGGCTACTCGGCCCGCAAGATCCGCGCCTACCTGCGACGACGCGGCATCGCGGCAGCGATCCCGGAACGCATCGACCAGATCAACGGACGCATCCGCCGCGGCGAGAGCCGCTGCCGCCTCGACAAAGCCGCTTACCGGCGGCGCAACGTCATCGAGCGCTGCTTCAGCCGCCTCAAGCAGAACCGGGCCCTGGCCACACGCTACGACAAACGAGCCATTCACTACCGGGCCATGGTCACCCTTGCCTGCCTCCGCCTCTGGCTCAACGACTTTCCGGACACCCCCTAGGGGGTGTCTTGTCGATCACGCCGGGCTCGCGACGCCTGGCACCGCACCTCGCCGCGTTGTCGTCGGTCCCCGATGCTCCGCATCGACTCCCTCCTCCGCCTTGCGATGCACGGCACCAGACGCCGCTCCCTGATCCGGCCTGATCGACAAGACACCCCCTAGTCCTCCGAGGTGTGCTCCTCGTCGTCCCCCAGCCACTCCCGCACCTCTTGTCGCAGCGACCGCTGGAACGTGGTCAGGAGGGCCTGGATGACCAGGGGCTGCATGTGGGCGGAGAGGGTGCGGACGTCCTTCGGGGTGTGTTCGGGGACCGCGTCGCGCAGGAGGGAGGAGAGTTCGCGGGCGGCGGCGCGGGAGTGGTCGAGGAGGGTGGTGCGGGCGGCGAGGATGACCTCCTGGGAGAAGGGGAGGTCGAGGAGCTGCACGGCGAGCCGCAGCAGGCCGGTGTCCACCCGCCAGTCGTCCCCCTCGGCGGCCAGCACGTCCATCGCCGCCAGCCGCCGTACGTCCTCCTCGGTCAGCCGGCGCCCCGCGCGGCGGTCCAGCTCGGCGCGGCCGACCGTCTCCACCGCCTCCGGGGCCCAGGAGGAGACGACCGCCCGGTGCACCGCGAGATCCTGGGCGGTGAGGCCGGCCGGGAGCCGGTTGATGTACCGCTCGATCGCCGCCAGCGTCATGCCCTGGAGCCGCAGCTCCTCGATCAGCGCCAGCCGGGACAGGTGCGCACTGCCGTACCGGCCGACCCGCCGGGGGCCGATCTCCGGCGGCGGGAGCAGACCGCGGGTGCCGTAGAAACGCACCGTGCGCACGGTGACGCCGGACCGCGCGGCCAGCTCGTCGATGGTGAGGGTGGGGTCCTCGGCCTCGGTCGTCATCGCAGCAGTATCGCTGTCGCAGCAGGAGTGTGAAACCCGCGAAGGTCATGTGAGAAGTGCCGCTCTGTGACGTGGACCACCGCATATCGGGTGATCTCTCTGGGAAGCTGCTGCCTTGGTCTGTACCGCGACATGATCGTGCGGCGCGGGCCGCCCTGTAAGGAACCGGCCCCTCGTGGTCCGGGAGTACCAGAGAGTGGAACGACCCGTGAGCAAGGACGCCGTTGACTCGGCCCCGGCCGCTGCCACCACGCAAGCGGCCCAGACGCCCGCGGACGCGGGCGACGCCGGTTACAGCAAGGACCTCAAGGCCCGCCACATCAACATGATCGCCATCGGCGGCGCCATCGGCACCGGCCTGTTCCTAGGAGCGGGCGGCCGCCTGCACAACGCGGGCCCCGCGCTCGCCCTGGCCTATCTGGTCTGCGGAGTCTTCGCCTTCTTCGTGGTGCGGGCGCTGGGCGAGCTGGTCCTGTACCGCCCGTCCTCCGGGTCCTTCGTGTCGTACGCGCGCGAGTTCCTCGGTGAGAAGGGCGCCTATGTCGCCGGCTGGATGTACTTCCTGAACTGGTCGACGACCGGCATCGCCGACATCACCGCGATCGCGCTCTACACGCACTACTGGAGCATGTTCACGTCCATACCGCAGTGGGTGCTGGCACTCGTCGCGCTGGCCGTGGTGCTCGCCGTGAACCTGATCTCGGTGAAGATCTTCGGCGAGATGGAGTTCTGGTTCGCGATCATCAAGGTCGCCACCCTGGTGGGCTTCATGCTCATCGGCATCTTCCTGCTGGCCACCCAGCACGACGTGGGCGGTCACCAGCCGGGCGTCAGCCTCATCACCGACCACGGCGGGATCTTCCCGCACGGCATGATGCCGGTCGTCCTGGTGATGCAGGGCGTGATCTTCGCGTACGCCGCGCTCGAACTGGTCGGCGTCGCCGCCGGTGAGACCGCCGAGCCGGAGAAGGTCGTCCCGCGCGCGGTGAACTCGATCATGTGGCGCGTCGGCGTGTTCTACGTCGGCTCCGTCGTGCTGCTCGCCCTGCTGCTGCCCGGCTCGGTGTACTCCGCCGACCAGAGCCCCTTCGTGACCGTCCTGTCCAAGGTCGGCATCCCGGCGGCCGGCGACGTGATGAACCTCGTGGTGCTCACCGCCGCCATGTCCTCGCTGAACTCCGGCCTGTACTCCACCGGCCGCATCCTGCGCTCCATGGCGACGGCCGGTTCCGCGCCGAAGTTCACCGCCCGGATGAACCGCAGCCAGGTCCCCTACGGCGGCATCCTGCTGACCTGCGCGGTCTGCGTGCTCGGCGTCGGCCTGAACTACCTCGTGCCCAGCCAGGCGTTCGAGATCGTGCTGAACGTGGCCTCGCTCGGCATCATCAGCACCTGGGTGATCATCATGGTCTGCCACATGATCTTCGTCCGCCGTGCCCGCGAGGGCCAGGTCACCCGGCCGCACTTCCAGCTCAAGTTCAGCCCGGTCACCGAGATCGTCACGATCGCCTTCCTGCTGGTCTGTCTCGGCATGATGTGGAACGACCCCGAGGTCGGCCGCCGCACCCTCTACCTGATCCCGCTGATCGCCGTCCTGCTGGTCGCCGGCTGGTTCGGCGTCCGCCGCCGGGTCACCGCGAACACGGACCGGGAGCTGACCGACCTCACGAAGTAGCAGCTCGGGGCCACTGTCAGTGGCTGCCCCTACGGTGGCGTCATGTCGGAGATCCTTTACATCCGGGATGACGCCACCGTTCCGTGTGCGGAGGGCCCCAAGGTGATCGCCCATGTCTGCAACGACATCGGCGGCTGGGGGAGGGGCTTCGTCTCCGCGCTGTCCGCGCGCTGGCCGGAGCCGGAGGCGGCCTACCGGGCCTGGTACCGGGGCCGCGCGGCGAACGACTTCGGTCTGGGCGCCGTCCAGCTCGTCGAGGTGGGCCCGCGCCTGTGGGTGGCCAACATGATCGGCCAGCACGGCATCAGGGTGCGCGGCAAGGGCGTCCCGGTGCGGTACGAGGCGATCGACACCGCGCTCGGACGGCTCGCCGACCAAGTGATCGAACTCGGTGCCTCCGTGCACATGCCCCGCATAGGCTGCGGTCTGGCGGGCGGCGAGTGGCCGCGCGTGGAGCCGCTCGTGCGCGGGCGGCTGCTGGGCCGGGGCATCCCGGTGACCGTGTACGACCACGGGGAGGGCGGCGCATGACCGACGTGCTGGTGCTGGGCGGAGCCGGGGTGGACACCATCGTCCGGGTGCCCGAGCTGCCATTGCCCTTTGCCGACAGTTATCCCGTCGACACCGGTGTGCACACCCGCGCCGGGCAGACCGGTGACTTCGTCGCGCTGGGCCTGGCCGCGCTGGGCCTCGACGTGCACCACCTCGACCTGATCGGCGACGACCCCGAGGGCGACCTCGTGCGGGCCCTGCACCGGGAGCGCGGCATCGCCCTGACCGCGCTGCCCCAGCCCGCCGGCACCAAGCGCGCCGTCAATCTGGTCGGCCCCGACGGCCGCCGCCTCTCCCTGTACGACACCAGCCGCGCCCGCCCCGGCGACCGCTTCCCCGACGATGTGCTGCGCCCCCTCGCCAAGGCCGCCCGGCACGTCCACGTGACCATCACCCAGCCCTGCGCCGAGGCCCTGCCCCTGCTCCGGGAGACGGGCGTGCCCCTTTCCACCGACCTGCACGACTGGGACGGCGAGAACCCGTACCACGAGCCGTACGCCCTCGCCGCCGACGTGGTCTTCCTCTCCGCCACCGCCCTCACCGACCCCGAGCGCACCATGCGCCGGACAGCGGAGCGCGGCCGGGCCCGGATCGTCGTCGCCACGGCGGGCGCCGAGGGCGCGTATCTGCTGGCCGACGGCGAGCTGACCCACGTCCCGCCCATGACCCCGCCCGCCCCGGTGGTCGACTCCAACGGCGCGGGCGACGCCTTCGCCGCCGCCTTCCTCTACGGCCGCCTCGCCGGGGAGACACCCGAGCGCTGCGCCCGCTACGGCGCGGCGGCGGGCGCGTACGCCTGCACCGTCCCGGCCACCCGCACGGACGCGATAGGCCGCGACGGCCTCCTCGGAGAGGGCGCCGTCACGGCCTAGGCCTAGGACGAGGCTCAGTGCGCGTGCACGTCGTTCGTCGCCTCGATCTTCTTCCACGACTTCGGCTGGGCGGCCTTCGCCGTCAGTGACCGGGCCGACGAGGCCGAGCCCCGCGCCTCCGGCTTGGACGGCTGGAACAGCCAGGTGTCGAAGAGCGCGGCCAGCGGCTTGCCGGACACCTGCTCGGCGTACTTCTGGAAGTCGGCCACCGAGGCGTTGCCGTAGGCGTGCTCCTTCGGCCAGCCCTTCAGCAGGGCGAAGAAGGCGTCGTCGCCGATCTTCTCGCGCAGCGCCTGCACGGCCAGCGCGCCCCGGTCGTAGACCGCGAGGTCGAACTGCGCGTCCGGGCCCGGGTCACCGGGCTTGACGGTCCAGAACGGGTCGTCCGCCGGGTGCGAGGCGTACACGTAGTCCGCCAGCTCGCGCGTGGTGCCCTCGCCCTCGTGCTCGGACCAGAGCCACTGCGCGTACCGGGCGAAGCCCTCGTTGATCCAGATGTCCTTCCAGCCCTTGAGCGACACGTCGTCGCCGTACCACTGGTGGGCCAGCTCGTGCACGACCACCGAGGTGTTGGAGCCGGCCGCGAACTGCTTGGGGCTGTAGTAGACGCGGGTCTGGGTCTCCAGCGCGTACCCGGTGGTGGTGTTCGGGACGTACCCGCCCGCCGAGGAGAACGGATACGGCCCGAAATAGCCGCTCAGCCAGTCCACCAGCTCACCGGTGCGTTCCACGCTGGCCCGCGCCGCGCCGTCGTTCGCGCCGAGGTCCTTGCTGTACGCGTTGACGACCGGCACCCCGCCCTCGGAGGTGGACGTGGTGATGTCGAACCGGCCGAGCGCGAGGGTGGCCAGATAGGTCGCCTGCGGCTTGTCCTGGCGCCAGTTGTAACGGGTCCAGCCCAGCTTCGAACTGGTCGACGCCAGCGTGCCGTTGGAGATCGCCTGGGTGCCGTCCGGCACCGCCACCGACACGTCGTAGGTGGCCTTGTCGCTGGGGTGGTCGTTGCTCGGGAACCACCACCAGGCCGCCTCGGGTTCGTCCGCCGCGACGGCGCCGTCCGGGGTGCGGTGCCAGGTGTTGAAGCCGTACGCGCTCTTCGTGGACGGCACCCCGCTGTAGCGGACGACCACGGTGACCTGCGTGCCCTTGGCCAGCGGGGTCTTCGGCGTGACCACCAGCTCGTGCTCGCCGGACCTGGTGAACGCGGCCTTGACGCCGCCCACCCGCACCTCGCTGACGTCCAGCAGGAAGTCCAGGTCGAAGCTGGACAGGTCCTGCGTGGCCTTGGCCAGGATGGTCGCGGTGCCCTGCAGCTCGTCCGTCTTCGGCTGGTACTGGAGCCTCAGGTCGTAGTGCGAGACGTCGTAGCCGCCATTGCCGTACTGCGGGTAGTAGGGGTCGCCGATGCCCGGGGCGCCGGGGGCGGACGACGCGGCCGATGCCGGGATCGCCAGCAGGAGGGAGGCCGCGGCCAGGGCGCCCGGCGCGAGGATTCTGCGGTGCACGTCAGCTCCAAGTCTTCTGGACAGGAAGTCTGTTCGGAGCCTATTCAGTCCCGGCCGCTCCTGGCGTGTCCACGACCGCTGCTGTCACACGATCGCCATTCAGCCGTCACGCGTCCCGGTGACCACCGAAAGGCCCTCTTCTGTACGGGAGTTGCCGGAGGTAGCGTCCGCCCATGCCGATTCGCTCGCTCTGGAGAACCCTCGCGGTCCTGGCCGTCGGTGCGCTGACGGCCGTCCTGCTCGCCCCGACCGCCGCCCAGGCGGCACCGCGCGAGAGCAGGCCCGTCTACTCGTACGCCGACGCCGTCCGTGAGTCCGTCTGGGTGGACACCGGCCTGGACGAGGACGGCGACGGCCGCACCGACCGCGTCGCCGCCGACATCGTCCGCCCCTCCGAACCCGCCCGCGCGGGCCGCAAGGTGCCCGTCATCATGGACGCCAGCCCCTACTACTCCTGCTGCGGACGCGGCAACGAGAGCCAGCTCAAGACGTACGACGCGCAAGGCCACGTCGTGCAGATGCCGCTCTTCTACGACAACTACTTCGTGCCGCGCGGCTACGCGTTCGTCGGGGTCGACCTGGCCGGCACCAACCGGAGCGACGGCTGCGTGGACGTCGGCGGCCGCTCCGACATCGGCTCCGCCAAGGCCGTCGTGGACTGGCTCGGCGGCCGGGCCCGCGCCTACACCAGCCGCACCGGAGGGACCCGGGTCAAGGCGAGCTGGACCACCGGCGCCACCGGCATGATCGGCAAGAGCTGGGACGCCACCATCGCCAACGGCGTCGCCGCCACCGGCGTCAAGAACCTCAAGACCATCGTCCCGATCAGCGGCATCTCCTCCTGGTACGACTACTACTTCGCCCAGGGCGCCCAGCTCTACGACGGCGGCCCCGACGACCTCGCCGGGTACGTGGAGCGCGAGGGCGTCCACTGCGCGGCCGTGCAGAAGAAGCTCGCCGACGGCAGCCCCGAATCCGGCGACTGGACCCGGCTGTGGACCGAGCGGGACTACGTGAAGGACGCCGGGAAGGTCCGCGCCAGCGTCTTCCTGGTGCACGGCATGCAGGACCTCAACGTCCGCACCAAGCATTTCGGACAGTGGTGGGACGCGCTGGCGAAGCACGGCGTGGAGCGCAAGATCTGGCTCTCCCAGACCGGCCACGTCGACCCCTTCGACTACCGGCGCGCCGCCTGGGTCGACACCCTGCACCGCTGGTTCGACCACGAGCTTCTCGGCTACGACAACGGCATCGACCGCGAGCCCATGGCCGACATCGAGCGCCACCCCGACCGGTGGACCACCTCCGCCGTCTGGCCCCCGCGCGACACCCGGACCACCACGCTGTACCCGGCCCGTGGCAGCGCGCCCGGCGTCGGCGCCCTGGGCCTCCACCGCGCCCCCGGCACCGAGACCTTAACCGACGACCCGAGCCGGAGCGATACCGACTGGGCGGCCGACCTCACCAGGTCCACGCCCGACAAGGCCGCCTTCATCACCCCGGCCCTCACCGGCCCGCTGCGGATCTCCGGCTCCTCCCGGGTGACCGTCACCGTCACCCCGAGCACCGCCTCGGCCCACCTGTCCGCCGTCCTGGTCGACCTCGGCCCGGACACCATCCGCGACTACGCCGACGGCGGCGAGGGCATCACCACCCTCACCGACCGCACCTGCTTCGGGGAGAGCACGGCCGGGGACAGCGCCTGCTTCAAGGCGACCGCCGCGAAGACGGCCGCCGTGGGCGCCACCGTCGTCAGCCGGGGCTGGGCCGACCTCGGCCACCACGCCTCGCTCGCCAAGGGCGTCCCGCTCACCCCCGGCCGCGCCTACACGATGACCCTCGACCTCGCCGCCACCGACCACGTCGTCCCCAAGGGCCACCGGCTGGCCCTGGTCGTCGCGGGCACCGACAAGGACCTCATCGAACCGCCCTCCACCCGCCCCACCCTCACCCTGGACCTCGCCCGCACCACCGCCCGGCTCCCGCTCACCGGCGGCCCGGCCGCCCTGGACCGCGCCACCACCGCACCGCCCGCCGGGCGCACCCTCACCGTCGTCGGCACCCCGCGCTGCCTCACCGGCCACGGCGACGGCTGCGCCGGGGGCCGGCAGAGGTAGACACCGGACCGGGCGAGGGTGCGACGATGGCACCCTCGCCCAGGTCACCGGTCGGTCGGAGTGCTCATGCCAGTCGTCACCGAGCTGACGTACTACCCCGTCAAGGGCTGCGCCGGCGTACCCGTCGACCAGGCGCGGCTGACGCCCGCCGGGCTCGCGCACGACCGCAGCTTCATGGTGGTCAGCGAGGAGGGCGTGTTCCGTACCCAGCGGCGCGACCCCCGGCTGACCCTGATCCGGCCGGGCGTCACCCACGACGGCGCTCGACTCACGTTCCACGCGGACGACTTCGAGCCGCTCACCATTGATGTCGACGCGTCCGGCGCCGCCCGGGCCGTCGAGCTGTTCGGCACCGCCTACCGGGGGATCGACCAGGGTGACACGGTGGCCGGCTGGCTCTCCTCGGTGCTCGGCGCACCCAGCCGGCTGGTGCGGGTACCGCCCGACCACGACCGGGTGACCGACGGCCGCACACCGGGCACCTCCGGGTACGCCGACAGTTCCGCCGTGCACCTCATCTCCCGCGCCACGCTCGCCCTGCTGAACCGGAAGCTCGGGGAACGCGGCGCGGAGCCGCTGCCGATGAACCGCTTCCGCCCCAACATCGTCGTCGACGGCTGGCCCGAGCCGCACACCGAGGACCGCGCCCACCACCTCACCCTCGGCTCGGCCGAACTCGGCTACACCAAGCTCGCCGTCCGCTGCGCCGTCACCATGGTCGACCAGGACACCGCCGCCCGCTCCGGCCCCGAGCCCCTGCGCACCCTCGCCGGCTACCGCCGCGCGGACCGGGGCGGGGTCGTCTTCGGCGCCAAGTACGCCGTGCTGCGCCCCGGCAAGGTGTCCGTGGGGGACGAGGTGGTCGTCGGGGAGTGGGGAGAGCCGGAGAGGTAAGCGGCGGTACGGCCCGTACGCCCTCGACCACGCGTACGCCCGCCCGCCGGAGGGGGCCGGTCCCGGGCGGGCCGGGGCGGGGAGGCGAGCGCCTGTGCGGACCGCTGCCCGTGCCGTACGCGGGAATACTCATCTCATGTCACCCGTCTACGCCACCTTCGGACTGGAACCGGCGACCCGCGTCGGCGCCGTGCTCGCCGACGGCGGTTACCAGGTCCACCGCGACTTCGTGGACTTCGTCGTCGACGGCAGCCCGCTGCTGTTCCGGCTCGCCGACCTCGACGCCGTGTCGCCGCTCGCCTCCGACCTCCCGCCCGCCGTGCTCGACGCCCAGGTGCGCGCCCTGCTGCTGGAGGACGAACCCCCGCTGCCCGGCGGCCGGTTCGTGCTCTACGGCTGCCCGGAGTGCGCCGACCTGGGGTGCGGTGCCGTCACCGTCGTCATCGAGCGGGACGGCGACGACTACCGCTGGCGGGACTTCGCCTGGCAGACCGGCGAACACGTCGACCTCGACCGCGACGGCTACCACGGCACCGGCCCCTATCGCTTCCACGGCCCGGCCTACCGTGCCGCCCTCACCGCCCTGTTGGACGGCACCCCCGCCGGCCCGTCGCACCGGGTACTGCTCATCGGCCCCCGCGTCGGCCTCCTCGCCAAGCTCGCGGCCGCGCTGCGCGGGATCGGCATCGGCGCCGACATCGCCCCGGACGCCACCGACGTCCCCGACGAGGAACTCCGCTCGTACGGAGCCGCATTGACCGTCTCGGGGGCTCAACGGGAGGCCCTGCGCGAGACGTTCGCGCGGACCGGTACCGCCCTCGTGGACGCGCCCGCCCCGGTCCTCCCGGTCCTCGTCGCCCAGCTCCAACAGGCCCTCGACCGGGCCCCGGGAGAGCGCCGCCGCCTCACCGCGCTGACCGCGACCCCGGACGCCGCCGAGGTCGAGGTGAGCGCGCCGGGCCGCGTCCAGCTCACCGCGTACCGGGTCGACCGGCTCCGCCGCACCCAGGCCCGTACCGTGCTGGACGCCGTGCTCGGTCCCGGGCACCACCGGCTGCCGCTGGACCCGAGGACCGTCAGGGGCGAGGCGTACCTCGTGGCCCGCACCTCCGGCGGGGTGCTGGTGACTGCGGTCCGGGGCACGTCGGCCCGCGACTAAAATCGGCGTCCTGATGACTGCCACCCTCGTCGCCAAGAACCTCGCCGCCGGCCACGGCGACCGCTCCCTCTTCACCGGGCTCGACCTCGTCGTCGCCCCCGGGGACGTGATCGGGCTGGTCGGCGCCAACGGCGCGGGCAAGTCCACGCTGCTCAGGCTCCTCGCCGGGCTCACCGCGCCCGAGGAGGGCGAGCTGCGGCTCTCCCCGCCGACCGCGACCGTCGGCCACCTCCCGCAGGAGCCGGAGCGCAGGGAGGGCGAGACCGTGGGCGGGTTCCTGGCCCGCCGCACCGGCGTCGCCGAGGCCCAGCGCACCATGGACGAGGCCACCCAGGCCCTGGTCGACGGCGCGCCCGGCGCCGACGACGCGTACGCCACCGCGCTGGACCGCTGGCTTGGCCTGGGCGGCGCCGACCTGGAGGAACGTGCCCAGGACGTGACCGGCACCCTCGGTCTCGCCGTCGGCCTGGACCGGCCCATGACCTCCCTGTCCGGCGGCCAGGCCGCCCGCGCCGGACTCGCCTCCCTGCTGCTCTCCCGCTACGACGTCTTCCTGCTGGACGAGCCCACCAACGACCTCGACCTCGACGGCCTGGAGCGGCTGGAGCGCTTCGTCGGCTGCCTGCGCGCGGGCACCGTCGTCGTCAGCCACGACCGCGAGTTCCTCACCCGCACCGTCACCAAGGTCCTCGAACTCGACCTGGCCCAGGGGCAGATCAACCTCTACGGCGGCGGCTACGCGGCCTATCTGGAGGAGCGGGACGTGGCCCGCAGGCACGCCCGCGACGACTACGAGGAGTACGCCGACAGGCGCGCCGCCCTCCAGGACCGGGCGCAGACCCAGCGCTCCTGGATGGACAAGGGCGTCAAGAACGCCCGGCGCAAGGCGGGCGGCGACAACGACAAGGTCGGCCGCAAGTTCCGCAGCGAGTCCAGCGAGAAGCAGGCCGCCAAGGCCCGGCAGACCCAGCGCATGATCGAGCGCCTGGACGTGGTGGAGGAGCCGCGCAAGGAGTGGGAGCTGCGCATGGAGATCGCCGCCGCCCCGCGCTCCGGCGCCGTGGTGGCGACGCTGCGGGACGCCGAGGTCCGGCGCGGTGACTTCACCTTCGGCCCGGTCTCGCTCCAGATCGACTGGGCCGACCGGATCGCGGTCACCGGGGCCAACGGCGCGGGCAAGTCCACCCTGCTGGGCGCGCTGCTCGGCCGGGTCCCGCTGGACTCCGGTGACGCCACGCTGGGCTCCGGGGTGCTGGTCGGCGAGGTCGACCAGGCCCGCAAGCTGTTCCACGGCTCCGAGTCGCTGCTCGACGCCTTCCAGGCCGCCGTCCCGGACACCGAGCCGGTCGAAGTACGCACCCTGCTGGCCAAGTTCGGGCTCAAGTCCGACCACGTACTGCGCCCCGCCGCGTCCCTCTCGCCGGGCGAGCGCACCCGTGCCGCCCTCGCCCTGCTCCAGGGCCGGGGCGTCAACCTGCTGGTGCTGGACGAGCCGACCAACCACCTCGACCTGCCCGCCATCGAGCAGCTGGAGTCGGCGCTCGACGCCTACGAGGGCACGCTCCTGCTGGTCACCCACGACCGGCGGATGCTGGACGCGATCAAGGTGACCCGCCGCCTGGAGGTCGCGGACGGCAAGGTGACCGAACGCTGAACCCCGCTTCCGGCCCGGCGTCGACGCCGGGCCGGAAGCGGGGCAGGGGTCAGCGGCGGCCCTTCTTCGGGTCGACCAGACCGGCGCGGCGCAGCGCGTCCGCCATGGCGCTGTTGGCCGGCGCGGGGGCGGGGCGGCCGCCCCGGTCCTTGCCGCCGCCGTTCCCACGGCCCTGGCCGCCCTGACCGCCTTGGCGCCGGCCCTGACCGCTCTGGCCCTGACCGCCCTGGCCCTGGCGCTGCTTGGGCGGGCGCGCGCCGCCGCGCTCCTGCGGGGCCGCCTCGTCGTCCAGCCGCAGCGTCAGCGCGATCCGCTTGCGCGGGATGTCCACGTCCAGGACCTTCACCTTGACGATGTCACCCGGCTTGGCGACGTCGCGCGGGTCCTTGACGAACGTCTTCGACATCGCGGACACATGCACCAGGCCGTCCTGGTGGACGCCGATGTCCACGAACGCGCCGAAGGCGGCCACGTTCGTCACCACGCCCTCCAGCACCATCCCGGCGGACAGGTCGGAGATCTTCTCCACGCCCTCCTTGAAGGTGGCCGTCCTGAACGCCGGACGGGGGTCGCGCCCCGGCTTCTCCAGCTCCTTCAGGATGTCGGACACGGTCGGCAGACCGAAGGTGTCGTCCACGAAGTCGTCGGCCCGCAGCGAGCGCAGCACACCGGTGTTGCCGACCAGCGAGGCCACATCCTGCCCCGTGGTCTTCACCATCCGGCGCACCACCGGGTACGCCTCCGGGTGCACGCTGGAGGAGTCCAGCGGGTCGGTGCCGCCCCGGATGCGCAGGAAGCCCGCACACTGCTCGTACGCCTTCGGGCCCAGCCGGGACACCTTCTTCAGCTGCGCGCGCGAGGTGAACGGGCCGTTCTCGTCGCGGTGCGTCACGATGTTCTCCGCCAGCGTGGCGGAGATGCCGGACACCCGCGAAAGCAGCGGCACGGACGCGGTGTTGACGTCCACGCCGACGCCGTTCACACAGTCCTCGACCACCGCGTCCAGCGAGCGGGACAGCTTCACCTCGGAGAGGTCGTGCTGGTACTGGCCGACTCCGATCGACTTCGGGTCGATCTTCACCAGCTCGGCCAGCGGGTCCTGCAGACGCCGGGCGATGGAGACCGCGCCGCGCAACGACACGTCCATGCCGGGCAGTTCACGCGAGGCGTACTCCGACGCCGAGTACACCGACGCGCCCGCCTCGGAGACCATCACCTTGGTGAGGTTCAACTCCGGGTGCTTGGCGATGAGTTCGGTGGCCAGCTTGTCGGTCTCGCGGGAGGCGGTGCCGTTGCCGATGGCGACCAGGTCGACCGTGTACTCCTTGGCCAGCCGGGCCAGCTTGGCGATCGCCTCGTCCCACTTGTTGGCGGGCACGTGCGGGTGGATCACATCGGTGGCGACGGCCTTGCCGGTCGCGTCGACCACGGCGACCTTCACCCCGGTACGGAAACCGGGGTCCAGGCCCAGCGTGGCACGGGTGCCGGCCGGGGCGGCCAGCAGCAGGTCGCGCAGGTTGGCGGCGAACACGTCCACCGCCTCGTCCTCGGCGGCCGTACGCAGCCGCAGCCTGAGGTCGATGCCGAGGTGCACCAGCAGCCGGGTGCGCCAGGCCCAACGGACCGTGTCGCCAAGCCACTTGTCACCGGGCCGGCCCCGGTCCGCGATGCCGAACCGGTTCGCGACGATGCCCTCGTACGAGGACCTGCCCTCCGTGGGCTCCTCCGGCTCCAGGACGAGGTCGAGGACCTCCTCCTTCTCGCCGCGCAGCATCGCCAGAACGCGGTGCGAGGGAAGCGCGGTGAACGGCTCGGTGAAGTCGAAGTAGTCGGCGAACTTGGCGCCCGCCTCCTCCTTGCCGGCCCGCACCTTGGCGGCCAGCCGGCCGCGCGTCCACATCCGCTCGCGCAGCTCACCGATCAGGTCGGCGTCCTCGGAGAACCGCTCCGTCAGGATCGCCCGCGCGCCCTCCAGCGCGGCCTGCGCGTCCGCGACGCCCTTGTCCGCGTCCACGAACGCGGCCGCGGCGGCCGCCGGTTCCACCGACGGATCGCTCAGCAGCCCCTCGGCCAGCGGCTCCAGCCCGGCCTCCCGCGCGATCTGCGCCTTGGTGCGCCGCTTCGGCTTGTACGGCAGGTAGATGTCCTCCAGGCGCGCCTTGGTCTCGGCACCCCGGATGCGCTCCTCCAACTCGCCGGTGAGCTTGCCCTGCTCGCGCACCGACTCCAGGATCGCGCTCCGGCGCTCCTCCAGCTCGCGCAGATACCGCAGCCGCTCCTCGAGGGTACGCAGCTGCGCGTCGTCCAGGAGTTCGGTCGCCTCCTTGCGGTAGCGGGCGATGAAGGGCACCGTCGAACCGCCGTCCAGCAGCTCCACCGCGGCCTTCACCTGCCGCTCCCGTACGCCGAGTTCCCCGGCGATCCTGCTTTCGATGGACCCTGTGAGGGGTGTCGTCACGATCCCGTACCGCCTTCTGACGCCGAACGTTGCGCGGCAATTGTGGCAGGTGGCGCGGAGATGCGGACGACAGGGCGCACCGGGCGCCCCGTGTCAGGCCCGGCCGCTGGAGGCCCCGCCGAACAGTCGGGCGAGCGCCCGGAACGGCAGGGTGACGACAGTGGCGATCGCCCCGCCTATCTGGCGCAGCACATCGGCGATGGCACGGAACATGAGAGAACTCCAATCCACCCGGCGGGGTTGCCCGGTCCGCCCCGGGTACCCCGGCACTGTTTCCGTACGCCGGATGCGTCCGGCCGATCTCACAGCTGGTTCCGGCCGGCGGATCGGTCGGCGGACACGGGTGGCAGGAAAGGTGGGGTGTCCGTCATTGCGGCCACGCCGGGGCCCGCCGAAGAATTGTCCGTATGCCGAAGCCCCCGCGCACCGTGCGGCCCGGTGCGCACCTCCAGCGGCCTGATGCTGGTACCCGATCTGGCACTCACCTCCGCACCCGACCCGCACGCCCTGCTGGTTCCCGGCGGTGCGGGCACCCGCCGTCCGGATCCGGCGCTCGTGGAGTGGCTGCGCGCCCGCGCACCGGGAGCGACGCGCCTGGTCTCCGTGTGCACCGGCGCCCTCCTGCTCGCCGCCGCCGGACTGCTCGACGGCCGCCGCGCCACCACACACTGGGCGTACTGCGACCGGCTGGCCCGCGACCACCCGGCCGTCACGGTGGAACCGGAGCCGATCTATGTGCGCGACGCACATGTGGCCACCTCGGCCGGCGTCACCTCGGGCATCGACCTGGCACTGGCGCTGGTGCAGGAGGACCTGGACCGGGAGACCGCGCTCACCGTCGCCCGCCACCTCGTGGTCTTCCTGCGCAGACCCGGCAACCAGGCGCAGTTCAGCGCCCAGCTCGCCGCGCAGACCGCCTCCCGCGAGCCGCTGCGGGAGGTCCAGCGCTGGATCACCGAGCACCCCGAAGCCGACCTCTCCGTCGACGCCCTCGCCATCCGCGCCAGGCTCTCCCCGCGCCACTTCGCGCGCGCCTTCACCGCCGAGACCGGCACCACACCGGGCCGCTACGTCGACCGGGTCGGGCTGGAGCACGCCCGCAGGCTCCTGGAGGACACCTCCGCCTCGGTCGAGAAGGTCGCCCGCGCGAGCGGCTACGGCACCCCCGAAGCCATGCGCCGCGCCTTCGTCAAGGCACTCGGCACCGCCGCGACGGAGTACCGCCGCCGCTTCCACCCCGTGCTCCCGCGCTGACCTCGGCGCACCCGTCGAAAGGACCGTCATGCAGATCGCCGTCGTCCTCTACGACCGTTTCACCGCCCTGGACGCGGTCGGACCGTACGAGATGCTGGCCCGCACACCGGACACGGAGACCGTGTTCGTCGCCGAGCAGGCCGGGCCTGTGCGCACCGACACCGGCAAGCTCGCCCTGGTCGCCGACCGTTCCCTGGCCGAGGTGACCAGCCCCGACGTGCTGGTGGTGCCGGGCGGGCCGGGCCAGAGCGCGCTGATGGAGCACGGCCCGCTCCTGGACTGGCTGCGCGAGGTGGACGCCACCAGCACCTGGACCACCTCGGTGTGCACCGGCTCGCTGCTGCTGGGGGCCGCCGGACTGCTTCAGGGCCGCCGCGCCACCTCGCACTGGCTGGCCGTCGGGGAACTGACGCGCCTGGGCGCCGAACCCGTGAGGGAGCGCGTGGTGACCGACGGCAAGTACGTCACGGCCGCCGTGGTGTCCGCCGGGATCGACATGGGCCTCACCCTGCTCGGCCGGCTCGCGGGCGACGAGTACGCCCAGGCCGTGCAGCTCGCCAACGAGTACGACCCGCACCCGCCCTACGACGCCGGTTCACCGGACAAGGCGCCCGCCCACCTGGTCGACGCCCTGCGCGAGCGGAGCCGGTTCATCCTGTCTTAGGCACGCCCCAGGTGAAGCGGGGTTCCCGGCGCTCCAGGAAGGCGGTCACGCCCTCCTCGGTGTCGGGGGAGGCGAGGGACTGGGCGGTCCAGTGGGCGTCGCGGCCGGTGCGGCCGTCGGCGTACTCCTTGGCGGCGGCCTGGGTGAGGAGGGAGCGGGTGGCCAGGGTGGCGGTGAGGGCGGCGACGCGCTTGTCCAGGTCGCCCTCCGGCAGCACCTCGTCCACCAGGCCGGTGCGCAGCGCGCGGTCGGTGCCGATCAGCTCGGCCGAGAACAGGAGGTACTTCGCGGTGGCCGGGCCGACCAGGGACACCAGACGGCGGGTGGAGGAGGCGGGGTAGACGATGCCGAGCCGCGCCGGGGTGACGCCGAACAGCGCGCCCTCCTCGGCCAGCCGGAGATCGCAGGCGGCCGCGAGCTGGGCCCCGCCGCCCACGCAGTGCCCCTTGACCGCGGCGAGCGTCGGCTTGGGGAACGCGGCCAGCGCCTCCTCGGCGGCCACCGCGAGACCCTGCGCCTCGGTGGGCGAACCCCGCAGCGTGGAGATGTCCGCGCCCGCGCAGAAGGTCCCGCCCGCCCCGGTGAGCACCAGCGCGCGCACCCCGGGATCGACGGCCAGTTCCGCCAGCAGCAGGGGCAGCGCCCGCCACATCGCGGCCGTCATGGCGTTGCGCTTGGCCGGGTGGCGGATGACGACGGTGGCGACGCGGTCGGCGACCTCGTGCGACAGCTCGGGCTCCATGCGGCGGATGCTATCCGCGGGCGCCGGTCCCGGCCGGGTGAGTTAGCTCGCACCACCCGAGGGACAAAAGGAGAGAAGAACAGCAAACAGGGGCGATCAAGGAGGCGGCGATGGCCAGATCCGGCAAGACCGGGGCGAGGGGCGCGAGGGGACTGAGCCGGAGTTTCAGCTGGCTCGCGGTGCTCGGGGTGATCCTGGTGATCGCCGGGATCGTCGGCCTGGTGTACACCGGGGTGGCCACCCTGACCTCGATGATCCTCTTCGGCTGGCTGCTGCTGATCGGCGGCGTGGTGGGCCTGCTGCACGCGGTGCAGGCGCGCGGCACCAACTTCTTCTGGCTCGGTGTCATCGTGGCCGCGCTGAACATCGCCGCCGGGATCGTCGTCATCCGGATGCCGCACGCGGCCGCCGAC
Source organism: Streptomyces seoulensis (assembly GCF_004328625.1). Classification (NCBI taxonomy): domain Bacteria; kingdom Bacillati; phylum Actinomycetota; class Actinomycetes; order Kitasatosporales; family Streptomycetaceae; genus Streptomyces; species Streptomyces seoulensis. The sequence goes on from NZ_CP032229.1 coordinate 5,396,149, forward strand.
GCCCTGACCATGTTCGCCGCGCTGCTGTTCCTCGCGGCCGGCCTGTTCCGGCTGGCCGGCAGCCTGATCGTGCGCGGCCCGCAGTTCGGCTGGACCCTGCTGCTCGGCGCCTTCGACCTGCTGCTCGGCATCCTGGTGCTGGTCAGCTGGCCGGGCAGCAGCCAGTACGTCATCGGCTGCTTCTTCTCGCTGGCCCTGCTCTTCGACGGCCTCGGCCTGATCGCCGCCGGGTACGGGGGCCGCCGGGTGGTCGGCATGATGGGCGAAGGGACCACCGCCTGAGACTCCGCCGTCCCGGCGCCCCGTACAGACTTGACCAACCCGTACAACCTGAATAGTTCTCGAACCGGACGCCGGGGCGACAGATACGGTCATCGGCGCGACCGCACCGTACGGATGCGGTCGTAACCGTTCGATACCCGCTGACTTGTGTTCAGTCCTCCGGTGCGGACCCCAGCGTTACCAACACTCGACGTGTGGTGACAATCGAGCGCGAGGGTGGCGACCGGACGATGGACAACCACGGGCGCGGAGGTGTGCCGCGCCCCTCGGAGGGCGCCGAGCGCCCGCCCGGACCCCTGCCGTACGAGGGAGTGTGGCGGTTCACCGCCCCCGCCGTGGACGCCTCGGTCCCGCAGGCCCGGCACGCCGTACGGGATCTGCTGCTGCGCCAGGGCGTACCGGTCGCGGACGAAGTGGTGGACGGGCTGCTGCTGATCGTCTCCGAGCTGGTCACGAACGCGGTCAAGCACGCGGCGCTGCTCTCCCCGATGCTCGGGGTCGAGGTGGCCGTCGGCGCCGAGTGGGTCCGGATCTCGGTGGAGGACAACCACCCCTACCGGCCCACCGCGCTGGAGGCCGACCACGGCCAGACCGGCGGCCGGGGCCTGCTGCTGGTGCGCGAGGTGGCGCGCGAGGCGGGCGGCGCGGTCGACGTGGAGCACACGGCGAGCGGCGGCAAGGTGATCTGGGCCGCCCTGCCGCTCAAACCCGCGCTGCCCGGATGAGGGTCCCGCCGGGGCCTACCAGCCCGCGGCAGACCCCGTCAGCTCCTTGATCGCCGGACGCGCCGCGTCCAGCACCGTCATGAACCACGCGGAGAACGGCTCCCGCTCGTGCCGCTCCGCCAGCTCGGCCGCCGTCACGAAGGCGGTCCCGCCGACCTCCTCCGGGTCCGGCGCGAGCGTCTGCTGCACCAGGCCGACGAAGAGGTGGTTGTACTCCTGCTCCACCAGGCCCGACGCCGGGTCCGGGTGGTTGTAGCGCACGGTGCCCGCCTGGGCCAGCAGCGAGGGCGAGACCCCCAGCTCCTCGTGGGTGCGCCGGGCCGCCGCCGCGAACGGCGCCTCACCGGGGTAGGGGTGGCCGCAGCAGGTGTTGGACCAGACACCGGGGGAGTGGTACTTGCCGAGCGCCCGCTGCTGCAGCAGCAGCCGGCCGCGCTCGTCGAAGAGGAACACCGAGAACGCCCGGTGCAGTTGGCCCGGCGGCTGGTGGGCGGCCAGCTTCTCCGCGGTGCCGGTCGTCACGCCGTTCTCGTCCACGAGTTCCAGCAGAATCGGCTCCGCGGTGCCGTTCGGCGAGCTGTGCGTCTCGGTGGCTGGTGTGATCGGCATACCCATCCTTCACGTCGGTCTTCGCACCCCAAGTCTGCCGTACGAAACCGGCACTCCCGGCACTTCGCGGCCCGTCCGCATGTCCTGTACCCGTACGAGTACCTCAGTGACAGAGCCGCGCCTCGTGCTCCGCGTGCCCGCCCGGTTCCAGCTGGAAGGTGCAGTGCTCCACGTCGAAGTGGTCGCCCAGACACCCTTGCAGCTCGTGCAGCATCTTCTCGTGGCCGATGGCGTTCAGCACATCCGTACTCACCACCACATGTGCGGAGAGCACAGGCATGCCCGAGGTGATCGTCCAGGCGTGGAGGTCATGTACGTCCTCCACACCGTCCAGCGCCAGGATGTGTGCCCGCACCTCGGTCATGTCGACGTCCTTGGGCGCCGCCTCCAGGAGCACGTCCAGCGTCTCGCGCAGCAGCCGCAGCGTCCTCGGTACGATCATCAGCCCGATGAGCAGCGAGGCGATCGGGTCAGCGGCCTGCCAGCCGGTGGCCAGGATCACGGCGGCGGAGATGATCACCGCGACCGAGCCCAGCGCGTCCGCGGCGACCTCCAGGAAGGCCCCGCGCACATTGAGGCTCTCCTTCTGCCCGCGCATCAGCAGCAGGAGCGAGACGGAGTTCGCCACCAGGCCGATCGCGCCGAACACCACCATCAGCCCGCCGTGCGTCTCGGCCGGCCGCAGGAACCGCTCCACCGCCTCGACCAGCACATAGCCGCCCACCCCGAGCAGCAGCACACAGTTGGCGAGCGCGGCCAGGATCTCGGCGCGGGCGAAGCCGAAGGTGCGGTGGGTGCTCGGCGGCCGGGCCGCGAAGTGGATCGCCAGCAGCGCCATGACCAGGCCCACCGCGTCGGTCGCCATGTGGGCGGCGTCCGCGATCAGCGCCAGCGAGTCCGCGACCAGACCGCCGATGATCTCGACCACCATGATGGTGAGCGTGATGCCCAGCGCCGCGCGCAGCCTGCCCCGGTACGCGGCCGCAGCCGTACCCGTGGACGGCACATGGCTGTGCGCATGCCCGTGGTCGTGCCCTGCCCCCATGAGAGAACCGCCCTTCAGCGCCGCGCGCCGGCTCGCAAACGAACGCACCGGCTCACAGTGAACAACGGCCGACGGTCACCGGGCAACGCGGCACTGAACACCGTTGTCATATGCTCTGACCTGCGGAAACGATCCGCAGGTCAGAGCCGTACGGTGTCCCTACAGGCCGTGGTGGCGCTGCCAGCCCGCCCACGCCGAGGCGACCATCTCCGGCACTCCGAGCCGGGCCCGCCAGCCCAGTTCGGCCGCCGCCCGCTCGGCGGAGGCGACCGCGCGCGGCGCGTCCCCCGGGCGGCGGTCCTCGGTCACCGGCTCCCGCCGGTCCCCGGTGACCTCGCCGATCAGCGTGATCAGCTCGCGCACCGACACCCCCTCGCCCCGGCCGACGTTCAGCGTCAGATCACCGGCCGGCGCGTCCTTCGAGAGCCGCCGGGCCGCCGCGAGATGGGCCTCGGCGAGGTCGGCCACATGGATGTAGTCGCGGACACAGGTGCCGTCCGGCGTCGGGTAGTCGGCGCCGAAGATCCGGGGCGCCTCGCCGCGGGTGAGCCGGTCGAAGACCATCGGGACGATGTTGAACACCCCCGTGTCGGCCAGCTCCGGCGCGGCCGCGCCCGCCACGTTGAAGTAGCGCAGGCACACCGTGGAGATGCCGTGCGCCCGCCCGGCCGCTCGGACCAGCCACTCACCGGCCAGCTTGGTCTCGCCGTAGGGGTTCACCGGGAGGCACGGGGTGTCCTCGGTGATCAGGTCCACGTCCGGGTTGCCGTACACGGCCGCCGAGGAGGAGAAGACCAGGCGCCGTACGCCCGCGTCCGCGATCGCGTCCAGCAGGGTCGCCAGGCCGCCGATGTTCTCCCGGTAGTAGCGGACGGGCTCCGCCACCGACTCCCCGACCTGCTTGCGCGCCGCGAGATGCACCACACCGGTGATCCCGTGGTCGGCGAAGACCCGCTTCAGCAGGTCCCCGTCCAGCGTCGAGCCCTCGACGAGCGGCACGCCCCCGGGCAGCCGCTCGGGCACCGCCGCCGACAGGTCGTCCAGGACGACCACGTCCTCCCCGGCACCGTGCATGGCCCGCGCCACGTGGGCCCCGATGTATCCGGCTCCGCCGGTGATCAACCACGTCATGCCCGCAGACCCTACGCCGCGCCCCGCCGGACGTCCCCGATGCCCGGATGATCCCCGGATCGCGCGCCGCCCGCCGGGACGCGGTTTGTGGGCCGGCCCTCCGATCCCCGATGATGATCGCGGCACAGGCGGGCGCGGCCCCGGTGGACCGGGCCTGAACGCCCGGTGAACGGGTACACCGGCCCATCCGATAGCCTCTGCCGACATGCCGCCCCGGCGAGCCGCCGGCGAGGGGCGCCCCCCATCACGCAAGCGACGGCGCCGACGCGCCGGACCCAGGGAGTGAATTCGGTTGCCGACCGCCATCGTCACCGGTCAGCCGGTCCCCGGATCGTCCCTAGAAGGCGATCTGCGGTCCCTCGGCTTCGACGTGCGCATGGCCGCCGACACCGCCGAGGCCCGGAACCTGATCGCGGCCGCCCCCGCCGACGGGCGCGTGGCCCTGGTCGACGCCCGCTTCGTCGGCCACCCGCACGCCCTGCGCCTCGGCCTCACCGACCCCCGCTTCCCGCTCGCCGCCGTGCCCGGCGCCGTCACCGCCCAGGGCAGCGCCCGGCAGACGCTGAGCCGGGCCCTGGAGGGGCAGGAGCAGGGCCAGGACGAGACCGGCGGCGGCACCGCCGTCGCCGTGGACAGCCTGCCCGACCGCCTGGTCACCGCCCTCGACGCGGGCGGCACCCCGGTGCACCGCCCCGAGCTGGGCAGCCTGGTCGCCGCCGTCCCCGCCGACCCGCAAGGCCGCAACGAGGCCCGGCAGGCCGTCCTCGCCGTCGACGAGGAGGACGTCCGCCTCAAGTCGGCGGTGAAGTCCCGCGACGGCTTCTTCACCACCTTCTGCATCAGCCCCTACTCGCGCTACCTCGCGCGCTGGTGCGCCCGCCGGGGTCTCACCCCGAACCAGGTCACCACCGCCTCCCTGCTCACCGCGCTGATAGCGGCGGGCTGCGCGGCCACCGGCACCCGCCCCGGCTTCGTCGCGGCCGGCGTGCTGCTGATCGCCTCCTTCGTGCTGGACTGCACCGACGGCCAGCTCGCCCGCTACTCCCTGCAGTACTCCACGCTCGGCGCCTGGCTCGACGCCACCTTCGACCGGGCCAAGGAGTACGCCTACTACGCCGGACTCGCGCTCGGCGCGGCCCGCGGCGGCGATGACGTGTGGGCCCTCGCGCTCGGCGCGATGATCCTCCAGACCTGCCGGCACGTCGTGGACTTCTCCTTCAACGAGGCCAACCACGACGCCACCGCCAACACCAGCCCCACCGCCGCCCTCTCCGACAAGCTGGACAGCGTCGGCTGGACGGTCTGGGTCCGCCGGATGATCGTCCTGCCCATCGGCGAACGCTGGGCCATGATCGCCGTCCTCACCGCGGTCACCACCCCCCGCATCACCTTCTACGTGCTGCTGATCGGCTGCGCGCTGGCGGCGACGTACACCACGGCGGGCCGCGTCCTGCGCTCGCTGACCCGCAAGGCCCGCCGCACCGACCGCGCCGCCCGCGCGCTCGCCGACCTCGCGGACACCGGCCCGCTCGGCGGGGCCCTCGGCCGCGTGCTCAAGCGGGGCCTGCCCGGCCTCGCCGTCCCGGCCGTCGCCTTCCTCGGCGGTGCCGCCGTGGTCGCCTGCTCGGCGCTGACCGGCTTCGGCGGCTGGCTCCCGGTGGTGGGCGCGCTCGTCTACGTCCTCACCTCGGCGCTCGCCACGGCCCGCCCGCTCAAGGGCTCGCTGGACTGGCTCGTCCCGCCGTTCTTCCGCGCCGCCGAGTACGGCACGGTGCTCGCGCTGGCCGCCCGCGCCGACGTCCACGGCGCCCTTCCGGCGGCGTTCGGGCTGGTCGCGGCGGTCGCCTACCATCACTACGACACGGTGTACCGCATCCGCGGCGACGCCGGAGCGCCGCCGGCCTGGCTGGTGCGCGCCATCGGGGGGCAGGAGGGGCGCACGCTGCTCGTCACCGTGCTTGCCGCGCTGCTGACCGCCTCCCAGTTCACCGTCGCGCTCACGGTCATCGCCGTGTGCGTCGCTCTGCTGGTGCTCGTGGAGAGCATCCGCTTCTGGGTGTCCGCTGGGGCGCCCGCCGTCCACGACGAAGGAGAAACCGCATGATCGGCCTTGTGCTGGCGGCCGGCGCCGGACGGCGTCTGCGCCCCTACACCGACACCCTCCCCAAGGCGCTGGTGCCGGTGGGCCCGGAGGGCGACGAGGAGTCGCTCACCGTCCTCGACCTCACCCTCGGCAACTTCGCCGAGGTCGGCCTGACCGAGGTCGGCGTCATCGTCGGCTACCGCAAGGAGGCCGTGTACGAGCGTCGGGCGGCTCTTGAGGCCAAGTACGGCCTGAAGATCACGCTGATCGACAACGACAAGGCCGAGGAGTGGAACAACGCCTACTCCCTGTGGTGCGGCCGGGACGCCCTCAAGGACGGCGTGATCCTCGCCAACGGCGACACCGTGCACCCGGTCTCCGTCGAGAAGACCCTGCTCGCGGCCCGTGGCGACGGCAAGAGGATCATCCTCGCGCTGGACACCGTGAAGTCCCTGGCGGACGAGGAGATGAAGGTCGTCGTGGACCCCGACAAGGGCGTCCAGAGGATCACCAAGCTGATGGACCCGGCCGAGGCGACCGGTGAGTACATCGGCGTGACCCTCATCGAGGGCGACGCGGCCGAGGAGCTGGCCGACGCGCTGCGCGCCACCTTCGAGCGCGACCCGCAGCTGTACTACGAGGACGGTTACCAGGAGCTGGTGAACCGGGGCTTCAAGATCGACGTCCAGCCCATCGGCGACGTCTCCTGGGTCGAGATCGACAACCACGACGACCTCGCCAAGGGACGGGAGATCGCGTGCCAGTACTGACCCGGCTCATCCCCTCGCCGGTCGTCGTCGACATCCGCCCGGGTGCTCTCGCCGACCTGGCGAGCATCCTCGCCGACGAGCGCATCTCGCACTCCGGCCGCCTCGCCGTCGCCGTCAGCGGCGGTTCCGGGGCCAAGCTGAAGGAGCGGGTCGCCCCGCAGCTGCCGGGCGCCACCTGGTACGAGGTGGACGGCGGCACGCTCGACGACGCCGTGCGCCTCGCGGACGACATCCGCGCCGGGCACTTCGACGCGCTGGTCGGCCTAGGCGGCGGCAAGATCATCGACTGCGCCAAGTACGCCGCGGCGCGGGTCGGCCTGCCCCTGGTCGCCGTGCCGACCAACCTCGCGCACGACGGCCTGTGCTCGCCGGTCGCCACGCTGGACAACGACGCGGGCCGGGGCTCCTACGGGGTGCCCAACCCGATCGCCGTCCTGATCGACCTGGACGTCATCCGGGCCGCCCCGACGCGCTTCGTGCGCTCCGGCATCGGCGACGCGGTGTCCAACGTGTCCGCCATCGCGGACTGGGAGCTGGCCAACCGGGTCAACGGCGAGAAGATCGACGGTCTCGCCGCCGCCATGGCCCGCCAGGCCGGCGAGGCCGTGCTCCGGCACCCCGGCGGGATCGAGGACAACGACTTCCTCCAGGTCCTCGCCGAGGCGCTGGTGCTGTCCGGCATCGCCATGTCGGTCTCCGGCGACTCGCGGCCGTCCTCGGGCGCCTGCCACGAGATCAACCACGCCTTCGACCTGCTCTTCCCGCAGCGCGCGGCCAGCCACGGCGAGCAGTGCGGCCTCGGCGCCGCCTTCGCCATGTACCTGCGCGGGGCGCACGAGGAGTCGGCGCACATGGCCGGCGTACTGCGCCGCCACGGGCTGCCGGTGCTGGCCGAGGACATCGGCTTCACCGTGGACGAGTTCGTCCGCGTCGTGGAGTTCGCCCCGGAGACCCGGCCCGGCCGCTACACGATCCTCGAACACCTCGACCTCAAGACTGACCAGATCAAGGACATCTACGCCGACTATGTCAAGGCCATCGGTAGCTGAACTCCGTCCGGTCGTCCACCCCGCGGGGGTGAAGGACCGGCGCAGCGGTGAGCACTGGGCGGGACGCCTCTACATGCGCGAGGTGTCCCTGCGCATCGACCGCTACCTGGTGAACACCAGGATCTCGCCCAACCAGCTCACGTACCTGATGACCGTCTGCGGTGTGCTCGCCGCCCCGGCCCTGCTGGTGCCGGGGATCACGGGCGCCGTGCTCGGCATCGTCGCCACCCAGCTCTATCTGCTGCTGGACTGCGTCGACGGCGAGATCGCCCGCTGGCGCAAGCAGTACTCGCTGGGCGGCGTCTACCTCGACCGGGTCGGTGCCTACCTCACCGACGCGGCGGTGCTGGTCGGCCTCGGGCTGCGCGCCGCCGACCTGTTCGGCAGCGGCCGTATCGACTGGCTGTGGGCGTTCCTCGGCACGCTGGCGGCGCTCGGCGCGATCCTGATCAAGGCGGAGACCGACCTCGTCGGGGTCGCCCGGCACCAGACCGGACTGCCCCCGGTGAAGGAGTCGGCCGCCGAGCCGCGTTCCTCCGGGATGGCACTGGCCCGGCGTGCCGCCGCCGCGCTCAAGTTCCACCGGCTGATCCTCGGTATCGAGGCGTCGTTGCTGATCCTGGTGCTGGCCATCGTGGACCAGGTACGCGGCGACCTGTTCTTCACCCGGCTCGGCACCGCCGTGCTGGCGGGCATCGCGCTGCTCCAGACCCTGCTGCACCTGGTGTCCATTCTCGCGTCGAGCAGGCTGAGGTGAACGGCATGAAGGTCGGCGCGGTCATCATCACCATGGGCAACCGCCCCGAGGAGCTGCGGGCGCTCATCGACTCCGTCGCCAAGCAGGACGGCGACAAGGTCTCGGTGGTCGTCGTCGGCAACGGCTCGCCCGTGCCCGACGTGCCCGAGGGCGTACGCACCGTCGAGCTGCCGGAGAACCTCGGCATCCCCGGCGGCCGCAACGTCGGCATCGAGGCGTTCGGGCCCGGCGGCAGTGACGTCGACATCCTGCTGTTCCTGGACGACGACGGTCTGCTCGCCCGGCAGGACACCGCCGAGCTGTGCCGGGAGGCGTTCGCCGCCGACCCGGAGCTGGGCATCATCAGCTTCCGTATCGCGGACCCGGAGACCGGCGAGACCCAGCGCCGGCACGTGCCCCGGCTGCGCGCCTCGGACCCGATGCGCTCCTCCCGCGTGACCACCTTCCTCGGCGGCGCCAACGCGGTGCGCACCAAGGTGCTCGGCGAGGTCGGCGGGCTGCCGGACGAGTTCTTCTACGCCCACGAGGAGACCGACCTCGCCTGGCGTGCGCTGGACGCCGACTGGATGATCGACTACCGGTCGGACATGGTGCTGTACCACCCGACGACCGCGCCCTCGCGGCACGCGGTGTACCACCGCATGGTGGCCCGCAACCGCGTCTGGCTGGCCCGTCGCAACCTTCCCCTGCCGCTCGTCCCGGTCTACCTCGGCGTCTGGCTGCTGCTCACGCTGGCCCGCCGCCCCTCCGGCCCGGCGCTGAAGGCGTGGCTGGGCGGCTTCAAGGAGGGCTGGACCACCCCGTGCGGCCCCCGCCGCCCGATGCGCTGGCGTACGGTGTGGCGGCTGACCCGGCTGGGCCGTCCCCCGGTGATCTGAGAAGCTCGGGTGGGGCCGCGCGAGCGGCCCCGCCGAGACGAACCGGACGATGTACTCGAAGACGAAAGTTTCCCCCTGTGAGTGAGAGAACCCATGACGGCGGTGTCGCGGTGACCGCGGCCCCGTCGCCCGACGAGAGCCTGCCGGCGGCAGACCTCGCCGCCAAGTACGGGCTCGCGGTGAGCGGTGCCCGCCCCTCGCTCGTCGAGTACGTCCGGCAGCTCTGGGGCCGCCGCCACTTCATCCTCGCCTTCTCCCAGGCGAAGCTGACGGCCCAGTACAGCCAGGCCAAGCTGGGCCAGCTCTGGCAGGTGGCCACCCCGCTGCTGAACGCGGCCGTGTACTACGCGATCTTCGGCCTGATCCTCGACGCCAGCCGGGGCATGTCGCACGACACCTACGTGCCCTTCCTGGTCACCGGCGTGTTCGTGTTCACCTTCACGCAGAGCTCGCTGATGTCGGGCGTCCGCGCGATCTCCGGCAACCTCGGCCTGGTGCGCGCCCTGCACTTCCCGCGCGCCGCGCTGCCGATCTCGTTCTCGCTGCAACAGCTCCAGCAGCTGCTGTTCTCGATGATCGTCGTGTTCCTGGTGGTCATCGGGTTCGGCAACTATCCGCGGCTGTCCTGGCTGCTGATCCTCCCGGCGCTGGTGCTGCAGTTCCTGTTCAACACCGGGCTCGCGCTGATCGTGGCCCGCATGGGCGCCAAGACGCCGGACCTCGCACAGCTGATGCCGTTCATCCTGCGGACCTGGATGTACGCGTCCGGCGTGATGTTCTCCATCAACCACATGCTGGAGGGCAGGCCCGAGTGGATCGTCCGGGTGCTCCAGGCGAACCCGGCAGCCGTCTACATGGACCTGATGCGCTACGCGCTGATCGACGGCTACGGCGCCGTGAACCTGCCCCCGCACGTGTGGGCCCTGGCCCTGGGCTGGGCCGTGGTCGTCTTCTGCGGCGGCTTCGTGTACTTCTGGAAGGCTGAGGAGCGGTACGGCCGTGGCTGAGCAGAGCACCGGCGACCGCCGGCCCACCGTCATCGCGGACGAGCTGCACATCGTCTACCGGGTCAACGGCGCCAAGACCGGCAAGGGCAGCGCCACCGCCGCCCTGAGCCGCATCATCAAGCGCGGCGAGCCGCGCGGGGTGCGCAAGGTGCACGCCGTGCGCGGGGTGTCCTTCACCGCCTACCGGGGCGAGGCCATCGGCCTGATCGGCTCCAACGGCTCCGGCAAGTCCACCCTGCTGCGGGCCATCGCCGGTCTGCTCCCGGCGGAGAAGGGCAAGGTCTACACCGACGGCCAGCCCTCCCTGCTGGGCGTCAACGCGGCCCTGATGAGCGACCTGACCGGCGAGCGGAACGTCATCCTGGGCGGTCTCGCCATGGGTATGTCCCGCGAGCAGATCAAGGAGCGCTACCAGAAGATCGTCGACTTCTCGGGGATCAACGACAAGGGCGACTTCATCACGCTGCCCATGCGCACGTACTCCTCGGGCATGGCGGCCCGGCTGCGGTTCTCCATCGCCGCCGCCAAGGACCACGACGTGCTCATGATCGACGAGGCGCTCGCGACCGGCGACCGCGCCTTCCAGAAGCGTTCCGAGGAGCGCATCCGGGAACTGCGCAAGGAGGCCGGCACGGTCTTCCTGGTGAGCCACAACAACAAGTCGATCCGCGACACCTGCGACCGCGTCCTGTGGCTGGAACGCGGCGAACTCCGCATGGACGGACCCACCGAAGAGGTCCTCAAGGAGTACGAGAAGTTCACGGGCAAGTAGCGGCACGCGGCGGCACGTGACGCGGACTCCGTCGGGGCCCTGCCGGAGTGTTCCTCCGGCGGGGCCCGGCGTCTGCAAAGGATGCGTCAACTCCGGTGGTGCGTAGGAATCTTGGCGTCCATCGGTGTGTTGTTGTGATGCGCCGGACACCCCGGGGGACCCTGTCGCGTTGTACAACGTAAGCTGTACCGGTGCCGGAAACCGGCAATCGGGGCGATAATGCGCGACACCCTCCGCCGGGACGCCCCCCGGAGGGTCGGCGGCGTGTCCGAAATAGTGTGTATCGGGTCGGCAGTGTAGAACGGGAGATGTGACGGCAATGGCTACGGAAACTCCCCAGCTCAACGCGAGCCGCGCCGTCCTTGCACCGGGCAGCGCGCAGTGACGGGAACCGACACGGCGACGGCACTGGAACGCGCCACGCTGGACAAGGCCGCGCGCGAGAACTTCCCCGTGGCCCCCTTCTTCCTGCCCCGCGCCTGGCGCACCGACCTCATGGCCGTCTACGGCTTCGCCCGCCTGGTCGACGACATCGGCGACGGCGACCTGGCCCCCGGCGGCGCCGACGCCCGCGCCCTCGGCGTCCCCGAGGAGCGCGCCGGTGACCGCCTCGCCCTGCTCGACGCCTTCGAGACCGACCTCGGACGGGTCTTCGACGGCACCCCGCACCACCCCCTGCTGCGCCGCCTTCAGCCCACCGTGCGCCGCCGCGGTCTCACCCCCGAGCCCTTCCTCGGCCTGATCGCCGCCAACCGCCAGGACCAGCTCGTCACCCGGTACGAGACCTACGACGACCTGCTCGCGTACTGCGCGCTCTCCGCCAACCCGGTCGGCCGCCTGGTGCTCGGCGTCACCGGCACCGCGACCCCGGAGCGCGTCCGGCGCTCCGACGCCGTGTGCACCGCGCTGCAGATCGTCGAGCACCTCCAGGACGTCGCCGAGGACCTCGGCCGCGACCGCATCTACCTGCCCGCCCAGGACATGAAGCGTTTCCATGTCCAGGAGAGCGACCTCGCCGCCCCGAGCGCCGGCGCGTCCGTACGCGCCCTGGTCGCCTTCGAAGCCCGACGCGCACACGATCTGCTGAATGAAGGCGCCCCCCTCGTGGGTAGCGTCCACGGCAGACTGAAGCTGCTGCTCGCGGGATTCGTGGCGGGAGGAAAGGCGGCGGTCCGGGCGATCGCGGCCGCCGATTTCGACGTACTTCCCGGCCCGCCCAAGCCCGGCAAGCTCCAGCTGCTGCGTGAGGCGGGCACGACCCTGCGAGGAGAGGGGTGATCCGGGCAGTGGAGGCTTCGCAAGCCGTGTCCGCACCGGTACTCGCCGCCTATCGCTACTGCGAGACGGTCACCGGCCAGCAGGCCCGCAACTTCGCCTACGGCATCCGGCTGCTGCCGACGCCCGAGCGCCGCGCGATGTCGGCGCTCTACGCCTTCTCCCGGCGCGTCGACGACATCGGCGACGGCGAGCTGCCCGGCGCGGTGAAGGTGGAGCGCCTGGAGGACACCCGGGCGCTGCTCGGCCGGGTCCAGGCGGGCGAGGTCGAGGAGGACGACACCGACCCGGTGGCCGTCGCCCTCGCCCACGCCTCCGGGGTCTTCCCGATCCCGCTCGGCGGCCTGGACGAGCTGATCGACGGCGTCCAGATGGACCTGCGCGGTGCGACCTACGAGACCTGGGACGACCTCAAGGTCTACTGCCGCTGCGTGGCCGGTGCCATCGGACGCCTCTCGCTGGGCATCTTCGGCACCGAACCCGGCGCACGCGGCGTCGAGCGCGCCCCCGAGTACGCGGACACACTGGGGCTCGCCCTCCAGCTCACCAACATCCTGCGGGACGTGCGCGAGGACGCCGAGGGCGGCCGCACCTACCTGCCCGCCGACGACCTGGCCAAGTTCGGCTGCTCGGCCGGGTTCGCCGGACCCACTCCGCCCGAGGGCTCCGACTTCGCGGGCCTGGTGCACTTCGAGGTCCGCCGCGCCCGCGCCCTGTTCGCCGAGGGCTACCGGCTGCTGCCCATGCTGGACCGCCGCAGCGGCGCCTGCGTCGCCGCCATGGCCGGGATCTACCGCCGGCTGCTCGACCGCATCGAGCGCGACCCGGAGGCCGTGCTGCGCGGCCGAGTCTCGCTGCCCGGCCGCGAGAAGGCGTACGTCGCCGTGCGGGGCCTGTCCGGCCTCGACACCCGGCACGTCTCGCGGCAGACGCTCAGGGGGCGCGCCTGATGACGGCCGAGGCCCAGGAGGCGGCTCCGGCGGCCCGGCCGCGGCGGGCAACCCTCGCCCGCGGCGTGGCGTCCCTGACAGCGACGACCGAACGTGCACGGTTCAACCAGCACGCGCGGCACGCACGGAAGGACGCGGCATGAGCGAGGCCCCCCGCCCGGCACGGGCGCACACCGGCTCCACCGGCCGGGACGCCGTCGTGGTCGGCGGCGGACTCGCCGGGGTCACCGCCGCCCTCGCGCTCGCCGACGCGGGCGTGCGCGTCACCCTGCTCGAAGGCAGGCCCCGGCTCGGCGGGCTCGCCTTCTCCTTCCAGCGCGGCGACCTCACCGTGGACAACGGCCAGCACGTCTACCTGCGCTGCTGCACCGCCTACCGCTGGTTCCTCGACCGGATCGAGGGCTCCGCGCTGGCCCCGCTGCAGAACCGGCTCGACGTCCCCGTGGTCGACGTCGACAAGCCCGAGGGGCGGCGGCTCGGCCGGCTGCGGCGCGACCCGCTGCCCGTACCGCTGCACCTGGGGCGGAGCCTGGCCGCGTACCCGCACCTCTCGCTCGCCGAGCGGGCCTCGGTGGGGCGGGCGGCGCTCGCGCTCAAGGGGCTCGACCCCACCGACCCGGCCCTCGACGACCAGGACTTCGGCACCTGGCTGGCCCGGCACGGCCAGTCGGCGCGCGCCATCGAGGCGCTGTGGGACCTCGTCGGAGTCGCCACCCTCAACGCGGTCGCGGGCGACGCCTCGCTCGGACTCGCCGCGATGGTGTTCAGGACCGGTCTGCTGTCCGAGCCCGGCGCGGCCGACATCGGCTGGGCGCACGTCCCGCTGGGCGACCTGCACGACAAGCTGGCCCGCAAGGCCCTCGACTCCGCCGGTGTCCGTACCGAGCTGCGCACCCGCGTCACCTCCCTCTCTCAGAACGCGGACGGCCGCTGGAGCGTTCAGACCCCCGGCGAGACCATCGACACCGACGCCGTCGTCCTCGCCGTACCCCAGCGCGAGACCCACGACCTGCTCCCCGCCGGCGCGCTCGACGACCCCGGCCGGCTGCTGCGCATCGGCACCGCGCCGATCCTCAACGTGCACGTGGTGTACGACCGCCCGGTGCTCGCCCGGCCCTTCCTCGCCGCGCTCGGCACGCCCGTGCAGTGGGTGTTCGACCGCACCGCCGCCTCCGGGCTGCGCGAGGGCCAGTACCTGGCGCTGTCCCAGTCGGCCGCCCAGGACGACATCGACGCCCCCGTCGCCGACCTGCGCGAGCGCTATCTGCCCGAGCTGGAACGGCTGATCCCCGGCGCCCGCACCGCGCGGGTACGGGACTTCTTCGTCACCCGCGAGCGCACCGCGACGTTCGCCCCCACCCCGGGCGTCGGGCGGCTGCGCCCCGGCGCCCGCACCGAGGCTCCCGGCCTGTACCTGGCCGGCGCGTGGACCGCCACCGGCTGGCCCGCGACCATGGAGAGCGCGGTCCGCAGTGGCGTGAGCGCGGCCGACGCCGCGCTGGACGCCCTGGGCCGGCCCCGCCCCCGCCACCTCTTCCAAGTCGAGGAGGCGGCCTGATGCTCGTTCAGCACAGCCCGGAGGGGCCCCGCACCCCCGGTACCGCAACAAGAGGAGAGACTGTGCCCACTGTGCCGCCCCCGGCCTCGACAGCCGCCGCAGCGGTGGACGTGACCGCACTGCTGGAGCGCGGCCGGACCCTGGCCACCCCGGTCCTGCGCGCCGCCGTCGACCGGCTGGCGCCCCCCATGGACACCGTCGCCGCCTACCACTTCGGCTGGATCGACGCCGCCGGGAACCCGGCCGCCGGTGACGGCGGCAAGGCCGTGCGCCCCGCCCTCGCCGTGCTCTCCGCCGAGGTCACCGGCGCCGCCCCCGAGGCGGGCGTGCCCGGCGCGGTCGCCGTCGAGCTGGTGCACAACTTCTCGCTGTTGCACGACGACCTGATGGACGGCGACGAGCAGCGCCGCCACCGTGACACCGTCTGGAAGGTGCACGGCCCCGCCCAGGCCATCCTGGTCGGCGACGCCCTGTTCGCCCTCGGCAACGAGGTGCTGCTGGAACTGGGCACCGTCGAGGCCGGCCGCGCCACCCGCCGGCTGACCACCGCCACCCGCGCCCTGATCGACGGCCAGGCCCAGGACATCTCCTACGAGCACCGCGACCGCGTCAGTGTCGAGGAGTGCCTGGAGATGGAGGGCAACAAGACCGGCGCCCTGCTGGCCTGCGCCTCCTCCATCGGCGCCGTCCTCGGCGGCGCCGACGACCGCACCGCCGACGCGCTGGAGCGCTACGGCTACCACCTCGGCCTGGCCTTCCAGGCCGTCGACGACCTCCTCGGCATCTGGGGCGACCCGGAGTCCACCGGCAAGCAGACCTGGAGCGACCTGCGCCAGCGCAAGAAGTCCCTGCCCGTGGTGGCGGCCCTGGCCGCCGGGGGCCCGGCCTCCGAGCGGCTCGGCGAGATCCTCGCCGCCGACGCCAAGAGCAGCGACTTCGCCGCGTTCTCCGAGGAGGAGTTCGCGGCCCGCGCCGCCCTCATCGAGGCGGCGGGCGGCCGCGAGTGGACGGCGGACGAGGCACGGCGTCAGCACGCCGTCGCCATCGAGGCCCTGCACGCCGTCGACATGCCCGACCGGGTGCGGGACGCCTTCACGGCGCTCGCCGACTTCGTCGTCGTCAGGAAGAGATGATCACTATCGGCCGAATAACCCTCGCGTAGTCGCCGGCCGGTGCGACGCGATCAGCGGCACACCGGCCGACGGCGGACCCACAGCAGCACGACTCGAACGACTGCACAAAGGGGAAGCCATGACAGCGACGACCGACGGAAGCACCGGGGCCGCCATCCCGCCCCGCGCTGCCGCGGCCAGCGACACCGACAGCACCGACCCCCTGGCGGCCGGGGTACCCGAGGCCACCGAACGCGCCGTCGCGCGCGCCACCGAGTACCTGCTGGCCCTGCAGGACCCCGAGGGCTGGTGGAAGGGCGACCTGGAGACCAACGTCACCATGGACGCCGAGGACCTCCTGCTGCGCCAGTTCCTCGGCATCCGCGACGAGGCGACCACCCGCGCCGCCGCCCTGTTCATCCGGGGCGAGCAGCGCGAGGACGGCGCCTGGGCCACCTTCTACGGCGGACCCGGCGAACTGTCCGCCACCGTCGAGGCGTACGTCGCGCTGCGGCTCGCCGGTGACGCACCGGACGCCCCGCACATGGCGCGCGCCTCGGCCTGGGTGCGCGAGCGGGGCGGCATCGCCTCCGCCCGCGTCTTCACCCGGATCTGGCTCGCGCTGTTCGGCTGGTGGAAGTGGGAGGACCTGCCCGAACTCCCCCCGGAACTCATCTGGTTCCCCACCTGGCTGCCGCTCAACATCTATGACTTCGGCTGCTGGGCCCGGCAGACCATCGTGCCGCTGACCATCGTCTCGGCCAAGCGTCCGGTGCGCCCCGCGCCCTTCCCGCTCGACGAGCTGCACACCGACCCGGCGAACCCCAACCCGCCCAAACCGCTTGCCCCGCTGGCCAGTTGGGATGGCGCCTTCGAGCGGCTCGACCGGGTGGTGCACCGGCTGCGCGGGGCGGTACCGCGCCGGGTGCGCCGGGCCGCGATGAACGCGGCCGCCCGCTGGATCGTCGAACGCCAGGAGAACGACGGCTGCTGGGGCGGTATCCAGCCCCCGGCCGTGTACTCGGTCATCGCGCTGCATCTGATGGGCTACGACCTCAAACACCCGGTGATGCGGGCCGGGTTGGACTCGCTGGACCGGTTCGCGGTCTGGCGGGACGACGGGTCCCGGATGATCGAGGCGTGCCAGTCCCCGGTGTGGGACACCTGCCTCGCCGTCATCGCGCTGGCCGACGCCGGAGTCCCCGCCGATCACCCGAAGCTGCTCAAGGCGGCCGACTGGATGCTGGCCGAGGAGATCCGCCGGCCCGGCGACTGGTCCGTCAAGCGTCCCGAACTCCCGCCGGGCGGCTGGGCGTTCGAGTTCCACAACGACAACTACCCCGACATCGACGACACCGCCGAGGTCGCGCTGGCCCTGCGCCGGGTCAGTCATCCCGTCCCCGACCGGGTGGACGGGGCGATCGCGCGGGCCGTGCGCTGGAACTTCGGGATGCAGTCGAAGAACGGCGCCTGGGGCGCCTTCGACGTCGACAACACCAGCCCCTTCCCCAACCGGCTGCCGTTCTGCGACTTCGGCGAGGTCATCGACCCGCCGTCCGCCGATGTCACCGCGCACGTCGTGGAGATGATGGCGGCCGAGGGGCTCGCCCACGATCCGCGCACCCGGCGCGGCATCACCTGGCTGCTCGCCGAACAGGAGGCGGACGGCTCCTGGTTCGGCCGCTGGGGCGTCAACTACGTATACGGCACCGGCTCGGTGGTGCCCGCGCTGACGGCGGCCGGACTGCCCACCTCGCACCCCGCGATCCGCCGCGCCACGCACTGGCTCCAGCAGGCGCAGAACGACGACGGCGGCTGGGGCGAGGACCTGCGCTCGTACAAGTACGCCCGGGAGTGGAGCGGCCGGGGCGCCTCCACCGCCTCCCAGACCGCCTGGGCGCTGATGGCGCTGCTCGCGGCGGGGGAGCGGGACTCCGAGGCCGTCGAGCGCGGAGTGCGCTGGCTCACCGACACCCAGCGGGACGACGGCTCCTGGGACGAGCCGTACTTCACCGGCACCGGCTTCCCCTGGGACTTCTCCATCAACTACCACCTCTACCGGCAGGTGTTCCCGCTCACCGCGCTCGGCCGGTACCTGCACGGCGACCCCTTCGACAAGGCGCCGCTGGCCACCCGCAGAGGCGTCCGCGCCACGGCCGAAGGGAGCTGAATGAGATCCCGGCCCGCCTCGGCACCGCTGCTGATCGTCTGCGCGCTCGGCATCGAGCACCTCGCCCTGCGCACCGGCGACCGCGGCGGGGCCGGGGGACTGCCCGTCGTCCTGCGTACCGGCATGGGCCCCAGGGCGGCGGAGCGGTCCGTCGCCGAACGGCTCGCCGGTCCGGGGATGGCCGAGGCCGCCGTGCTGGCCACCGGCTTCTGCGCCGGGCTGGCACCGGGCATGCACCCCGGTGACCTGGTGGTCGCCGAGGAGACCCGTGACGCGCGGGGGACCGTCCCCTGCGCGGGCACCGACCTGCTGGTGAAGGAGCTGAGGCGCGCCGTCCCCGGCCGCACCGTCCACACCGGCCCTCTGACCGGCTCCGACCACGTGGTCCGTGGCCCGGAGCGGTCCGCTCTGCTGTCGACCGGCGCGATCGCGGTCGACATGGAATCGGCGGCCACCCTGCGCACCGCCGTCGGCACGGGCGACCGCCCGGTTGCGGCCGTACGGGTGGTCGTGGACGCTCCTGAACATGAACTTGTCCGGATCGGAACGGTACGCGGTGGAATATCGGCCTTCCGCGTCCTTCGTTCCGTTCTTCCCGCGTTTTTCGAATGGCACCGTTCCTTGCCGCTCCCCCGGAGGTGAGCCAGATGGCCATGCCGTTGCGTCAGTCCATCAAGGTCGCTACATACCTGGCCGAACAGAAGCTCCGCAAGCGGGACAAGTTCCCGCTGATCGTCGAGCTGGAACCGCTGTTCGCCTGCAACCTCAAGTGCGAGGGCTGCGGGAAGATCCAGCACCCCGCCGGGGTGCTCAAGCAGCGCATGCCGGTCGCCCAGGCGGTGGGCGCGGTGCTGGAGTCCGGTGCGCCCATGGTGTCCATCGCCGGCGGTGAGCCGCTGATGCACCCGCAGATCGACGAGATCGTGCGCCAGCTCGTCGCCAAGCGCAAATACGTCTTCCTGTGCACCAACGCCATGCTGCTGCGCAAGAAGATGGACAAGTTCACCCCCTCCCCGTACTTCGCGTTCGCGGTGCACATCGACGGGCTGCGCGAGCGGCACGACGAGTCCGTGGCCAAGGAGGGCGTGTTCGACGAGGCGGTGGCGGCGATCAAGGAGGCCAAGCAGCGCGGCTTCCGGGTCACCACCAACTCGACCTTCTTCAACACCGACACCCCGCAGACCATCGTCGAGGTGCTGAACTTCCTCAACGACGACCTGGAGGTGGACGAGATGATGATCTCGCCCGCCTACGCCTACGAGAAGGCGCCCGACCAGGAGCACTTCCTCGGCGTCGAGCAGACCCGCGAGCTGTTCAAGAAGGCGTTCTCCGGCGGCAACCGCAGGCGGTGGCGGCTCAACCACTCCCCACTGTTCCTGGACTTCCTCGAGGGCAAGGTCGACTTCCCCTGCACCGCCTGGGCCATCCCGAACTACTCCCTCTTCGGCTGGCAGCGCCCCTGCTACCTGATGAGCGACGGGTACGTGCCGACCTACCGCGAGCTGGTCGAGGACACCGACTGGGACAAGTACGGCCGGGGCAAGGACCCGCGCTGCGCCAACTGCATGGCGCACTGCGGCTACGAGCCGACCGCCGTCCTCGCCACCATGGGCTCCCTGAAGGAGTCGCTGCGGGCCATGCGCGAGACCGTCTCCGGAAACCGGGAGTGAGGCCATGAGCGCCGTCTCCCTGGGCGTCCCCGAGGTACCGGCCCGCCCTGGCGCCACCCGCCGGGTGTCGCGGCAGATCCAGGTGGGTCCGGTGCCGGTCGGGGGCGGGGCGCCCGTGTCGGTGCAGTCGATGACGACGACGCGTACGTCGGACATCGGGTCGACGTTGCAGCAGATCGCGGAGCTGACGGCGTCGGGCTGCCAGATCGTGCGGGTGGCCTGTCCGACGCAGGACGACGCGGACGCGTTGGCGACCATCGCGCGGAAGTCGCAAATTCCGGTGATCGCGGACATTCACTTCCAGCCGAAGTACGTGTTCGCCGCGATCGAGGCGGGCTGTGCGGCGGTCCGTGTGAACCCGGGCAACATCAAGCAGTTCGACGACAAGGTCCGGGAGATCGCCAAGGCGGCCAGGGACCACGGCACCCCGATCCGGATCGGCGTGAACGCGGGCTCGCTGGACCGCCGCCTGCTCCAGAAGTACGGCAAGGCCACCCCGGAGGCGCTGGTCGAGTCCGCCCTCTGGGAGGCGTCCCTCTTCGAGGAGCACGACTTCCGGGACATCAAGATCTCGGTGAAGCACAACGACCCGGTCGTGATGATCGAGGCGTACCGGCAGCTCGCCGCCCAGTGCGACTACCCGCTCCACCTCGGCGTGACCGAGGCGGGTCCGGCGTTCCAGGGCACGATCAAGTCGGCCGTCGCCTTCGGCGCGCTGCTCTCCGAGGGCATCGGTGACACCATCCGTGTCTCGCTGTCGGCGCCGCCGGTGGAGGAGGTCAAGGTCGGCAACCAGATCCTGGAGTCGCTGAACCTGAGGCAGCGCGGGCTGGAGATCGTGTCCTGCCCGTCCTGCGGGCGCGCACAGGTCGACGTCTACAAGCTGGCCGAGGAAGTCACGGCGGGCCTGACCGGCATGGAGGTCCCGCTCCGTGTCGCCGTCATGGGCTGCGTCGTGAACGGCCCCGGCGAGGCCCGCGAGGCCGACCTCGGCGTGGCCTCCGGCAACGGCAAGGGGCAGATCTTCGTGAAGGGCGAGGTCATCAAGACCGTCCCCGAGTCGAAGATCGTGGAGACCCTCATCGAGGAGGCCATGCGGCTCGCCCAGGAGACCGGCGCCGCTGATCAGGTGAGTTGAGTCAGAGCACGGCACGGACCGAGAGGGGGCCGGCGTGACGATTCTGGAGAGCATCCGGGGACCACGCGACCTGAAGGCGCTGTCGCAGGAAGACTTGGGCGAACTGTCCGGTGAGGTACGCGAGTTCCTGGTGGAGGCGGTGTCCAGGACCGGGGGGCACCTCGGCCCCAACCTGGGCGTGGTGGAACTGACCATCGCCCTGCACCGGGTCTTCGAGTCCCCGACGGACCGCATCGTCTGGGACACCGGACACCAGAGCTATGTGCACAAGCTGCTGACGGGACGTCAGGACTTCAGCAAGCTGCGCGGCAAGGGCGGCCTGTCCGGCTATCCCTCGCGGGAGGAGTCCGAGCACGACATCGTGGAGAACAGTCACGCCTCCACCTCCCTCGGCTGGGCCGACGGCCTCGCCAAGGCGCACCAGGTGCTCGGGGAGCGCGGGCATGTCGTCGCGGTCGTCGGGGACGGCGCGCTGACCGGCGGTATGGCATGGGAGGCGCTGAACAACATCGCCGCCGCCAAGGACCGCCCGCTGATCATCGTCGTCAACGACAACGAGCGGTCCTACGCGCCCACCATCGGCGGCCTCGCCAACCACCTCGCCACCCTGCGCACCACCGACGGCTACGAACAGGTCCTCGCCTGGGGCAAGGAGGCGCTCCAGCGCACCCCGGTCGTGGGCGGCCTGCTGTACGAGGCCGCGCACGGAGCCAAGAAGGGGTTCAAGGACGCCTTCGCCCCGCAGGGCATGTTCGAGGACCTGGGGCTGAAGTACGTGGGCCCCATCGACGGGCACGACATCGGCGCCGTCGAGTCCGCGCTGCGCCGGGCCAAGCGGTTCCACGGGCCGGTGCTGGTGCACTGCCTCACCGAGAAGGGGCGCGGATATCCGCCGGCCCTGGCGCACGAGGAGGACCACTTCCACACCGTGGGCGTGATGGACCCGCTGACCTGCGCCCCGCTCAGCCCCGTCGGCGGGCCCTCGTGGACCTCGGTGTTCGGCGAGGAGATCGTCCGGATCGGGGAGGAGCGCGAGGACGTCGTCGCCATCACGGCGGCCATGCTGCACCCGGTCGGCCTCGGCCCGTTCGCCGCGCGCTTCCCCGACCGGGTCTGGGACGTCGGGATCGCCGAGCAGCACGCGGCCGTCTCCGCGGCGGGCCTGGCCACCGGGGGAGCGCACCCGGTCGTCGCCGTCTACGCGACCTTCCTGAACCGCGCCTTCGACCAGCTGCTGATGGACGTGGCCCTGCACCGCTGCGGGGTGACCTTCGTACTCGACCGGGCCGGGGTCACCGGCGTCGACGGCGCCTCGCACAACGGCATGTGGGACATGTCCATCCTCCAGGTCGTCCCCGGCCTCAGGATCGCCGCCCCACGCGACGCGGCCCAGCTCCGCGCCCAACTGCGCGAGGCGGTCGCCGTGGACGACGCGCCCACCCTGATCCGCTTCCCCAAGGAGTCCGTCGGCCCCGAGATCCCCGCCCTCGGCCACATCGGCGGCATGGACGTGCTCCACCGGGACGACGAGCCCGGCGTACTCCTCGTCGCCGTCGGCGTGATGGCGCCGGTCTGCCTCCAGGTCGCCTCGCTCCTCGGCGCCCGGGGCATCGACTGCACGGTGGTGGACCCGCGTTGGGTCAAGCCCGTCGACCCCGCCCTGCCCGAACTCGCCGCCCGGCACCGGCTCGTGGCCGTTGTCGAGGACAACTCCCGTGCGGCGGGCGTGGGTTCGGCGGTGGCGCTGGCCCTCGGGGACGCCGATGTGGACGTGCCCGTACGGCGGTTCGGCATCCCGGACCAGTTCCTCGCGCACGCCAAGCGGAGCGAGGTGCTGGCCGACATCGGTCTCACGCCGGTGGAGATCGCCGGGCGGATCAGTGCGAGCCTCGCCGTCCAGGACGCCGGCGCCCGGCAGAACCAGGAGAGCTGAATGAGCACGGAGTTCGACCTCGGAGCCCTCCTCGCCGCGCGTGGAGCCGAGCGCTACGACCTGCACACGCGCCATCTCAACCCCCAACTCCCGCGCATGCTGCACACCATCGGCTTCGACAAGGTCTACGAACGCGCCGAGGGCGCCCACTTCTTCGACGCCGAGGGCAACGACTACCTCGACATGCTCGCCGGGTTCGGCGTGATGGGCCTCGGGCGGCACCACCCCGTCGTGCGCAAGGCCCTGCACGACGTGCTCGACCTGAACCTCGCCGACCTCACCCGCTTCGACTGCCAGCCGCTGCCCGGCCTGCTCGCCGAGCGCCTGCTGGCCCACAGCCCGCACCTGGACCGGGTGTTCTTCGGCAACAGCGGCACCGAGGCCGTCGAGACCGCGCTGAAGTTCGCCCGCTTCGCCACCGGCCGCCCCCGCGTCCTGTACTGCGACCACGCCTTCCACGGCCTCACCACCGGCTCCCTGTCGGTCAACGGCGAGAACGGCTTCCGTGACGGCTTCGCCCCGCTGCTCCCCGACACCGCCGTACCGCTCGGCGATCTCGACGCGCTGGCAAGGGAGTTGAAGAACGGCGACGTCGCCGCGCTCATCGTCGAACCGATCCAGGGCAAGGGCGTGCACGAGAGCCCGCCCGGGTATCTCCGCGCCGCGCAGGAGCTGTTGCACCGGCACAAGGCGCTGCTCATCGCCGACGAGGTGCAGACCGGGCTCGGCCGTACCGGCGACTTCTACGCCTACCAGCACGAGGACGGCGTCGAGCCCGATCTGGTGTGCGTCGCCAAGTCGCTCTCCGGCGGCTATGTCCCGGTCAGCGCCACGCTGGGCAAGGACTGGATCTTCAAGAAGGTCTACTCGTCCATGGACCGGGTCCTGGTGCACTCCGCGAGCTTCGGTGCCAACGCCCAGGCCATGGCGGCCGGGCTCGCGGTGCTGTCCGTCATGGAGGACGAGCAGATCGTCGCCCGCGCCCGGACCATGGGCGAGCTGCTGAAGTCCCGGCTGGCCGCGCTCATCGGGAAGTACGAGCTGCTGGCAGACGTGCGCGGGCGGGGGCTGATGATCGGCATCGAGTTCGGGCGCCCCGACTCGCTGAAGCTGCGCGGCCGCTGGACCATGCTCCAGGCCGCCCGCAAGGGGCTGTTCGCGCAGATGGTCGTCGTCCCGCTGCTCCAGCGGCACCGGATTCTCACCCAGGTCTCCGGCGACCACCTGGAGGTGATCAAGCTGATCCCGCCGCTGGTGATCGACGAGGCGGACGTGGAGCGGTTCGTGGACGCCTTCACCGCCGTCATGGACGACGCGCACAGCGGGGGCGGGCTGATGTGGGACTTCGGGCGGACCCTGATCAAGCAGGCGGTCGCCGGACGCTGACCAGTTACTCCGGGCTTTTTGCCTCTGAGGCAAGAAGATTGCCCGACAGGCAAAAGTCGGGCTCAATGGAGGCATGAACGCCTCCGAAGCGGCCTCTCCGGCGGGCCAGGGCGACGACCTGCCCGCCGTGGCGCCGCAACTGCGCGCCCTGCGCCGCCGGGCCGGCCTCACCCTGGAGGCCGCGGCCGGGTCCGCCGGGCTCTCCCCGGCGCACCTCTCCCGGCTGGAGACCGGGCACCGCCAGCCCTCGCTGCCGATGCTCCTGGCCCTCGCCCGTATCTACGGTACGACGGTCTCCGACCTGCTCGGTGAGACGGCCGCCGACCGGGACGCCATCGTGCGCGCCGCCGACATGGAACCCACCCGCGCCGCCGGCTGGACCTACTTCCAGGCCGGCGCCCCCGGCCGCGGCATGCAGGCCCTGCGGGTCCGGGTGCCCTACCGCGCCCAGGGCGACATCGTGCGCGTCCACCCCGGCGAGGAGTGGCTGTACGTCCTCAGCGGCCGGCTGCGGCTGCGCCTCGGGGACGGCGCGCACCTGCTCGCCCCCGGGGACAGCGCCCACTTCGACTCGCTGACCCCGCACCGCCTCAACGCCGACGACCCGGGCGGCGTGGAGCTGCTGTTCGTCCACACCCTGCTGCAGAGCCCCACGGCCACCCTGTGCCTGGGCCATCCGACCGGAGAGCCGTCATGAGTGACATGGAAGAGAAGCTGCCGCGCTCCCTGTGGGTCCGGCTCGTCGTGTACGTCGCCCTCGGCCACGTCCTGGCCGCCTTCCTGTTCCTGCTGTTCTCGCTGGGCGCCAAGAGCTGACGGCCGTGGCGCCCCGCACAGCGGGTCAGTCGACCAGGCGCTCGCGCAGCCGCTCCCGCGCCTGGTCCGAGAGCCTCAGCCCCCGCTCCAGGTAGGCGTCCACCCCGCCCCAGGTGTCCTCGATGCTGTCGAAGGCCGCCGCCAGGTACTCCGCGCGGGCGTCGAACAGCGGGCTCAGCAGCTCCATCACCTCGGGCGTGTACGCGCCGGCCTGGTCACCGCTGCGGCGGACCTTGTAGCGCCGGTGCTTGGCGTTGGACTCCAGGTAGTCGGCGGTGATCGCGTCCCGCTCCACGCCCACCGCCAGCAGCGTCACCGCCACCGAGATACCGGCGCGGTCCTTGCCGGCCGCGCAGTGCATCAGCGCGGGCACGCTGTCCTCGGCCAGCGCGTGCAGCACGCGGGAGTGCTCGGCGGTGCGCTCGGTGACGATCCGCCGGTACGACTCGATCATGCGGCCCGCGGCCTTGCCGTCCGACAGGATCTCCCGCAGCTGGTCCAGGTCGCCGTCGCGCACCATCCGCCAGAACTCGGCACCGTCGGCCGGGTCGCTCAGCGGCACGTTCACATTGCGCACGCCGGGCAGCTCGACGTCGGGACCCTCCAGGCGCTGGTCGGCCGAATTCCGGAAGTCGAAGACCGTGTGCAGGCCCAGGGAGGAGAGGAAGGCCGCGTCCTCCTCGGTCGCGTGCGCCAGATGTCCGCTGCGGAACAGCACCCCGTGCCGCACCTTGCGGCCGTCCACCGTCGGAAGGCCGCCCACGTCACGGAAGTTGCGGACGGCGGACAGCTCGGGTTCGGTCGACGGGACCTGCTGCGTCACGGGTGCTCCTTGAGGGCTCCGCCCCGCCACGCGGCTCGTCGACGGGCGCACCGCTGACGATACGACATCGGATTTCCGCCACTGAGACCCCGTGATCGCCCGTTCAACAGGGTGGCCGCCGGTGCTATTCCACGATTGGCAAATTCTTTAAGCGTGGCTTATCTCACCGTCCGTCAACCCCTGCTTACGGTCGCGTAGGTCACATCCCGGGGTGAATCATGGTCCGACGTGGCAGACGATATGGAGAATGACAACAGGACAGTGATCGGGTCGTACGTGGCGGTGGGGGACAGCTTCACCGAAGGCGTCGGCGACCCCGGCCCCGACGGGGCGTTCGTCGGCTGGGCCGACCGGCTCGCGGTGCTCCTCGCCGACCGGCGCCCCGAAGGCGACTTCAGGTACACCAACCTCGCGGTGCGGGGGAAGCTGCTCGACCAGATCGCGGCTGACCAGGTGCCCAGGGCGGCGGCGCTCGCCCCGGACCTCGTGTCCATCTGCGCGGGGGGCAACGACATCATCCGCCCCGGCACCGACCCGGACGAGACGGCCGAGCGCTTCGAACGCGCCGTGGCCCAGCTCGCGGCGGGCGCCGGCACCGTGCTGGTGGCGACCGGCTTCGACACCCGCGGCGTCCCGCTGCTGAAGCATCTGCGCGGCAAGATCGCCACGTACAACGGGCATGTACGGGCCATCGCCGACCGGTACAACTGCCCCGTGCTCGACCTGTGGTCCCTGAAGTCCGTGCAGGACCGCCGGGCGTGGGACCTCGACCGGCTGCATCTCTCGCCCGAGGGTCACACCCGGGTCGCGCTGCGCGCGGGCCAGGCACTCGGCCTGGAGATCCCGGCCGACCCCGAGCAGGAGTGGCCGGTGCTGCCGCCGCGCGGCACGCTGGAGATCCGGCGCGACGACGTGCACTGGGCGCGTACGCATCTGGTGCCGTGGATCGGGCGCCGGCTGCGCGGCGAGTCCTCCGGGGACCATGTGGTGGCCAAGGGCGCGCTGTCGCCGAGCGACATCAGGATGCGGATCGCGTCGGTGGCGTGAGGTTCGCCGCCGTCCCTGCGACGTGGGGGCGGCGGAACCCGCTTTCATCGTCCGGACGTCGCCTGGACGTCGTCCGGACGCAACGGGGGCGACCCCGCCCGGTGGGGTGAATCCGGAACACTGTTCGGGAACAGTGAGGGCCGCGTGGGCGTTGGGACTTGTGGCCGGGCTCGCCGGCCCTCGGCGGCTCGGGGCCGCCGTAGTCGCCGTCGACCATGGAGCCCTTGAGCGACTCCATCTGGAGGTACCGTGTCCGGTCTGCGTTCCCTGAGCTCCGGGCTCCGCGCGCTACAGCCCGAAGCCTTCGGCGCGGAACCGAGCGGTGAGCGCCTGGCCCGCATCCAGCGCTCCCCGCACTTCAAGGACGGCGTCTTCCAGAACCCCGGCGGCACCGCCCGTACCCGGCCCTCCGGCTCCACGCTGGACCTCGCCAAGGCGTTCTTCGACAAGGACACCCGTCCCGTCCGCGCTCCGCAGGGCACGATCCCGGTGCACCCCACCACGGTGGCCGATCTGGCCAAGCCGCCGGTGAGCGGCGTGCGGGTGACATGGCTCGGACATTCCAGCGTGCTGGTGGAGATCGACGGGCGCCGGGTGCTGTTCGACCCGGTCTGGGGTGAGCGCTGTTCGCCGTTCCCCTTCGCCGGGCCCAAGCGGCTGCACCCCGCCCCGCTGCCGCTGGCCGCGCTCGGCCCGGTCGACGTGGTGGTCATCTCCCACGACCACTACGACCACCTGGACCTGCCCACCATCAAGGCGCTGGCCGGCACGGACACCCTGTTCGCCGTCCCGCTGGGCGTGGGCGCGCACTTGGAGCACTGGGGAGTGTCCCCGGACCGGCTGCGCGAGCTGGACTGGCACGAATCGACCGAGGTCGGCGGGGTGACGCTGACCGCGACCCCGGCCCGCCACTTCTGCGGGCGCGGCCTGCGCAACACCCAGCACACCCTCTGGGCCTCCTGGGTCGTCGCGGGCGAGCGGCACCGCGTCTACCACAGCGGCGACACCGGCTACTTCGACGGCTTCAAGGACATCGGCGCGGCCCACGGCCCCTTCGACATCACGATGATCCAGATCGGCGCTTACAGCCCCTACTGGCCCGACATCCACATGACCCCCGAGGAGGGCGTCCGCGCCCACCTCGACCTCCAGTCCGACACCCCCCACGGCGTCCTCCTCCCCATCCACTGGGGCACCTTCAACCTCGCGATGCACCCCTGGGCGGAACCGGGCGAGTGGACGAAGGAAGCAGGCGAAGCGGCCGGCCAGACCGTGGCCTCCCCCCGCCCGGGCGAGCCCTTCGAACCGGGCGGGCGGGTGCCGACGGACACGTGGTGGAGGTCGGTCTCCGGGCCGATCGCGCGCCCGTGGGACGCGCAGGAGCCGGTGGCGCCCCCGGAGCGGCGCAGCGACGACCTCAACTACAGCGGCTCGTAGAGAAGTCCAAGCGGGCCCCCTCCGAACGGTCGTCAGAAACCGTACGGAGGGGGCCCTTTGGCGTTGCCCTCAACTCGACGGCACCGCCGACTCGATCGCCCTCGGCATCGTGTGGGTGATTTCGTCGCCGAGGCGTTCGAACTCGTTGCGGAGGAAGGGGTCGGCGAGGCGGGCGAGGCCGTGGAACTGGATGGTGGCGTCGTAGGTGATCTCGGTGCCGTCGGGGGTGGGGCGGAGGGTGATGTCGTCGGTGGAGGTCGCTGTCTTGTTGGTGCCGGTGAAGGTGAGGCGGTCCTCGGAGCGGTGGTCGAGGCGGTACTCGAGTTCGGTGCTGCGGCCACGGAACTCGGAGACGTTGTGCCAGGTGGCGCCCTCGGCGGGGGTGCCCGTGCCGCTGGTGCGGGCGCACTCCTGGGTGCCGGGGTCCCAGTCCACGGCGTTCGCGAAGTCGGCCAGGTAGGCGTTCACCGCGGGCAGGGGGCGGGGGACGGTGAAGGAACGTCGGACGTGGACCATGATCGATCTCCAGAGGTCGGGCAGCGGGTCGCCGCTAGGGCCGGGTACCCCCGGACGGCCCGGAACCGACCTCCGGCAGCGTTTCGCCCGAGGTCAGCCTGGCCCGGACCTGGGTGGAGGCGTCCTTGGGTGCCCGTACCGCCAGGGTGTGGCCGTCGCGGGTGGCGCGCACGTCGCCGGTGAGGGCGAGCGAGGTGATGTGGCGGCTGCCCGCCGCCAGGACGTACCAGTGTCCGCGCGGGGACTTCCAGTGCGTCCGCGCCACCACGTGCCGGCCGAACCTGCTGCACACGGCCGTCGACCGCACCCGCGTCACCACCTGCGCGTCCTCGCCCGGCCGGCGCAGGGAGACGGTGATGTTCCCCGGACCCTGCCAGGTGTCCGCCCGCGCGCAGGTCCACACGGCGTGGCCCCCGCCGTCCGGGAGGTCCTGCTCGGCGAAGTCCCAGGCGTTGACCGCCCGCACCCCCGGGCCGCCCGCCGAGTCCAGGTCGCAGCCCGTCTGCCCCCACGCCACCAGCGCGGCCGGCCCGGTGGCCTCGCGCGGCTGCCTGGCGGGCGGGGAGCCATGGCCCGGCAGCGGGGTGTACGTCAGATGCGCGGGCGTGAGTCCGCCGAGGTCGGCCAGGAGGAACGCGTGGTGCTCGGCGATCGCCGGGGACGAGCGCAACTGGAGCGCCGGACGACGCCCGCAGCCGCCGCCCGTCCACCGGGGCACCGGCGCGGTGACCCCGTCCCGCGCCACCGAGAGGGGCCGCGCGGGGGAGTCCGGCCTGGTCAGATCGCGTACCGAGGACTCCGCCACCCACGGCGCCAGCAGATACCGCACCGCGCCGCCCCGCTCGTCCAGCACCACGGCCGCGGCGGTCGTCACGTCGGCGTCGTCCACGCGGGCCAGACTGAGCCGCTCACCGGTGCCCGACTCGGCGTACCGCACCAGGCGTTGGCCGTCGTGGAACACCACCACCGCGTGCCCGCCCACCGACCCGGCGTACAGCAGGCGCGGCGCGCGCGGCGGGGGATCGGCCGGGGTGCCGGGGGCGCGGTCGACCCGCGTGCCGGACGGCGGGTCGGCCCAGACGGCCAGCGCCCGGTCCAGCAGCGCGCGGTCGCGCACCCGGTCCCCGCGCGCGGGCCAGGCGGTGAAGTCCACCCGCGAGGTGTCCGCCCACTCACCGGGCCCGACCCTGACCAGATCGGCCGACCGGGGCTTGCGCGCCGACGTCTCGGACGTGTCCGGCGCCGAGTGCGTGACGGCTGCCAGGCCGCCCACCGTGAGGGCGCCCGCCAGCACGGCGAGCGCGGCCAGCCGCACCCGGCGCCGGCGGCGGACCAGATCGGTGGGGCGGGCGCGCAGGGTGCAGGCGTCGAACTCGTCCGAGGTGAGCACCGCCCCGGCCGCCGCGCCCAGCGAGGCGTCGAGCCGGGCCGCCTGCCGTACCGCCACCTGGGCGTTCGCCACCCCGGCCGCCTCCAGGACCCCGCGCGCGTGGTCGGCGGTGAGGCCCTCCACACGGAGGAGGACGAAGGCGGCGCGGGCCGGGGCGGAGAGGTCGGAGAGGGCCTGGCCGAGCGCCATCTCCTCGGCCCCGCCCGAGCGCGGCGCCAGCCGCAGCCCGAGCACCACCGGCAGCCGGGGCACCAGCAGCCGGGGCGGCCGCGTCCCCTCCGGCCACAGCCGGGGCCGTCGGCACTGGGCCAGCGCCCCGCGCACCACCGCCACCCGCAGCGACCGGTCCGGGTCGGCCCCTGGCACACGGGGCGCCGGTACGGCGGGCGTTGCGTCGGGCAGGCTGCGCTGCACCAGGGAGTGCGCGGCGAGCACCCGGCGGTGCCGGCCGAGGGAGGCCGGGAGGACGAGGTAGGCGAGGCGGACCAGCTCGGTGTACCGCTCGGCGAGTCTGCGCTCGGCGTGCAGCAGGCGGCCGTGCGGGGAACGACTGAGCGAGGACAGGACCATCGGGCGACTGCCTTCCGTGACCGGGGGCGTTCGGAGCTGGTGCTACGGCAAACGAGTGAACGCCGCTCGGGTCACCGTGCGTCTCGGCGGCCCTGTCCAGGCAGAGCGTTTCTCCCGACGGCCTCTCGTGGTGTCCCGTCGCACCCTCGTTCTCACCCTGTGGTCCACTTCGTGGACACCTCTTGGTGGTCAGGCCCGGCTGGGGTAGAAAAGGGCCCCATGAATCCCATGCCGCTGGTGCGACGCCTGGTCATCGACCTGTGCCGACGCCCGGCCGCGTGTTGTCGCTGACCGCCGCTGTCCGCGCGTCTCTGACGGTCCGCTTCGCCCGGTGAGGTGACCCGGCGCGGTCTCCCGGCGAGTTGTGTCTCGCAGGATCGATAACTCCCGCTGCGCAGGCGGCACTTCGCCATACCCGTTCATCCCCGTCACGAGGCCCATGGAGGCCGCCCGTGTCCATTTCCCTGCGCCCGGAGAAGGCCGACCCGCTCCCGGCCGCCGCCGCACCCCGCCCCGCCCGCTCCTCAAGTGCCGTGAAACGCGCGGCACTTCCACTCGGCTCGCTCGTCCTCTTCCTCCTCCTGTGGCAGCTCCTCGCGGTGAGCGGCACCTGGAGCGAGACACTGGTGCCGCCGCCGGCCAAGGTGTGGCGGGCCTTCATCGACGTGTCGACCACGCACGACGGGGTCCGGGGCTACAACGGCACCTATCTGATCGAGCACTTGGACATCAGCCTGCGCCGCATCGCGTTCGGCGCCGGTATCGGCATCGTCGCCGGGGTGGTGTTCGGGCTGCTGATGGGCACCGCCGGCTGGGTGCGCTCGCTGTTCGAGCCCTGGATCACCTTCCTGCGCACCCTGCCCCCGCTGGCGTACTTCTCCCTGCTGATCATCTGGCTCGGCATCAACGAGGAGCCCAAGATCACCCTGCTGGCCGTGGCCGCGTTCCCGCCGGTCGCCGTCTCCACCACCGCGGCCGTGGCCGCCGTACCGAAGGCGCTCACCGAAGCCGCCCGCGCACTCGGCGCCTCGCGCTGGGACGTCGTACGGGACGTGGTCATCCCCTCCGCCCTGCCGGAGACGCTGACCGGTGTCCGGCTGGCCGTCGGGGTCGCCTACTCCTCCCTGGTGGCCGCCGAGTTGGTCAACGGACTGCCCGGCATCGGCGGCATGGTCAAGGACGCCGCCAACTACAACAACACCCCGGTCGTGCTCGTCGGCATCATCGCCATCGGCATCTCCGGCCTGATCATCGACGGCCTGCTGCTACGCCTGGAACGGGCCGTCGTGCCCTGGCGTGGCCGCACCTGAGACACCTTCCAACTCCCGCTAGAGAAACGGCACTTCCATGTCCCACGCTCCGCTCCGCCCGTCCCGCCGCCAGCTGCTCGCGGGGGCGCTCGCCGTCGCCGCCACCGCGGCGGTCACCGGCTGCTCCACCGACAGCTCCGCCTCGGGCTCCGGCTCCGGCAAACGGCTGCGCATCGGCTATTTCGCCTTTCCCAGCGGCGACTTGATCGTGAAGAACAGAAAGCTGCTGGAGAAGGCGCTGCCGGACCACACCGTCACCTGGATCAAGTTCGACTCCGGGGCCAGCGTCAACCAGGCGTTCCTCGGCAAGTCCCTCGACATCGCCGCGCTCGGGTCGAGCCCGTTCGCGCGCGGGATATCCGGGTCCTCGCCGATCCCGTACAAGGTCGCCTGGATCCTCGACGTGGCAGGGGAGAACGAGGCGCTGCTGGCGCGGAAGAGCACCGGTATCTCCGACGTGGCCGGGCTGAAGGGGCGTACCGTCGCCACGCCGTTCGCGTCGACCTCGCACTACAGCCTGCTGGCCGCGCTGGACAAGGCCGGGCTGAAGCCGTCCGACGTCAAGCTGATCGACCTCCAGCCGCAGGCGATCCTCGCCGCCTGGCAGCGGGGCGACATCGACGCCGCGTACGTCTGGCTGCCGACGCTGGACGAGCTGCGCAAGACGGGGAAGCAGCTCACCAGCAGCAAGCAGGTGGCCGGTTCGGGCAAGCCGACGCTGGATCTCGCCGTCGTCTCGGACGAGTTGATCGCCCGCGACCCGAAGGCGATCGACGCCTGGCGCAAGGCCGAGGCGGAGGCGCTGCGGCTGCTGAAGTCCGACCACGAGGGGTCGGTGAAGGCGGTCGCGGCCGAGCTGAACATCAGCGCCGCCGACGCCCGCGCCCAGCTCGCGCAGGGCGTGTTCCTCACCCCGGAGCAGGTGACCTCCGCCGAGTGGCTGGGCACCGACGGCAAGCCCGGCAAGCTGCTGACGTACGTCGGCGACACCGGCCGCTTCCTGGCCGGCCAGAAGCAGATCGACGCGGCGCCCTCCGCGGCCTCCGTCGAGAAGGCGTTCTACCTCAAGGGGCTGCCCGATGTCCTCAAGTGAGCTGACGGAGAAGAAGGTTGAGCCGGACGCGGTCGCGGGCGGTGCCGTCCGGCTCGATCGGGTCACCCATCGGTACGGCGCCGTGACCGCCGTCGGCCCGGTCGATCTCACCGTGCCCACCGGGGAGTTCCTCGTCCTGGTCGGCGCCTCCGGCTGCGGCAAGAGCACCCTGCTGCGGCTGATCGCCGGGTTCGAGCGGCCCAGCGAGGGCACGGTGAAGGTCTCCGGCACCGACCCCCGCCCCGGCGACACGGCGGGGGTGGTGTTCCAGACACCGAGGCTCTTCCCGTGGCGTACCGTGCGCGGAAACCTCGACCTGGCTCTCCGGTACGCGGGCGTCGAACGTGCCCAATGGCCGCAGCGACGGGCCGAGTTGCTGGCGCGGGTCGGTCTGGAGGGCACCGAGGAGCGCCGGGTCTGGGAGATCTCCGGCGGCCAGCAGCAGCGCGTCGCCATCGCCCGCGCGCTCGCCGCCGAGAACCCGCTGCTGCTGCTCGACGAGCCGTTCGCCGCGCTGGACGCGCTCACCCGGGAGCGGCTCCAGGAGGACGTACGCCGGATGGCCGCCCAGGCGGGGCGCACCACGGTGTTCGTGACGCACTCGGCCGAGGAGGCGGTGTTCCTCGGCTCCCGGATCGTGGTACTGACCAAGAGCCCGGGGACCGTCGCGCTCGACCTGCCGATCACCCTGCCGCGCGGTGAGGTGGACGCCGAAGCACTGCGCGGCTCACCGGAGTTCGGGGAACTGCGGGCCGAGGTG
Source organism: Streptomyces seoulensis (assembly GCF_004328625.1). NCBI lineage: Bacteria > Bacillati > Actinomycetota > Actinomycetes > Kitasatosporales > Streptomycetaceae > Streptomyces > Streptomyces seoulensis. The sequence continues at coordinate 5,430,211 of NZ_CP032229.1, forward strand.
GCGCACGCCGTCAAGAGCGCCGCCGCGGCCTGACCGCCGTACGCGACAAGAATCGAGGTCCCGGACGGGGCCCTACCGGAAAGGACACCTGTATGAGCATCCTCAGCGACCGGCCCGTGGCGACGCGGCTGCCGCTCACCGAGCTGGGCCCGAACATCGGCGCCGAGATCGACGGCATCGAGCTGGCCCACCTGGACGACGACGGCGTGCTCGCGCTCCGCGAGGCCCTGGTGCGCCACAAGGTCCTCTTCGTACGGGGACAGCATCTGCTCGACGACGCCGGGCAGATCGAGCTGGGCCGCCGGCTGGGCGAGGTCACGGTCGGGCACCCGGTGCACGACTCCGGCGACGTGGCGCCCGAGGTGTACGCGCTGGACAGCCAGGACAACGGGTTCGCCGACGTGTGGCACACCGACGTCACCTTCGTGCCGCGTCCGCCCGCCATCTCCGTGCTGCGCGCGGTGGTGCTGCCGCCCACCGGGGGAGACACCAACTGGGCCGACAGCCAGGCCGCGTACGAGTCGCTGTCGCCGGGGCTGCGGGCGCACATCGACACCCTCACCGCCGTGCACGACGGCTCCCGCGAGTTCGGGTACTACCTTGCCCAGCGCCGCCAGGGGAAGGGCAACCTGTGGGAGGGCGAGGTGTTCACGCAGCTCACCCCGGTGGAGCATCCGGTGGTGCGGGTGCACCCGGAGAGCGGGCGCAAGGGGCTGTTCGTGAACCCCGGCTTCACCTCGCACATCGTCGGCGTCTCCGAGCACGAGAGCCGGGGCCTGCTCGACATTCTCTACGCACACCTCACCAAGCCGGAACATGTGGTCCGGCACCGGTGGCAGCCGGGTGACGTGGCCCTGTGGGACAACCGCAGCACCTCGCACTACGCCAACCGCGACTACGGAGACCAGCACCGGGTGATGCACCGGATCACCCTGCGCGGGGACATCCCGGTGGGGCCGGGGGCGTAAGCGCACGGGGAGGGGGCTGGCCGGTCGTGGTCCGGGCAGCCCCCTCGTACGTCAGGTACCGACCCGCGCGCAGTCGACCGGTTTCGCCACATCGGCCTCCGGCATATGGGCCTCGGCCACATGGGTCTCGGCCACATGTGGCTCCCGCACATGTGGCCCGTGCCCTCCCACATGTGGCTCCCGCACATGTGGTCCTCCCACATGTGGCTCCCATCCCGCGTCCAGCGCCCGCAGCACCGCCCTCGCCACCGTGTCGTTCTGCCGGAAGGCGGGCGCGTTGGTGCGTGGGCGGGCGAAGGCGGCGATGGCCCGGCTGTCGGTCGGTGCGCCCAGGGCGATCCGGCGCGGGTGCGGCCGGCCCAGGCCGGGGTCGATCAGATGGCCGTCGGCGAGGGACACGGTGATCCGCCCGGACCGGTGCCGGTGCGTGTCGTCGACGACCACCTCCTCCGCCAGCGCCCCGGCGCGGTGCAGGTGCCGCAGCAGCGGGTCCTCGGTGCGGTCCAGGTTCGGACCCGGCAGATATGCCTCGATCAGCGCGGTCGCGTGCACGGTGTGCCCCGGCACCGTGGGACTGGTCGCCGTGAAGGTGCCGGTGGCCTCGTCCGTACCGACCCTGATGTCCGCGCCGAGGAAGCGCACCACACCGGCGCGTGACAGCGCGTCCAGCTCGCGCAGCCGGAAGCCGGGCGGACCGGAGGCGAGGAAGTTGAAGAACCCCTGCCACCAGCCGTCCAGCCCGTCCGCCAGCGAGCGTGCCGTCAGCCGTCCGGAGGCGACCAGGCCGGGCAACTGGCCGTACAGGGAGAGCAGCGCCAGGAACGCGCCCAGGTCGGCGCTGTGCTCCGGGTCCTCGCGGCGGGCCAGGTCCTCGCGGAAGTAGGCGCGCAGGTGCTCCTGGAAGGCGTCCGGGGTGTCGAAGACGAGCCCGTCCAGCGGCCGGTCCAGCGTCTCGAAGTCCAGCCGGTCGGCCGGCTCGGGCACAGCGGTGGCCACCAGCCCGGCCAACTGTGCCGAATACCAGCCGAATTGGTCGTAGGCGGCCAGGAACTCCGGCCAGGGCATGGCGGTGCGCTCGGGGTGGGCGTGGAACAGCTCGTGGTAGTGGCCGAACCCGATCTCCTTGGCCATCAGCGGCCACACATCGCGCCGCAGGTCCAGCGGCTCGCCCCCGGCGGTCAGCGCGTCGACCGCCTCCGGGCCGAAGTAGCGGGGGAGTGGCGGCCGGGGTCCCTGGAGCTGGTAGCCGGTCTTGGCGTGGTACGGCACCCCGCGCCGCGACCCGACGTGCAGCACGGGTTCGCGGCCCGAGGGCAGGTAGGTCAGCGTGCCGTCCGGCTCGGTCCGGTAGGCGCCGCCCCGGCCCTCGGTGAGCAGCACCGTCAGGTCGACGAACGCCAGCCCGAAGCCGCGCAGCACGACGTCCTCACCGGGCCGCAGCCCCGACAGATCGGCGTCGGCGGAGAAGGCGGGCGGCAGATGGAAGCGCCCGTGCCGGCGGGCGAAGTCGGTGTGAACCCGGTGCGCCGGTGCGGGAGTCGAGTCCAGATGCCCCTGGGTCAGTATCACCAGGTCGGCGCGGAGCGGGGTGCTGCGGCCGGCCAGCCGGACCTCCTGGGGGCCGTCCGCCGGGCCGGTGACCGAGGTCGCGGTGGTGCGGTGCCACTCGACGGTGACCGTGGGCGGCAGATCGGCCAGCGCCCGCCGGAACACCCAGTCCAGATAGGCGCTTTGGGCGCGCCGGGTCGGGAAGCCGGCCGGGACCAGGGTGCGGAGTTCGGCGAGCACCTCCGGGTCGGCCGGCTCCGCGTACGGGGCGAAGCGCGGCGCGTCCGGCGCGGCGAACTGGGCGGCCCACTCGGCCAGCGAGGGACCCGGGCGCACCGGGCCGTCCACGGTGGAGCTCTCGTCGGTGAACATGGTGACGTCCTCGGCCATGGAGTTCATCCGCAGCAGCGACGACTGTTCGTCCCGCCAGACCCGGCCCGGACCGGGCGGATGGGGGTCCACCAGATGGACGCGCAACTCATGTGCGCCGGACCAGAGTTCGGGTGCGTTGGCGCCGATGCGCTCCAGCAGTCCGGTGGCGCGCGGTCCCGCGCCGACGATCACCAGGGTGCGGGTGCTCACCGGTCACCGCCGAGGGAGGCGCGGCGGGTCCGGGCACGCAGCACGGTCAGCCAGGGGCCGAGCCGGGCGAGCGGGGCGGGCGCCTGGTCGCGGGCCGCGCCCCGCCCGTAGTACCGCTCGACGTGGTACTGGCCCACGCTGAGCACGGAGGTCACCACGATGTACCAGACGGTGGCGACCAGCAGCAGCGGGATGACCTGATAGGTCCGGTTGTAGATCAACTGGACCGAGAACAGCAGGTCGTGGACGGCCAGCACGCTGACGATGCTGGTGCCCTTCAGGGTGCCGATCAGCATGTTCCCGGCCGTCGGCACGATGGAGCGCATCGCCTGGGGCACGACGATCCGGCGCAGGGTGCGCACTCTGCCGAGGCCCAGCGCCTGCGCCGCCTCGGTCTGCCCGGCGTCCACGGAGAGGATGCCGCCCCGGAT